>CAYTKR010000036.1:0-41167 GCA_964438295.1 uncultured Anaerolineales bacterium
TGATTTTTCAATCGGGCAGTCAGGAGAACCTTTTGGTTGCGGAGGCGAACAGTTTCCAGGGCGCGATCGATTGCCTCTCCGAGCGCGTCCGCATCGATAGGTTTGATCAGGTAATCTTGCACCCCTAATCGTAAAGCATCCACAGCTACTTCTTCTGATCCTTCACCCGTAATGATGATTGTAGGCAAACGAATATTGCGCTCTTTCATCTGCTGAAGAACATCCAAACCAGTCATATCTGGGAGTTGCCAGTCTAAAATCACCAGACACAACTGTTGATACTGTTTCTTGATGATCGTCAGCGCTCTTTTCCCTGAATAGGCAGCCAAACCACTATAACCCAAGCTTGGAAGCACTTTATGGGCAAGGAAATCCGCTATCTGTCGATTATCGTCAACTACTAAGATTCTTTCCAATAGATTCTCACTTAATGGTTTGGCTCTCTATTACTCGCTACGGAAGCTACCAGATTTGGGGGTATGGGGGTGCGCAGTGCACACCCCCATACCCCCAAATCTGGAGTTCACCTGAGACGGCCTATTTTATTATTTTCAATATTTATACTATACACGTCTCTTTTAGGATCGACAGTAAAATTGGCCTATCAAATTTGAAATCTGCGTAAATATTGCATATACTATGATCAAAGTACATTTGTTTGTCATCCCAATGACAGGTTTCACTACGCAAAACGGACCAAAATAGTAATAATTGGCTTGGATTTTGTGTGTTTTTTTCGATGCAAATTTTCTGTAAAGGAGAAATTTAATGCCTGTAAAAGGTTGGATCGAAGTTGATGATATGCACTGCAAAGGATGCGCTTTGTGCGTAAGTGCCTGTCCTCAGGATGTGATTGCACTAGATATGGAGCGCCTAACCCCAAAGGGGTATCATCCAGCTCATCTAATCGATGAGGGCTGTACGGGTTGCGCCGTCTGCGCGATCATCTGTCCAGATGCTGCGATTACAGTCTATCGAGAAGTACCTGTCCATACCAAAAAAGCCCCAGTTTCTGCCTAGGAGGTAGCACACAGTGGCGAAAGAACTACTCAAAGGAAACGAAGCCTTTGCCGAAGCAGCAATACGTGCGGGATGTGAAGGCTTTTATGGTTACCCGATAACCCCCTCAACCGAGTTTCTAGAATACATGGCCAAGCGGATGCCCCAGCTTGGCCGAGCTTTTGTTCAGGCTGAAAGCGAAGTCGCTGCAATCAACATGGTATATGGTGCAGCCTGCACCGGCAAGCGCACAATGACCGCATCCTCGAGCCCAGGCGTTAGCTTAATGATGGAGGGTATCTCTTACATCGCTGGAACAGAGGTTCCTGCGGTGATCGTCAACGTTATGCGCGGGGGTCCAGGACTGGGAAATATCGCCCCATCGCAAGGTGATTACTACCAAATGGTCAAGGGTGGGGGACACGGAGATTACTTCCCCATCGTGCTCGCGCCAGCCAGCGTACAAGAAACCATCGACACAATCTTCTTAGCCTTCGACCTGGCAGATAAGTATCGCAATGTTGTCCATTTGATAGTGGATGGGAATTTGGGCCAAATGATGGAGCCAGCCGAATTGCCGCCTATGAGGGAACTCCCCAAAGAACCCCCCGATTGGGCTGTCTCTGGAGCGAAAGACCGCAAACCCAATTTCCTCTCATCGATCTACATCGATCCCGCTGATGAAGAAATCACCAACATCCGGCTGGTAAAACGGTGGATGGAGATCGAGGAGAACGAAGTTCGCTACAGCGAATCCTTGATGGAAGATGCTGAATTCGCCGTAATCGGTTTCGGTACCGCCGGCCGAGTTGCCTCCTCTGCAGTCCGCGCTGCCCGAGAAGAAGGCATCAAAGCAGGACTGTTCCGCCCCATAACCCTGGCTCCATTTCCCAAAAAGCAGATCGTGGAAATTTCGAAGCGTGTGAAGCGCATCCTGGTCGTCGAAATGAATTCCGGGATGATGCTCGACGACATCGTCTCGATTGTCGAGGGACGAGTACCCGTCGAATTCTACGGCCGTATGGGCGGCGTGACCCCCTTCCCCGATGAAATCTTGGATGATATCCGCAGAGTTTCCAAGAACACAAAACCAGTAAACGGTAACGCACGCGCAGAATGGATCACCCGACTTGAAAAGATTGTTGAGGAAGGCAAATAATGACTGTCCCAGCAAATCCCGAATCCAAAATTGTATACCAACGACCCGTAGCGCTCGCAGAAACAATCACGCACTACTGTCCAGGCTGCACGCATGGTATCGCGCACCGCTTGGTCGCTGAAGTCATCGACGAGATGGGTTTACGCGAAAAAACCATCGGCGTAGCTCCAGTCGGCTGCTCCGTTTTTGCCTACAAATACTTTAACATGGATTTCGTCGAGGCTGCCCACGGACGCGCCCCCGCGATGGCCACAGGGATCAAACGCGTGCTGCCGGGGAACACGATATTTACCTACCAAGGAGACGGTGACCTGGCTTCTATTGGAATGGCTGAGATCATGCACGCCGCTGCCCGGGGGGAGAATATCACTGTGATCTTCATCAACAACGCCATTTACGGGATGACCGGTGGCCAAATGGCGCCGACCACCCTGCCTGGTATGACCACAACATCCTCTCCCTTTGGGCGAGATGTAGAATTGACCGGTTTCCCCATCCGCATGTGTGAGATGCTCGCCACCATGGACGGCACCGGGTACATTGTTCGGCGCAGCCTGCACGATGCCAAAAACATTCGTAAATCCAAGAAAGCGCTGCGCATGGCCTTCGAAACCCAAGAGCGCGGCCTAGGTTTCTCTATGGTTGAGCTACTCTCCTCCTGCCCAACCAACTGGAAAATCGAGCCCAGCAAAGCGCTGGATTTTATCGCAGAGCACATGGTTCCGGTCTTTCCATTAGGAGACTACAAAGTCAACCCCGAGTTAACGAAGAAACGAACATAAGGAGTACCCATCGTGAATGAAACCAGTATTATCATTTCAGGTTTTGGCGGCCAGGGGACTCTTTTTTCCGGACAAGTTCTAGCGTATGCAGCCCTGGATAACGGTCTCAATGTGACCTGGATCCCCTCATATGGACCAGAAATGCGCGGCGGGACAGCGAATTGCACCGTGATAATCTCTAAAAATGAGATCGGCTCACCCCTGGTGCGCAACCCGGACGTCTCTGTCGTGCTCAACTTGCCCTCCCTGGACAAATACGAATCCCTCACCAAATCGGGCGGTGTTCTGGTGGCCAATTCATCATTGATAAACCGCGGTCTGGAGCGTGATGACATCAAACACCTCTATGTCCCCGCAAATGAGATCGCAGAGGAAATTGGTCTCTCTCGTATGGCGAATATGGTCATGATCGGCGGCATGTTGAAGTTGGCGCCAGTGCTATCCCTCGAAGCGGTCAAACAAGCCCTGGCCGAACACATCCCCGACCGACATCGCAAAACTCTGCCGATGAATTTCAAGGCCATGGATCGCGGCTACACTTTCGCAGAGCAAACCCTGGCAGAGGTTGTCACATAAGATCCCTGGGGTTTTAACTAAAAACCGATACGGGGTCTTTCAGGTCAATAACATTTTCCGATGATCAAACCCCAGTGAGAATCTGGGGTTTGATATGACTATGGCATATCACCTAAAAATCCCCGCTCGTATCAATATCCTCGGCAACCCCAGCGATGCCAATGAAGGAGATTTCGCCACCATCACTGCCGCAGTGGATATTTTTGCCCACGCACGCATCGAGGAAAACGATCTCATCGTCCTCGAGCAGCTGCACTCCCACCATGGTGAACTTCGAACGACCGATCAGGTGGTCTTCGATCCCAGGCAAATTCCTCTTCCCTATGATGATCAGCTCGATCTGCTCAAAGGGGCCATCAACCGTCTACACAGGTACAGCCCGGAATTTAGAGAGAAACTCCCCACGAAGGGCTTTCACTTCGCAACCTGGACTCATGTCCCGCGTCAGAGCGGACTGGGAGGGTCATCGCTCTTCGTGCTGCTCATGTTGGCTGGGTTGCGCGCCTTTTACCAACTCGACCCCCAATTGCACAACGACTATATTTTCGCTGAACTGACTCAACGTGTCGAAGCCAAAGAGTTGGGCATCACAGCCGGATACGCTGACCGCTATGTGCCGCTCTTCGGCGGCATTGCCTATTTGGATTACCGCGGCAAACTGCATCAGAATCCCCTGCACGAAGAGCCCTATGTCACCGTTGAACGCTTAGATCCTTGGGTTGACGAACTGCCCTTGGTGGCCATATCCAGCGGGGTCAAACACGATTCAGGAGACGTGCATGGCAAAATGCGCCCGCGCTATCTAGAAGAACACGATACCTGGAAATCCACCGGTGGAGACATCCCACCCATGGTAGACTTCATGCAGGGAGCCTGGGAAACCGCCTGGAAAGGCAAGATTGCCCTGCTTCAAAAAGATTGGGGAACCTTTGGGGAACTGATGAACCGCAACCACCGTCTGGTCGATGAGATGATGACCTACTGCGGATTCGAAGACGGTGCTGGTTGGGTCAACAACCTGCTGATCGAGATTGCCCTTCAGAACGGCGCATTGGGTGCCAAGCTGACGGGCGCGGGCGGAGGTGGCTCCGTTTTCGCGCTAACAAAGCCTGGAAAGGAAGACAAGCTTATTCAAGCCTGGCAGCGCGCCGCAGAGAATGCCAATCTAGAGAGAGCCCAGATTTACCTACCAAAAATTTCTCAAAAGGGGTTGACGATAAATGCTTCAACTGGCACTGACGACTCAGGATAACATCTACGAATTCTTCAGAATTAGGGATAGGTATGGTGCTTCGCACCATGCCTATCCCTAATTCTGGAAATTCTCTTGAAGATTTCCGCAAAACCAAAGGAACAGAAAATTGCAAGCTGTAATATTAGCCGCAGGCAAAGGCAAACGCCTGCACCCGATCACTGCCACCCGCACAAAAGCCATGGCGCCCATATTGGGGATACCTATCGTCGAGCGCGTTTTGGAACCGTTCGTGGAGCAGGACATAAACGATTTCGTCCTGGTGACCAGCCCTGACGACGATGAAATCCGCGCTCATTTTCGGAAAGCCCGGTTCAAGCATCTCGAAATCACCCTGGTGGAGCAGCCCAAACCTCTAGGGATGGCGCATGCCTTATCCCAGGCAATTCCCCATATTCATTGCGATTTCGTGCTGTCGTCTTGTGACAACCTGGTACCCAAAACCGACATCCAGAACGTATTATCCCATTGGGATTCAGAACCACGCGCACAGGCCATCCTGACGCTCCTACCCGTACCAACCGAGGCATTACATAGGGTGGGAGTCGTCGTACTCGAGGGAGAATGGATCCAACAGATCATCGAAAAGCCTGGCCCAGAGAAGGCTCCATCTAACATCGCCAGCACACCTTTATACTGTTTTCAACAAGGTTTTCTGAAATATGTGTCCGAAGTGCAACCCTCCCCGCGCGGCGAGTATGAACTCCAAGAGGCCATCCAAATGCTGATCGAAAATGAGGGACACGTGCGAGGCGTCCATATCAACAGCCGCATCGATCTAACAAAACCGGCAGATCTTTTGGAGATCAACAAGCATTATTTTGCCCCAGAGTATGAAATTTGCGATAGCCCATTCGAAGAAACCGTGTTTTTGCCGCCTTATCATATCGAAACTGGCGTGACTTTTGGGGTTAATTGTAGTGTCGGGCCAAATGTGTACATCGAGAGAGATTGCATCCTTGGAGATAACGTCCGAGTTGATAACGCAGTCATCTTGCGTGAAAGAAATGTGCCTTGTGATTCCCATATTAGAGATCAAGTGTATTATTGAATCCTCTTTCCAACACAACCTCGTTCTAAAAAATTCTACATTGATATGACCAGCTCAAGCGAAAATTCGTCCGAAGGATTGTTACCCCAGCTTCAACCATACCAGTGGATCGAAGATATGGCCGAATACGACCTGCAAGCTCCGGCGCACCAATCCTTTATCGCGGGCCTGGTGATTGCCTACAT
Source organism: uncultured Anaerolineales bacterium (assembly GCA_964438295.1). Taxonomy (GTDB): domain Bacteria; phylum Chloroflexota; class Anaerolineae; order Anaerolineales; family UBA11858; genus NIOZ-UU35. The sequence goes on from CAYTKR010000036.1 coordinate 6,005, forward strand.
CCTTGATTTCGATGACTTTCAAGTCAGCATGAATCCTGATGTTGTGCAGCAATTTGTCGGGCAATTCGATCCCCCTATTGAATTGGTTCACCAGGTTGCACTGGAGAACTTACGCGCGCGAACATCTAACCAACAATATCAGATCCGTGGAGAGGGAGATCAAATCACCATTGTGTGCGAAATCGAAGACAAGTTCGCCGCCTCACGCATCCTTCTTCCTGATCTCATGTCAGAGTGGTCAGGGCATATCCCGGGGCAGATGCTGTTGGGTATCCCTTATCGCGACTACCTGATCGCCATCAGTGACCGCGATCCGGTACATGTGTCACAAATTCGCAAACGGCTGAAAAGCGCTCGCGATCATCCAGGACATGACTTGTACGCTGATCTCCTGGTGTGGGACGAAGGAGAAATCAGCGAATACCATCCATGATCGTCATTACAGGTTGTGTGTTGTAAACGACAGAAGCTGGACTTTTGCGAAAAGTCCAGCTTCTAAAATAATGGGAGCAATCTGTTACTCGACAGAGATCAGAACAGCTCTAACCACTATTCTCCAAGCATACTCACCTGTTCTCTCATTGTAGCCTTGACACGTGATCAGGGTCAGCACATCGTAGTCATCATGCGGCAAGGCGCTCATGTTGTCGGCACGCACCTTGTCGATCTGGCGCACTTCATACAGATAGTGCTTTCCAAAGGCCTGGATCACCACTTGGTCACCATGCTGCAAGGTGTGCAAGTTGACGAAGGGACCAGGGTCATTATTCACATCCCACACATGCGCAGTGATGGCCGTGTTACCCGCCCAAGTTGGGAACGCTGTCCCCTCCAGATAGCCTGCTCGATCTCCCAGCCAAGTCACATCCCATCCATACTCTGTAAGTGGCACACCGATGATCGGCAGTTCCACACCCAATTCGGGAATCAAGAGCATGAAATTATCCATGGGTTGGTAGTCTTTCTCTGCCGGTTGATCGGGAAGGCTGTGCAGCATACCCGGCGCAAAACCTGTCGCCGGTAGATACCCCACACCTATCGCAAACAAGCTGTTCCTCTGCGTGGAGACACACAGGTACCCGTCTCTCTCGTAGGGATTGGGTACCATCATCCAGTCAGCACTGCCATGTTTGGCCAGGATGTTCATGTTGCTGAAGCTGCCACCCGCAGCCCTAATTTCTCGAGAGGTCGGCTTGATGCAGATCTCGATGGGGGGATAGAAGTCGTAGATGTACTCCCCATCCGGTCCCAGGAAACTGATATCGAATAGCAAACTCCCCAAGATAATGTTGGGGTCATCGCCGCGTGGTGGCAGCCTCTCGATGAACAACTGGGTCCCAGTGGGCACAGTCCCTGGCTGCACCATCATCGTCACCGGGTCAGCCTGGAATTCTCCACCCCCATCTCCCACAGGGAATCTGCTGGTCGAGGGCGCTGTGCCACGTCTGCTCCCTCTGGCAGGTTCCTCAGGCACGATCCCGGTTCCCTGAACCTTGAAGGTGTAGGGGTGCTCGTCGTTATCATCGTTGTCGATGGTGATTGTGGCCTCTCGCAAGCCCGCTTGTGTGGGGTCGAACGTGATCTCAAACGTGGTCGTACCACCTCTTGCCACAACCGGCGTATGCGCATCCTCGGTCAAGATGAAATCGGCCGCATGCGCTCCACCGATCATGACGTGATCATTATGCGTGAGGGTCAAATCGATACTGCCGGTGTTTTCGATGGTGTAGGTGTAGGTCACCTGCCCACCTGCCACCAAGACCTCCCCAAAATCGGTCTGGTCCAGCGCCGATGGAGAGGTATCTCCATGGGGGATGCAAATCCCGTTGCCCTGCACATCGATTTCGCAGGATGGACCAGTACCCATACCCTGGATATTGAAAGTATAGGGGTTCTCATCCCCATCATTGTTCGCAATGGTCACCGTTGCCTGCTTCAATGTATCATCCACAGGATCGAAGGTGATCGTAAAGGTGGTCTCCCCTCCAGCGGTCACCGGCGTGGTCGCATCCGTCTTCAGGGTGAATTCAGCGGCGTCCGCACCTCCTATCACGATCGTCGGCGGTCCGGCGGTCAAGTCCAGGTCGGCCAGCCCGGTGTTCTTGATCGTGAAGGTGCGGTCTATCGTCGCCCCGTCAAAATCAGCATTGCCAAAGTCGGTATGATTGGCCGTACTGGGCGTGGTATCACCACTGACGATGGATGTATCATTACCTAACACATCGATCTCTGGCACTGCCGCGCCCGTGCCCGTAATCTGGATATTGTAGGGATTCTCGTTGGAGTCGTTGTTGGCAATCTCCATATCTACGGTGAAAGCGCCCAAGGCATCCACATCGAAGACTATTTCGACTGTGTCTGTCCCACCTGCCGCAATATTGAGCGGCATGGCAGTTGACACATTGAAATTATTAGCGTTAGTCATTGCCGGCGCGGTCACATCCGTTACATCCAATTGGGCGCCACCTGCGCTGTTATCGATGGTGTAGGTCAAGTTGATCGTACCGGGAGCCTGATCCCCCAGGTTGTCCGTGCCGCCATCGGCGATCGGGATCGAGGCCGGGCGCTGCACGTCGATTTCTGGAAAGGCCTCGAAGGTGGCCGTGCAGGTCTTGTTCCCTTTCATGTTGACGATAGGATTCCCTGTACCAGAGCAATCCCCACTCCAACCCACGAAGCTCGATCCAGGATCCACGGTAACAGTGAGGGTCACATTGGTATCGTAGGCGTAGCTCTCGGTGCAGTCTCCCGGGCAGTTGATGCCCACTGGGATGCTGGTGACATTATCCGTGCCGAAGTTGCCGGTCACATTGACCGTCAACGTAGGATCACCCACTGTGAGCGTATCCGCGGCGTCGTCCGTACCAGCCCCGGTCTCGGTCGAACCGATATTGCCGCTGTCGTTTACCTTGCTGCCCGTTGACGTTGCAGTCACATCCACGGTGATGGTGCAATCGGCTCCCGGGGCCAGGCTGTAGTTCGAACCCGCCACCAGGTTGATCCGCGTTCCTGTCGCGGCCAGGTTGGGTGTGAAATGTGTCGCCAGAACGTTGTTGGTGTTGCAGGTGCCGCCGATGTTGGGTGTGGCTGCGATCTCCACGCCGGTTGGGAGGTCATCGATGAAATTTAGACCGGTCAGGGTGGTCAGGGTATTGGGATTAGCCAGCGTGAAGGTCAAAGTCGTGGTATCTCCAGCGCCAATCGTGTCCGGCGAGAATTCTTTTTCGATAGTCGGGTGATTTCGATATGTTACCGTGTCATCCGTGCTGGTAGAAGCGGCGTTGGGATTGCCACCTGCGTCAGTAGCTTTTCCAGCTTCAATGGCGACCGTTACCGTACCATCCTGCGTCATGCCGCTGACCGCCACATTGTAGGTGGTACCGCTGCCGGTCACCGTTCCAGTCGTCGCGCCGGCCGTGCCCGTCAGGGTCACATCACCCGTGGCGAAGTTAGAGACCGATTCGCTGAAAACCACCGCAAAATTGATCGGCGAACTATCGGTCGGATCTGCCTGGCCACCATCCTGATTGATGGCCACCGTGGGGGCAACATTGTCGACCACATAGGATTCATCCGTGGTCGGCTCCGTGCTGGGCAGTGCATTCCCAGCCGCATCGGTGATTGTCGGTGAGTTGAAGTCCAGGTCCACCGTGCCATTCAAAGTGGCCAAATTGCCGCCTGAAACGGTCACATCGAAGACCGTGTTGGCTGTGGCTACGGCTACGTTTGTGACCGCAGCTGTGGTGCCATCCGCGGTGAAATCGGCAGTGTTGACTGTGGTCGGGTCCATCTCCTCGTCGAACGTCACCCGGAAGACCAGCGTATCGGCATTGGTGTTTTCCCCAGTTGGCGTGCCCCTCGAGCTCGACGTCACCGTTGGCGACGTCTCGTCCAGGGTAGCGGTGTCGGTCGCGGCACTGCCCGCGTTGCCAGCCGGATCGGTGAGGGTCACGCTGTAGGTCAGGGTGCCGTCGCCGAGGCCGGACACATCGATCCCCGTGATCTGATCGGTAGCCGTGGCAATCGTGCCGGAGCCGGTGACGTTGGACCCGCCGCCCGAGCTGCTGACGATGTAGTTGTAGGTGGCCCCGACCTCAGCGCCGCTGAAGGTGAAGCTGGTGCTGGTGGATTCGGCGTTGTTGATCAGGACATCATCGGCGGTGATGCTGTAACCTGTAGGGGCGGTCGAATCGTACGTCCAGGAGTATGTGGCGGTAGTTTCCACGTTGCCGACGTTGTCGGTGCTGACCACCCGCATCGTGTAGGCGCCATCTTTGCTGCCATCGGTGGGCAGGGCAGAGCCAGCCACCGCGGACAGGCTGAAGCCTGTGGTCACGCTGGTCGGCCCGCCGGTCTCCGGGCCGGAAAGTGTCGCCGAGGAGGAGGCCACCCCCGATCCGCCGGTATCTGTGGCGGTGAAAGCAAACGTTGGGTTACTGTCGTTGCTCGGGTTCGAGGGACCAGCCCCGGCGGTCGTCACCGGCGGCGTGCCATCACGAGTGCCGGAGACGGTAATGTCGTAATTGGCTTCGTCCCCATCGTCGCTGGTTATATCCAATTCGAAACTGAAACTGCCATCCCCCGCTGCAGGTGAATATTCGACATCCACCGTATCCACTCCACTGGCAGCCACGGAAAAGTTCGTCTTGGAGATCGAATCGACCGTAACGTTGGACTGGCTGCCTGCTGGCGCTTCGATGTTAGATACGGAGAGGGTTCCCGTACCAGTATTCCTGACGGTGTAAGTCAGTGTGACCTGCTGAGAAGATTTCTTATCGCCCTGGGCATCCGTGCCAGCATCGTTGATGGTGGTCGAAGCCGGGCGTTCCACGTTGATCTCTGGAGCTGCAGCCATCGCCTCGACGACAATGTCGTCAACAGTTATTGATACTGCCCCATTTTGTGTATAGGTGGCCGAGGTAAACCCGGAGGTATCTCGAATGCCAACAAAATAAACTTTCGCACCATCGGATAGAGTCTGGTTTAGGGTTGTGGTACTGTTGACAGTGCCATCATCGATCGCCAGGCTGACATCATCGGCCCACGCATCGGCGTTCATAACAAAGTATAGACCAATCCCCTGGACCGGTTGCGCAAAGGTCAGCGTGAAGGTATCATTTTGATTAAATTGAGACTCAGCTCCGTTCCATTGCACCGCCAGGAAATTCGAGCCTGAGGTTGTAGTATATCTATCCTGAACCTGGAGTTTAACAGTACCCCCCACATCGTCGTAAGTGAAAGTAGCATCACCCACAGTTGGGCCGACAGTCAGTGCATCGTTTTGTTCGATTAATAGCAAATCAGCCAGGCTGTCGAAGTTCAGAACTTCGAGCGTACCGGTTGCAGCGGCATCGAAAGCCGTCCTTGTATCATACGTGTTGACTGCTGACTATACCGTCGTGGCTCTGAAAAGCATGAACGTCAACACCAAAGCGTTGATCAATATCCGCAGTCCGCGGGTGATCCTGAATTTGGCGATTGGGTATGTCATTGTGGTTTCTCCCTTGAAAACGAAACGACGATGCCATCTCCCCACAAGGGTAACTGGGCATGGTTGCAGATATTTAACCCACTGGCGCAGTGAAGCTCACCAATGACGGGCGATAATTAAGAATATTTTACTATATACATATTTATTGGACAATATGTTCTTTATTTCTCTAATTGCCTCAAATATTGCTCACCTTCGATCATCTTCGTCCACTGAGTTCGCGTGAATGGTAGAGAGAATCTCAAATGTTGAGGAAATTCCTTGGGGCACTGGGAATTCCAGTGGAGAAATCCAGATTTGTGTATTTGGGGGTACTATCGGCCAGCCGTGGCAATCTCCAGGATGAGACTACAACTTTCGCGTCACATACCGCACGACTTCTGTGGCACTGGTCTCGATGGGCTTTTCGGTCACATCGAGGATATGGATACCCTCTTTTCGCAGCAGGGCTTCAACAGCCTCGATCTCCTCGAAAACTTTCACGGGATTGATATAATCAGACTTGCCCTCTCTGCCCACACCCAGGCGTTTTTGACGGTGCAAGCGGTGTTGGACCAATGCTGAGGGGTCAATGGTCAACCCCACCATGCGACGCTTGTCCTGGTCGAACAAGGTACGCGGCTGGGGGATTCCTGGAACCAGGGGCACATTTGCGACCCTCCAGCCCAAGATCGAAAGATACAGGCTCAGGGGTGTTTTCCCTACGCGTGAAGGACCCAGCAAAATGAACTCAGCATTCCCCCACCCATCTGGATTTTGGCCGTCATCATGGGAGAAAGTGTAATCCATGGCATCAATGCGGTCAAAATAGGATTTGTGCAACTGGCGATACAGCCCTGGCTTCTCTAATGGCTCGCGCTGGAAACACGACGCGAGTTGTTCCATTAACGATCCCATCAAATCAATCTCGACGATGTTCAACTCACGCGCTCTATTCTTGACCTCGTGACGGATTTTGGTGTCCACAAAGGTGTGCGCGACCAGCGCTCCATCCTCCGCTGCAGATTGCAGAATCTGGCGGACCTGTAATTCTGTGAAAACCTTTGGGAAGACGCGCAAGGGAACATCGATGCCTTCGAATTGGGCAATGGCGGTGCGTACCAATTGCTCGCCAGACGCGCCAACACCCCCTGAAATGATGTAGATCGAAGGGAAGTCAGGGAGTGTCGCGTTCATAACTGCCGAAACTGGGGTAGCTAGCCCAACCGAGTTGGGCGAACATTGAGCAGACTGACACCCAACGTGGGTGGGTTGCTACCCTTTTTATGGAACATATCTAGGGGTTAGTCCCCGTACCCTGGATGTTGAAAGTGTACGGGTTCTCGTCACTATCGTCGTTGGCAATGCTGATTGTGGCCTCGCGCAAGCCAGCATCGCTGGGGTCAAAGGTGATCTGGAAGGTGGTCGAACCCCCACCGCTGTTGACGGGCGTTGTGGCATCTGCGTTTAAGACGAAATCGGCTGCATGCGTGCCACCAATGGTCACAATGGGGGAACCAGACAGGTTCAAATCCACACTGCCGCTGTTTTGGATGGTGAAGGTGTAAGCTACCGACCCTGTGGCAACATCGGCGCTGCCGAAATCTGTCTGATCGGCTGTATCCGGTGAGGTATCTCCGCTGGCAATGGAGATACTGTTCCCGAGCACGTCCATCTCCGCCGCGGCCCCTGTGCCCGTACCCTGGATGCTGAAAGTGTATGGGTTCTCATCGCCATCGTTATTGGCAATACTGATGGTGGCTTCCCTCACTCCGCTATCACTGGGGTCAAAGGTAATCCTGAAAATGGTCTCACCACCCCCGGTTACAGGCGAAGTCGCATCCAATGCCAGGGAGAAATCAGAGGCGTGGGTGCCGCCGATCGTCACGATGGGCGATCCACTCAAGGTCAGATCGTTTGTCCCGGTGTTCTTGATCACGAAAGCACGCGTGACCGTTGCACCAGAGGTATCCGCATTGCCGAAGTCTGTATGGTCATCGCTATCGGGAGAAATATCACCGCTGTAGATGACCTTGTCATTGCCCTCGACATCCATCTCAGGAGCGGCCGCGCCAGTCCCACTAATCAGGATATCGTAAGGGTTCTCATCGGCATCGTTGCTGGCAACGTCGATCTCCAGGCTGAAAGCGGCCTCGGAATCGATATCGAAGGAGATCTCGAAGGTGCCAGTTTCACCTGCTGCGATATCGATGGGTGTGCTGGAATTCAGGGCGAAATTGCTGACATTGGTCAGGTTCGACGCCGTGACCCCGCTGACACTCAGTTGAGCGGTGCCCGCACTGTTATCCACGGTGAACAGCAAGGTAGCAGCACCGGTATCGTGATTGCCCAGGTCTACGGTGCCGCCATCGGCAATCGAAGTGGACGCTGGTCGCTGCACATCGATCTCCGGTGCCGATACGACTACGCCAGTGCAAGAAAGCCCAAAGTCGTAAGGGTTTTCATCAGCATCGTTATTGGCAATCGAGACTGTGGTGGTCACAGTTGCAGCGCCACTGGGGGTACAGCGCACAACAAAGGTCAGGTCGCCGCCGCCGGAGGCAATCGATCCCGCACTGGGTTGAGTCTGGACGCTGAAATCCCCAGATCCGGACAGCGTAACTGCGCTGGGGAAATCGCTCAGGTTGAGGGTGTCGGTGCCCTCGTTTTGGATGGTGAAGGTGCGGTCCAGGCTGCTGCCCACATTTACGCTGCCAAAATCGGTGTGATCGCCCGCGTCGGGGGTGGCGTCCCCGTCGGCGATGGAGATGCTATTGCCCTCCACGTCCATCTCGGGGGCTGGCGCGGTCACGCCATTACACGAGAGCGTAAAGTCATAAGGATTTTCATCCGCATCGTTATTGGCAATCGAGACGGTTGTCGTAACTGTTGCGACGCCACTGGGCGTACAGCGCACCACAAAGGTCAGGTCGCCGCCGCCCGAGGCGATGGAGCCCGCGCTGGGTTGCGTCTGGATGCTGAAATCGCCGGAGCCAGACAAGGTTACATAATCGGGGGCAGTTCCGGTCAGAGTCAGCGTGTCGGTGCCCTCGTTCTGGATGGTGAAGGTGCGGTCGAGAGTGCTGCCGACATTAACATTCCCAAAATCGGTATGATCGCCAGCGTCGGGAGTCGCATCCCCATCTGCGATGGAGGTGGCATTGCCTTCTACATCCATCTCTGGGGCTGGCGCGGCCACACCGTTGCAAGAGAGCGTATAGTCGTAAGGGTTTTCATCCGAGTCGTTGTTGGCAATCGAGACCGTGGTGGTTACGGTAGCCACACCGCTGGGTGTGCAGCGCACTACAAAGGTCAGATCGCCCCCGCCAGACGCGATGGAGCCTGCGCTGGGCTGAGATTGAACCGAGAAATCTCCCGAACCTGACAATGTTACCGCGGTGGGGAAATTGGTCAGGTTGAGCGTGTCGGTGCCTTCGTTCTGAATGCTGAAGGTACGGTCCAGCGTGCTGCCGACTGTGACATTGCCAAAATCGGTGAAATCACCCGCATCAGGCGTGGTATCCCCATCGGGGATGGAAGTCGAATTGCCTTCCACGTCCATTTCTGGAAGAGTCAGCACGGCGAAGGTGGCTGTACAGTTCTTGTTGTCATTCAAAGTGATGACGCCGCTCAGGTTGGCTCCAAACGAGGCGCAATCGCCACTCCAACCAGTGAAGCTGGATGCGGCATCCACAACCACATTCAACGTTACGCTATCGTCCAACAGGAAATCAGTATCGCACCGCACAGAGGGACAATTGAGCGGTCCATCAGCGGGCGTACCACCAGACGAAGTGACACTATCACTGCCGATATTCCCCGAAACATTCAAGGCTAGTGTGGGAATGACGATCTTAACTTCCAAAATCCCAGAAGCCGCGCTGGTGTTACCAGCGACATCCGCCTGGGTGGCGGTGAAATCGTGGGAGTCCTGGCTGAGCACCGTGGATACCGTGATATCGTACACTCCTCCTGAGCAGGTCCCAGTGGGCGAAAGGCTGCCGTTTGTCGAACTAATGATGGTCACGATCGTTCCGGATTCACAGGTGCCAGTGAACTGCGGGGTCGTATCGCTGGTGACATTGTCTGTATTTGAACTTCCCGTGTCGCTGCCTGCTGAGAGATCAGGAATCCCAGGTTGTCCAGGGGCGGTGGTATCGATGGTGACACCCAACACCCCAGACGGCGGGCTGGTGCCATTCACATTGCTGGCCGTGGCAGTGATATTGTGAGTCGTTTGGGTAAGCGTGCTGGTTAGCGTTATGTTATAACTCCCACCCGAGCAAGCCGAATTGGATGGATTCAGGGCGCCATCGACGTTGCTGCTCAGATTGATCGTATCTCCATCCGTGCACGATCCAGTGAATTGCGGGGAGGTCACTTTGGTGATGTTGTCCGAATTCGAACTACCTGAGTCGCTTCCTGGGGCCAAATCTGGAGTTCCTGGTGCCGCGGGAGTTGTCGTACCAATGGTCACGCTTAGACCGCTGGAATAGGTCGAGACATTGCCTGCCAGATCGATGGCCAGCGCGCTGATCGAATGTGTGGTATTACTTAACGTTGTGGTCACCGTGATATCGTAGGCATTCGCAGAACAAATAAAATCTGATGGACTCAGAATTCCGTGTACGCTGCTGTGGATGTTAACCTCATCTCCTGTCACGCAGGTACCGGTAAACTGAGGCGTATTGTCGCTGGTGACATTGTCAGAGTCGGACCCCCCTGTGTCGCTGCTCGCGGCCAGGTCAGGTGTTCCCGGCACGGAGGATGCCGTCGTATCAACCGTGACTCCCAACCCCCCAGAAGCCCCACTCGTATTTCCTGCGGCATCGGTAGCCTGAGCGTAAACGCTGTGGGTCGCATTACCGAACAATTCATTGACGGTGATATCAAATACCCCCCCCGAACAGAAAATATTGGCTGGACTGAGCAAACCTGCGGCGCTGCTGACCAGGCTGATGCGCTCCCCATCGGGGCAAGCCCCGGTGAATTGGGGTGTGGTATCACTGGTGATGTTGTCAGTATTCGATCGGCCGCTATCGCTGCCCGCGGCCAGGTCCGGTGTCCCAGGCACAGGCGGAGGCGTTGTATCTATAATGATGATCAATTCTAGAGAATTGCTGGTATTTCCGGCGCCATCTTTGGCCTTGGCAATGATTGAGTGGGATCCTTCGTTCAGAGGATTGGTTAGGGTAATATCATAGCGCCCTTCTGAGCAGACCACCTCAGGTTGTTGGTCCCCATTGACCGAGCTGTAGATGGACAATGTGTCGCCTGAGTTGCAGATCCCCGTGAAACGTGGGGTTGTGTCATTGGTGGCATTATCGATATCTGAAATTCCAGAATCACTGCCTGCATCCAGATCAGGAGCACCTGGAGCGTTGGGGGCCAACGTCTCAATGGTCACAACCAAAGGCTGAGAAGTGCTGGAATTCCCCGCGAGATCGGTTGCTGTAGCCGAAATCGAATGTGTCACCTCGCGAAGGTTGCTGGTCAACGTGATGTCATAAGTGCCTGCACTCTCAGAGCAAAGCCCTTCAGGGATCTGTTCACCATCCACCGAGCTTTGGATCGTGATCATATCCCCTGATGTGCATGTTCCGATGAACTGAGGGTTAATGTCGTTGGTTATATTGTCGGTATTGGAGACCCCAGTATCGCTAGCTTCGGTGAGATCGGGAACACCTGGAACCGCGGGTGCTACCGTATCGATCGTCAAACTCAATTCGCTCGAAGGCTGGCTGAAATTTCCTGAGGGATCTGTGGCAACCGCGCTAATGCGGTGGAGACCATCACTGAGCGAGGTTGCTACAGTAATGGTGTAGTTGCTGCTTTCACAAACAATCTCCTCATGACTCAAAACCCCGTCGAGATTGCTTATCAGGTTGATCTTGTCATCGTTGCGGCAGATCCCTGTAAATTGCGGGGTTGTGTTGTTGGTGATGTCGTCGGAGTTCGATGAACCTGAATCGTTGCTGGCTATCAGATCAGGGATACCTGGCGAGCCAGATGCATCGCCTGGATCTTCGGAAATACCCGTCCCATCGAGGGCTTCTGGGGTAGTAATTGCCGGAGAGGGTTGGAGTACAAATCGATATACAACCATGCCAGCGACCACACAAGTGGCCGAAGCCAAGACGATGATCAGAACGAATATTCCTATTCGCGCGTTGAGAGATAGATTTGTGAACATAACTGCCTCCTGGCATCATGATAACACCATGCCCCACCCTATTCAAGTAGAGAAATAGTACTGAAATCGTTCAAAAGTAAGATGGATGAGAAGTTATCAGAATTGGGATATGGGGTGCGTTCCGCGCTCCCCATATCCCAATTCTGGAGTTCATCTCAGGAAACAACTATTTGCCGGGAGGGTTTCATCTTGCCCCTAAAAGTGATCACTAATACCCGATACACCAGCAAGAACAACAGGCTTCCCCCTGCAAACCAATACATCGAATCCGCCCAAACTGTTCCACTGTCTGTGCCACTGAAGATGCCATGAATTAGGGCACCCAGGAATGTGAGATAGCTATTAAAATGGATCAGCCGCCAGGTTTTTACTCCTAATTTCTTGCGCAAATAGAAACTCCCTACGAGAAAAACCCATCCATAGAATCCCAACTGTCCCAGCCCCACAGCTAGAGGACGATATCCCTGACTGGCAAAGGGAACGAAAATCTGGTAAAGGTCATATTGAATATATTTGTCACCTAGTAGGATCAAGGCATGGAAGACGGTGAATGCCAGACCCAATAAACTGACATATTCATGTAACTCAAACGCTGCAGGTCCCCCAGGCCAAAGCCGAGCCATTTTGTTGGTGATCATGATCCCAAATGCCATTGAAAACCACAAAAGTGCGAAAGCAGCCACGGCGCTGCTACGCGAAAGATACCAGTAAACCTTAGGGGCTTCACCCAACAATGATGAGGTCAAACCGGGGAGCCACAAAGGTAGGAAGACTGCTGCCAAAAGAGTGCCTGCCGTGATCGCCAGCAATACCAGTAATATCATCATGGGACTGACAATTGGCTCATATTCGAAAACATCCTTTGAAACAACTCTATTTCGCGTCATCACTACTCCAAATATATTCATGAATTCGATGGCTATAACGGCGTTGACCATCTTCCAAAACCAGTATTCCAGCCAAGTCCTCATGAGCTTCTAACCAATCCAGCCCTGCTTGACTTCCCAATAGCAACACAGTCTTAGCAGCGGTTTCCGCCTCCAAGACATTCGGTGCGATCACTGTGACCCTGAACACATCGGTAATGGCGGGATAACCGGTACGAGGGTCAATGATATGATGCTGCCAGGAGCCTGCCTGTTGCCAGCGACGACGATCGCGACCTGAGCTCGCCACACCACAGCGGCCAAGCTGCAAAACTTCCAGGCTCTCACCATCATGAAATGGGTCTTCCACCCCTACCAGCCATGGGTTGCCGTCGCTGCGCGAACCGCTTACTGCAATATCTCCGCCAGCATCGACCAGGGTTGGGCCATACACTTCTAAGCGTAGCATAGCCTGTTGAGCAGCCCAGCCCTTTGCGATTCCGCCGAAATCCAATTGCATCCCTGTGGGGAGGCAAACGGCCCTCTCCTCGGGCAACATTTCCACAGACGAGAATGACGGAGGCAAACTGGTCACCAAGGGCATCCAGATCCCATCGGTCATCGAATCAAAAGAATGGGTATATCCAACACTTTCCAGGGCGGACAAGATGGTGGGAGTTACCAATCCATCACTGTATTGATATGCCCAATCTGCGATCTGGAATAGTTCCCAAAGCGTCTCACTTACGGGGATCGGCGCGCAATTGTGCTGGTTTAGTACGCCTAATTCGCTGTCCTTTCGGAAACGACTCAAAATCTGCTCCCAGGCCTCGAACCACCCTGGAACCTGTTCAAGATAGTTTTCAGCTTCTGAGGACACACCATCCAGGACAGCCAGAATTCTTGATCCCATGGCGCGGAATGGATATTTTGCAATCATTACGAGGAGCCTGTGGTAGTCACCGGTTCTTGTGGCTGACTGGGCTGTTGATCCTGAGGTTGGCTTTGCTCAGGTTCAGGGCCTCCCATGAAGACGATACCTGAACCCGCATCACTTTCACCCTGTTCTTGATCATGCTCCTCATCATCAGAATTGTCATCAGAAATTTCTACGAAGCCTTGGGGAACTGACGGTGGAGAAATCAGGGCCATTTTGCCCGTCCCTGAGGGTGTGTGAGCACCCATCAATGAACTCGGTAGCACAACGTACGATTGATTTAGATCGCCAGAAAGACCCTGTTGATTGGCTGAGACCAAAGAAGGCATCGGCGGCAAGGGTGGCGAGCTCGCTGAAAACTGCTGCTCGCCGGAGGAAGTACCTGCCGCGGAAGAAGAAGCTACCAAAAACTCCTTATGTGCCTGATTGGAAAATAGATTCCACAAACTAAGCGTAATGGTGATCGAGAGAGTGGCGATCAGCACTTTGACTTCGCCTAAATCACTTTTTGGACGACGTTTGTTGTTAGCCATATATATATTTCCTCCAGGTTATCCATAAACTACTGCTAAAGAACTTCGCTGAAACTAAACAAACGATCAATCATTCTCATCACCATCATCATCTTCTTCGTCTTCGCCGCCTTCATCTTCTTCATGCTCTTCTTCATCTTCTTCCTCAGCATCATCTTCTTCTTCATCTTCTTGTTCAACTTCTTGCTCGTCATCATCATAATCTTCATACAAATCGTCTTCACCCTCGTCATCGTCTTCATCGTCAGAATAGGCCTCGCCGGATGAAATTGAGGATGCTGAAGCGCCTGATGGCGAAGAGCTCACAACTGGCGCAGGGAGTTGCACAACAAGTATCTCGCCTTCCATACTTACCAGAGCAACTGCTCCTGAGCTAAAAGTAACCTTATAAACAGCAACACCATTGGAATTTCCACTTTCCACGCTGTAGATGTCAGTCTCGCCTAATTGGTTAGCCGCCATTTGGGCAGCTTGTTCTGGCGTGACCATTATTGTTTGAACAGGAGCGCTTTGAACAGGCACGCTTTCTTCTACAGGATCAGCTTGAAGGTCGCCTGATGCCTCCTGCAGATCATCCAGCTGCTCTTGCAACTCTTGATTTTGCTCCTGAGCTTCAAGAATGCGCTGATTCGCCTGATCGATTAACTCTCGATAGGCCGCGTCTCTTTCTGTAACCGCCTTCTCAACAGCCGTGTCAATCTCAGCCGCATTCATAGAATTATTGCTATCACCTTTGCCCTGAACAACAGAAATTACGCCACCAAGCGTGATCAATATCAGGGTTGTAATTGCAATTGAAATTATCAAGGGTGTTCTTTTCATCGGGATTCTCCAGTTCTGATGTCCAAACGCATCAATGAAGGATATTTTTTTTGAAACGAATTGATAGATATCTTAACAGGGTAAGATTGGAATTCTCTTGAGAAATAATCTACGTTTTCCAATCATTTTCCAAGAAAATTAGGTTAAACTTACCCATATAAATTACAAGGAAGGCAATATGCGCATTTTGATCATCGAGGATGACAAGCGCCTATCTTCATTGATGGGCAAAGTGTTGGAAGAAGAACAATTCCAAGTAGATATCGTGCATGATGGCAATGAAGGTCTAGAGATCGCGTTGCGCGGTGTCCATGATGTAGCCATCGTCGACTGGATGTTACCTGGACGCGATGGGCCTGCAATTTGCAGGGCTGTTCGATCTGCTCAACTTCCGCTAAGCATTCTGATGCTGACTGCCCGCACCCAGGTCGAAGATCGGGTGGCGGGGCTTTACAGCGGCGCAGATGATTACCTGGGAAAGCCATTTTCATTCGACGAATTAATCGCCAGAGTTCATGCGCTGGGCCGTCGTCACAATTCCGAATCCGCAGATGCCCGTGAATTGCGGGTTGGTTCGATTGTGCTGGATTTTCACACACACTCTGCCCGCCGAGGGGATCAAAGCCTCGATCTAACCAAAACCGAATGGACACTTCTCGAATATCTCATGCGTCACCCAGGCCAGAGTCTCTCTCGCCAGCAAATTCTCGATTATGTTTGGTCTCTAACCAGTGACGTACAGCCCAACATGGTCGATGTGTACATCTCGTACCTGCGTAACAAACTCAATCGCCCTGGGATGTCAGATCCGATTCAAACTGTACGCGGTGTAGGTTACCGCCTGGATGCGAAGCATGCTTAATCGTCTGCGCTGGCAACTTACTCTGTTATATTTACTGGCAGCCTTCGGCCTGATCCTGGTGGTTGGTGGGGGTGCGTACACGATGATCCGCCTGTATTTCTTGGAATCTACAGATCTGGCTCTCGAATACAAAATGGCCACCCTGTTCTCTTTCTATGGTTTTCCCATGCCAACTGAATTAGCCAGTGCAGAGGATCGTTGGCTAGAACAGAACGCCTTCTCCCTTATGCCAGGGGTTTCGATTGCTCAGTTCACTCCGGTTGCACCCCTAACCGAATTTCCATCCTCCGAAGAAGATGAGTACGAGCATAGAAACGAGGAAATGGATGAGGATGAGTACGAAAGGGAAGAATATTATGAAGCTGAGTTGTATGATGGCAGGCTTTCAGCGATCTTCGTCCTCCCACTAACGGATGAAGGAATATTGATATCCTATCCCAATATGGTTACGCCGCCCTTCCCCGAAGACAGCACTGCCAGAACTGCTGCTCTTGCAAATGGATCCGATCGACGTACGACCATCTTAGAGAATGGATCCCGTGTGAGATTGCTGACCTACCATGCCAGCGATTCAACCAACCCGTCGGTGATCCAGATTGGTCGCTTGTTGAACGACCAAGATCAATTGCTCAACCAGCTGGGAAGCAGCTTTCTGATACTGTCAGCGGCCAGCCTGGTGGTTCTGGGATGTGGAAGCTGGTGGCTATCCGGCCGTTCGATCGTTCCCGCCCAAAAGGCCTGGGATCAACAACAAGTTTTTATCTCTAACGCCAGTCACGAGTTGCGCACCCCCCTCACTTTGATCCGGGCGTCTGCTGAATATGTATTGCGCAATTCCAATGATTCGGAACAACAAGCCCTGTTAGCGGATGTGCTCAATGAGTCAGATTATATGACCCGCTTGGTCGAAGACTTACTGCTCCTTTCTCGCCTGGATACCCAACGTCTGCAGTTAGAGCAAGAGCATGTTGATATGCCTGACCTATTGATGGATGTTCACTCGCAGGTAAAAAAGTTGGCGGATTCGAAACAAGTTGAGTTGATTTTGGAAAATGCGCAGGGTGTAGTTCTCGGAGATCGTACGCGAGTACGCCAGGTCCTGTTAATTTTGCTGGACAACGGTTTACGATTTACTCCCAGCGGAGGCAAGATTTGGCTTGAAGCAGTGTCACAGGATAAACATGTGATTGTCTCGGTTAAAGACAACGGCAGCGGCATAGATCCCAAACACCTGCCTCATCTCTTCGACCGCTTCTACCAGGCAAGCAATGGCAATGAAGAATTTCGAGGAAACGGGCTTGGCTTGGCGATCGCCAAAGGGCTCATCGAGGCCCAGGGGGGAGCGATCTCTGTCGACAGCCAATTGGGGATGGGTACCCAGGTAACGCTGGCTTTTCCTAGAATTCCGTAATATGGTCACAGAGGGTTGCTAGAAAAGTTCAGAGAAATGTGTGGGTCTTAGGCCTCTTTTAAATAAACTTTTAAGTCACAACGTTTTTTGGGGAATCATATATTTATTGCAGTATAATTGTTAATTGACACCATAATGCCCCAGGGGATTGCGAAACCCCTGGGGTCTCGAGGAAAATCTTGTCCCGAAAATCCCCTCCACTCCAATTTGATCAAACATACCACCTTTACAGTCGCGGCATCAACCGGGAGAATATCTTTTTCCAAGAGCGAAATTTTCGCTACTTTCTCCAGCTTTACACTCAGCACCTTTTCAGCTACTTTGATACCTACGCCTACTGCCTGCTGTGGAATCACTTTCATTTTCTGGTGCGAGTGAAAAGCGAGGAAGAGATTGTAAATACCCCACAAACTCCAGAGACCCCAGGGATTTCAGATAAACCCCTGGGGTCTCTGGAGTCTTCTAAATTGACCAGTCCCAGTCAGAAATTCGGTAACTTTCTCAATGCCTACGCCAAATCCATTAATCATGCTTATGACCGCACTGGAAGTTTGTTCCAACAACGCTTCGGGCGCAAAGTGGTGTCTACCGATGCGCATTTCCTCCATCTAATTGCATATATCCACAACAACCCCCAAAAACATGGTTTTGTAGATGATTTCCGCGTCTGGCCGTATTCTTCGTATCAGGCATACCTTTCCCACAAGAGTAGTCGCCTGAAAAGAGATGAAGTGCTGGCATGGTTTGGCGAAGAAATGCATGGTGATCCCAAATCGTACTTTGTCGAATTTCACAGAGGTGAAGTTGATGAAACCCGTATCGCCCCACTGATTGCGGATGATTTTGATTGACCTAGTTACAGACCCCAGGGGTTTTTGGAAACCCCTGGGGTCTTGAAGACAATTATTTCTTATGCGTCAAAGCCGCATGGGCTGCGGCCAGACGGGCGATGGGCACACGGAAGGGCGAACAGGAAACGTAATTCAACCCAATCAGGTGGCACCACTCGATGGAATTGGGGTCACCACCGTGCTCACCACAGATTCCACATTCCAAGTCAGTACGGGCAGAGCGACCCTTCTCGACGGTCAGCTTCATCAATTGGCCGACGCCGTTGCGATCAATGGTCTGGAAGGGGTTCAATTCCAGGATGCCATCTTCAACGTATTTGACCAGGAAGTTACGTTCGGCATCGTCACGGCTGTAGCCGAAAGTGAACTGGGTCAGGTCATTGGTGCCGAAGGAGAAGAACTCTGCGGTCTCTGCAACCTGGTCAGCGGTCAGGCCAGCACGGGGGATTTCGATCATGGTACCGAATTTGTATTCAAACTCGACGCTCTTGGCCTTCATCCCATCCGCAGCGCTCTCTTCCAGTTTGGGCTGGATGAAGTGCAGCTCGTTGACGTGGCCGGTGAGGGGGATCATCACCTCGGGTTTGGGCTCGAAGCCGCGCAGCTTGACATCTGCGGCTGCCTCGAAGATGGCCCGCACCTGCATTGAGACGATCTCGGGCATCATCACGCTCAGGCGCACACCGCGCAGACCCATCATGGGGTTGCTCTCGTGCAATGCTTCGATATCCTCGAGCAAGGCTTCTTTTTCAGGAACAGACTCACCCTTGACGCGCGCTTCGATCACCGCCTCGAGCAGTTCACGCTCATCGGGCATGAACTCGTGCAGCGGCGGGTCGATCAGGCGGATGATCACGGGCAGGCCGGTCATCGCCTCGAACAGGCCGTCGAAATCTTCGCGCTGGTAAGGCAGTAGTTTGTCCAGGGCAGCCTGTCGAGCCTCGACATTATCACCAGCCAGGATCATATCCTGGACAATGGGCAGGCGTTCAGGCTCGAAGAACATGTGCTCAGTGCGGCACAGGCCGATGCCTTGAGCGCCGTATGAGCGGGCTCGGCGGGCATCTTCTGGGTAATCGGCGTTGGCCCAAACTTGCAGACCACGCGTGGGCCAGCCCTTGGGGAACTCGCGCACACCTTCGGTGGCAGTGATCTCATCGGCCCAGACGAGCAACTCCAAAAGGTCGGTCTGCTCTTCCAAGGTTGGGGATACAGATTCAATCTGACCCACAAAGGATTCCCCACTAGTGCCATCGACAGAGATCCAATCTCCCTCTTTGATGACCAGATTGCCAACGGTCAGGGTGCGAGCTTCTAAGTTGATGCGCGCATCCGATGCGCCCACTACACAGGGGATGCCGAACTGGCGGGCAACCACAGCTGCATGCGAGGTGGCGCCTCCCTCGGTTGTCAGAATACCTTTGGCGGCCAACATGCCGTGTACATCGTCGGGCTTGGTGAAGGGGCGCACCATGATGACATCCTGACCCTCTTCTTTGGCTTTCTCCTCGGCGGTGTCGGCATCAAAGTAAACGCGACCTACGGCCGCGCCGGGAGAAGCATTGACACCACTGACCAGGAATGAGCCTGAATCTTGGGCTTTTTTCTTAGCTTCATCAACAAACTGAGGGTGAAGCAATGTATCGACCTGCTCAGGTGTGACCCGCTTGACAGCTTCTTCTTCGGTGATCAGGCCTTCATTAGCCATATCCACTGCGATAGTCACCACGGCCTTGGCGGTGCGCTTGCCATCACGGGTTTGCAGCATCCACAGCTTTTCGTTCTCGACGGTGAACTCGACATCCTGCATCTCTGTGTAATGCTGTTCGAGCTTCTCACAAACATCTAGGAAATCAGCATAGGCTTGAGGGAATGTAGCCTGCATGTTGGTGATGTCTTCAGCGTTGCGGATACCCGCAACCACGTCTTCACCCTGGGCATTCTCCAGGTAATCACCATAGATTTTTCTCTCACCAGTAGCAGGATTGCGAGTAAAAGCCACACCGGTACCCGACTTATCCATATTGCCAAAGACCATGGTTTGGATGTTGACGCCCGTTCCCAGGTCGTGAGCTATGCCAGCAGCATTGCGGTAGTTGACAGCCCGGCGGCCAAACCAGGATTTGAAGACAGCCTCGGTAGCCAGCTTGAGTTGCTCGAAGGGATCCTGGGGGAAATCGAAGCCCATGTGATCTTTGATAACAGCCTTGTAGGTCTCGGTGAGTTTCTTCCAATCCTCGGCGGTCATTTCAGTATCGAGTTTGTAGCCATTTTCCTCTTTATACTCATCGAGGGGATCTTCGAAAGCTTCATCATCGATCCGGAGCACCACGGAACCGAACATATGCACCAAGCGACGGTAGGCATCATAAACGAAGCGAGCATCGTCAGTCATCTCGATCATGCTCTCGGCAACCTCGTCATTGAGGCCGATGTTAAGCACAGTGTCCATCATGCCGGGCATGGAGAACTTAGCCCCAGATCGGCAGGAAACCAGCAAGGGGTTCTTGGGATCACCAAAATTCTTGCCGGTCTGCTTCTCGACGGCTTTAATAGCAGCCACTTCCTGCTCCCACATGCCTTCAGGGAATTTCTCACCAGCATCCAGATAGGCGTTGCAAGCTTCAGTGGTTGCGGTGAACCCCGGCGGCACAGGAATCCCAATGCGGGTCATCTCACCCAGGTTGGCACCCTTACCACCGAGGAGCGCACGGGTCGCTTCCCAGCTTCCGGCGTGTTTCTCGGCCTGGTCTACTTCTGAAAACAGGTAGACCCATTTATTATCGGACATGGTATTACCTCCAGAACGAATTAGATAAATGATTACTCTTCATAGAGTATTAGTTGACTTATGATTTCGCCCGCTTTTGCTCTCCCCGACGCCCTTGCGTCGGGGCAGCGAAAGGCCTTATTGCACTCCGGCCTTTCGCGTGTGGAACCGTTTCCACGGCTGGCGCAAAAAAAGTACCATTCATTCCATGGCACCAAGGCATAAGTTTACCACAAGTAGGGGCTTTCACAAATGATTTTGTAAAGGTTCTCTAGGAATCAGCGTGGATGAGACCACCGTTTATCCCATTCATCCCCGGTTCCTTTTCCGCTCTGCAATCAACTGACGATAGAAGTCTAACAATTCCTTATCCTGCTCATCCCCCCAGTGCATGGGCACCCTACTGACGTGGATGCCGCCCCCCTCCTGGGCGCTGTGGGTATGATTGAGACCGACCTCGGTGCCGTAATAAATGATTGGCGGGCCAGGCAAGCGCATTTGAACTTCAGCGGCGCGCTTGAGCGCCTCGTTGTCACCATTGGCAATGAATAACATGCGGTCCATATCATGATTGTCCAAGAAGGTGGGCATAATGAAGTTCTCATCGAAAAAGATCGAGTGTCTTTCTAGGAATTTTTCCAATTTGTCTTCGCTCCACAAACCAAAGCCAAAGGTACGCCGCAGCGCATCCGCAGCAAAGAAATCCAGGCTGCCGTCCAATCGCCCCTTATAATTCTGCTGCACGGTGGGGGCATCGATGATCTCCCCAAAGCAGAAACAATCTGGCTTTTCGGCTTTGCAGGCAACCCAGAAGTCGGTCCAGAAGTCGGGCGTGGGACCGATAGCGTAATCCAGGCGGTAGCCATCAACGTCGAACTCGCGCAGCCAGTATCGGGCTGCATCGATCATCCAGGCCCGAGCTTCAGGGTTGGCATAATTGACCTGGGGCATCTGCTTGACAGCGAAGAAGGCCCGGTAGCCGAGCTTAGAATCGTCAAAGGAGAACCAATCCCGATAAGGACTTTCCGGATTGGAGAGCGCATCCTGGAAAATGGGGTGCTTGTGGGAGATATGATTGCAGACGAAGTCTAGAAGCACCCGCATGTCTTTCGCGTGGGCTTCCTCGACAACTGCGCGCAGAGCCTCATCGCCCCCATAACGGGTTTCGACCTGCGTCAGGTCTGTAGCATCATAGCCATGGTGGGAGGGGCTGGGGAAGATTGGACTGAGCCAGATGCAATTGATCCCCAGGTCGGCGAGGTATTCTAACTTCTCGGCAACCCCCCACAACGTGCCGCCAAAGAACCCTAGCAGGTCAGCCGGGGATTTCCAGTCATTCCCTATACCTGGGAAGAAACGGTCAACAAAAACCTGGTAGATCACCGCCTGACGCGCCCATTCTGGTGGAGCCAAGCGGTCGACGCTCAATGCGAATGTATTCCCATTTGCAGGCTCACCAGGTTTGACATCGGGAAGAGGAACTCCTTCGAAAAAAGCGCCTGTGGAAATCTCGACCGTCGTCTGGACTTCCGGCCAGTCGGCAAAGGTCTCTTCGCCGTCGTTCTCCCAGGCCCCGAGGCGATAGCGCAGGATCGTGCCCTCCGGCTGCCCAGGAAGAGTACCTTGCCAATATTCCAGGTACCCCCACACCAAGGTATCCCACTGAACATCCACCTTTTCAAATAGGCGCACTTCTCCATTCTGTACCACACCCCGCGACCCCTTAGGCTGGCTGCCATCCACGGTGTAATAACAGGCCACATGGTCGGCCTTCAGGTCTGGGCCCAGGGTCACCTTGAGAGTCACCGGCTCGTCCGGCTGTGGGTCGCGCGGCGAGATGGCATACGTATGCTGCAATCCCCGGCGTACTGCACTGTGGTGGACTAATTTCAACTCGTCGGTTGCTAGTGTACCAAATACAAAATCTTCCATACAACACCTCAGAAGACCCTAAAGGTATTTCTTCTCGCAATGCTCGAAGTGCTTCGCGAAACCTTTAGGGTCTAGGGTAAAAACTGCACCACGGCAAAACTTTTTGCAGGCATATTGATGAAGGGCGCATAATTTATAAAGCCGCCCTGGGAGTTTATTTCTGGAGCCCGAGGGGTATCCAGCCCAATGAGCGGGATGGCCTGGACTCCGTTTGTGAGGGGGCTTGCTCCCAGAGAAAGGCTGTAGTTATCGATGGTGACTGCCTCTCGGTGAGCATTGACCACAACCAGCAGCACTTCTTCCGTTGTATAGCGCAAGAAGGCATAGATGTGCTCCGAGGATGAGTCGACACCCAACCAGTCGCCGGTGCGCAGAGCGGGATGCTGGTTGCGCAGGTGGATCAGATTGCGATAATGGCTGAGTAAAGAGTCCGGATCATCGGTTTGAGCAGCGACATTTTTCGCGCGGTAATCTCCTTCTGGCAGCCGCCAGGGGATGCCGCTGGTGAAACCAGCATTCAGCAAGCGTTTGCTCCACTGCATCGGCCTGCGGATATCCTCGTCGGGCTTGGTGCCCAACATGCCGATCTCCTCACCATAATACAGGAAGGGAACACCTGGCGATGTGAGCAGCAAAGTGGCCGCCAGCTTGGCCTGATCTACATCGCCCAGCAATTGCGACATCAGACGGTTCTGGTCGTGGTTGGCCAGGAAGGTGGCGTATTGTCCGGCAGGGAAGTCGGCCACCATCTGAGCGGTGCGCTCCCCCACCCTTGTGGCAAAAGGTCCGCGGGCGGTGTTGATCATATCCTCGGCCAGATCGAAAGCGAAGACCACATCGACTTCATCGCCAGTGTAATCGAGCAGCTCGCGCGTCCCCGTCCAAGCCTCACCGACGGCGAAGGCCAGTGGGTCGACGCCTTTGTAAAAGGAATAGAATTCGCCCAGCCAGTCATGCGTGGCGTTGGTGTTATCCTGAGCCGGGCCATCTTCGATCAGGTGCTTGATGGCGTCCAAACGGAAGCCATCCACGTCCATGTCTTCCAGCCAGAAACGAGCCACATCCTGTAACTGGGCAGTGGCGTCTGGATTACGCAGGTTGATATCCGGCATCCCACTCCAAAAGACGCCGTAATAGTAGCTATCGAAGGATTTGTGCCAGACACCCTGCCCCCAGGGTCCCGCATAGCCAGGGTTCGAGTCAGACAAGATATACCAATCGCGATACTCAGAAGTTTCGTCTCGGGAATCCAGGAACCAGGGGTGCTGACTGCTGGTGTGGTTGAGCACCAGATCAACGATCACGCGGATACCGCGTTTGTGGGCTTCGTCCATCAGGCGCTTAAAATCCTGGTTGGTGCCATACTCCTCATCGACGGTGTAATAATCGACCACATCATACCCGTGATAACTGGGCGATTCTGAGATGGGCATCAGCCAGATGCCGGTGATCCCCAAATCATCGACGGTAGCGGGATCGCCGTCATTGAGGTAATCGAGCTTTTCGATCAAGCCGTTGATATCTCCAACGCCATCGCCATCGCTGTCGTAGAAACTACGCACGAAAATCTCATAGAAAACGGTGTCGTTCCACCAGTAATCGATATTGGGGTCGAGGGTCGCTTTGGGCTCAGGTGTGGCGGTTGGCTCTTTGGTGGGTCCGGCAGCCTGGGTGGCCTGGTCTGCGGCAATGGCAGTATTGAATACATCAGCAGGAGAGAGGGTATTGGTGGGGTTAGCCTGAGGCACGGCGGCGTTCTTCAGGGCGCTCTCCCCAGTATTTGAATTAACACTCGACTCGAAGCTGCAGGCAGTCACTCCGAGCAGAACGAAAATAAAAAGTAACCTATTGAATTTCTTCATAGAATATCCTATTGAAACAAGGAATTTGAAAGTTCCACAAGCGGATTTGTCTGGGAATAGGGGCTGGGGGTGTGGCACACAACCCCTATTCCCAGACATTTTCTCGCATCGTTATCGCAGCAAAACCAGCGCATCCCTGGCGGGCACTTCCACTTGCAGTTGTCCGTTCTTTACAGTGTGAATCCCGCCGCCGTTGGGCCAGGCCTGGTAATAGGGCAAGTCTCTGTTCGAGCCTAGGTCAAGGTTCACGCTGGCAGCATCCCCGCCTGCGTTGAAAACGACTACGGCGCGGCTGCCATCCAGCATGCGCTTGAAGGCATACATTTGTCCCTCTGCGTAGAGAGGCTGGAAGTTTCCCGTACGCAATACCGGGTTCTGGTGGCGCAGCCTGATGGCGCCTTTATAATAGGCTAGCAAATCGTGATCCCAATCACCAGCCTGTTCCCAGGGGAAAGCCCCTCGGCAAAGCGGGTCGCCGCCTGCTGATAATCCGATCTCATCACCATAGTAGATGCAGGGCGCGCCGGGCATGGTCATCTGAAAGAGGGCGCACAGCTTCAAAGCGCTTTTATCTTCACCCATCAGATGCAACGCTCGGGGCATATCGTGGCTATCCAACAAATTCAACTGCACCAGATCGATCTGCCAATCATACAGCCCCATCATATGCTCGATATTCTTGGCGAAAGACGGGGCATCCAAAGGCTTCATGGGTAATTGGTCGTGGTGCCAGTCAGATCGTAAAGTATCTGCGCCGAAGAAGGTCAGGGCGTTACGGGTGAAAATATAATTCATCACAGCATCGAATTGATCGCCCTGAAGCCAGCGCTGGGCCTCATGCCAGATCTCACCGCAGATATAGGCCTCGGGATTAGCATTTTTGACCACACGGCGGAATTCTTGCCAAAAAGAATCATCATCGATATCGGCGGGGACATCCAGACGCCAGCCATCGATGCCAAAGTCCAACCAATATCGGGCGACATCAAAAATCAGGTCTCGCACTCCTGGGTTATCGGTATTCAATTCTGGCAGCGCGGGCATCTGCCACCAGGCGCCATAATTATGACCATTCTTATCGTCGCTGGAATAGGGTCGCAATGGCCAATCATGAATATAGAACCAATCTACATAAGGGGAGTTTTTTCCGTTCTCGAGGACATGGTGGAACTGCCAGAATCCGCGGCTGGCGTGATTGAAGACCCCGTCTAAAACAATGTAGATGCCGCGATCGTGGGCATGGTCCAGCAATTCTCGAAGAGCGTCATTGCCCCCGAGCAGCGGGTCAACGTTATAGTAATCGAATGTATGATAGCGGTGGTTGGAGGCAGACGAAAAAATGGGGTTGAGATACAGTGCGGTGATCCCCAATTCCTGCAGGTAATCTAGTTTGTCAACGACGCCATGCAAATCACCGCCCTGGTAGCCCTGCTCTTCGGGAGGTGAGCCCCACGGTTTGAAGGTGAGCCCGCGCGGGTGAGGCGTGCGGGGGCTGCGCGCAAAGCGGTCTGGGAAGATCTGGTAGAAGACAGCGTGTTTTACCCACTCGGGGGTATGAATGTCGGTCACTATAAATTCTCCTCATAAAATCCAAAAATAAGGGGGATGGTGGCTCTGCCACCATCCCCCTTATTTTTGGAAGGTTTGTTTCGGTAGTAATGCCAGTAAAGCAAGTATTATAACGCTTAACCCTGGTCAAAACTTCCGACGCGAGAAAAGCTACCATCGCAGTGATAACGGATTTTCTCAAAATGTTCATTGATTTTAAAATCCGTGTTTGTCCGCGTCCATCCGTTTCCCCCTCCCTTAGATGAGAGAAGGCCGCACTGAGAAATCAGCACGGCCATGAGGACTGCACAAAATACTCCTGCGAGTATTTTCTTGGGCATACCCTAGCCCTTGACGGCTCCTTGAGTCAACCCACCTATTATCTGATCTTGCAACGCCAAGTAGACGACCATGATAGGGATCGCCCCAAAGAGGGCGCCGGCGGCAAAGATACCCCACTTCTGCGAGAACATGCCCGCGGTATAGATCTGTAAACCGACCATCAAGGTATAGCTCTCTGTGGAACGAAGCAGGATCCGCGCGATGATAAAATCGCCGAATGTGCCAATGAAAGTCAAAATGGCGACCACCACCAGTACAGGGCGCATCAGCGGCAACAGCAAACGGGTGAAGATCTGCCAGTGGGTCGCGCCATCCACCATGGCCGATTCATCGATATCGCGCGGGATGGTATCGAAGAAGCCTTTCATCAGCCAGATGTTGATGCTCATAGCCCCACCCAGATAGACCAGGATCAGGCCAGCGTGGGAATCCAAGCCAAATAACGGCAGTACATCTCCGATCTGGTTGACCAGATAGAAAATCGCCACAATCGCCAACAGGGATGGGAAGACCTGCAAGAGGAGCATGATCTTCATCAGGGTTTGCCGGCCCGTGAAGCGGAAACGAGAAAAGGCAAAAGCAGCGATGGTGGTAATGAACACTGACAACAGCGTCGAAATGGTTGTCACTTTGATCGAATTCCACATCCACAGCGGGAACGGAAAGATTTCGCTGGTGAACAAGGTACGGTAATTTTCCAGGCTGGCATTTTCGGGAATCAACTGTTGGGTGGCCAGAGAACTTGAGGGGTTGAATGACGCCGATACTATCCACAAAACTGGGAAAACCGAGAAAATGATCAGGATCACTGCGATGATCCATCGGACAACCAATCCAGCCCGGCGCTGGAAGGTCATCGAAGAAAAATATTCCCCGACTGAACGGCGAGTCTTCGGGACAGCAGTGGATGCGCTAGACATTTTCACTCACCTCCTCCCACATCTGGGTATAGCGGAATTGGATCAGCGTGATCACAATCACCACAATAAAGATCAACAAGGTGACCGCTGAGGCTAGACCAAAGTTCTGGCCGCGACCGCCCTCGAAAGCTAGGTTATAGACATAACTGATCATGATGTCCGTATGCCCAGCCCGGGTGGAAGCACCGGCAATCGGCGGGCCTCCTTGAAGGAACAAATAGATCAGGTTGAAATTGTTAAAGTTAAACACATAAGAAGCCAAGAGCAATGGTCCTACAGCAACCAGCAAGAGTGGCAAAGTTATAAACCGGAAACTCTGCCAGGCGTTGGTGCCATCGACTTTGGCTGCACCGTAGATCTCTTGGGGGATGGACTGCAAGGCGCCACTACAAATCAGCATGAAATACGGATACCCCAACCAGAGATTGACAAGGATCAATGCGCCTTTTGCCAGCCAAGGATCAGAGAACCACTCAGGGCTGACGCCAAAGGAGGAATTCAGCATTTTATTGACAATGCCGACCTCGGGGTTGAGCATACCCCGCCAGATCAGGATTGTGATCAAACTAGGGATCGTGTATGGGATCAACAACATACTGCGTACAAAGCGTTTGCCTGGGAAATTGGGATCGTTATAAAGCAGCGCGATGGCCAACCCCAAAGAAAATGTTAGAAAAACGCTCAGTAGCGGGAAGGCAAAGTTCCAGGTAATAATCCGGACGAGAGGTCCCCTGAGAGCTGGGCTGACTATGAAATCTTTGAAGTTCTGGAAACCAATGAAAGCCTGGTAGCCGGGGATGATCTCTTTGCCATCCACCGTCATGTAGGTGCCATCAACCTGGTTGTAGACGTCGCCTGTTTCCTGATCGATAACGATATCTTGTTCAGAATCGAAAACATATTTCTGCTGATATGCTGCAGCCCGGTTGGGAGACTGGATTTGGACGGCGTTCTCATCATCGCCAAACTTAATATCAGGCAGATTGGGGTCGGCAACCGCTAATAGTGCATTCAAGCGTTCATATCCCTCGATCGATTCGGGAATGCCGCTGCTGTCGAACTCGCCCACACCTTTCTCACCAGTCTCGACCTGCTCGATGGGCTGCCCTTCAAACGCCAAATAACCAACCCCATCGACATCTTGCAACCAAAGCGCGTAATCCCCAGCTTCGGATTTGAAGGCCGTCCAGGTGAAGGCTTCACCCCCCTCAGGCAGGTAACGGGCTTTCTGGATCTGTTCTATCGCCAATTCCTTGTTCAGGAGGTGCCCATCACCATAATTGGTAAACCCCACATAGATGGTCAAAAAGTTGGGGTAGACGGAGAACATGATCATCAAAGCCAGTCCAGGTGCCATCCAGCGCAGTGGATAGGCGCGGTTGAACAGAAACACTGCCGATAAAAACATTCCCACCAACGCCAGGATCACTACCAGGGTATAGTTACCGAGCTTTGCCTGTCTGAAACCGAACCAGATCAAAAATCCATCAGTGAGCAACAATGTTACCAGGCGCGCGATATAAGCAATCGGCAGGGTCGTCCTGGTATTACTGGACACATTCATAAACATCCTCCTTCCTTTCCAGCCTCTGGCTAGAATATAAGGGGGCCTTGGTTTGCCACGGCCCCCTTATATTCTAGCGGAATTCACTTTTTGTAGAGTCATCAGTAATTTTCGATAAATGCTTGCAAGAAGGCCGAAGTGGATACTCCGGCCTTCGGTTATTGCTGAAAGGTTACTCGGTTTCGATCTCGAGCAAGTTAGTTTCAGGATCGTACGTGAAGGTTACTGTGCCGTCGGCAGCCAAAGTGAAGGTGTAATTGTCACCATCTGAAACGCCATCCACGCCGTAGTTGGTCGTCCAGGAACCATCCAAGGCTACCTTGCCCTGGTATTCACCAGCAGGAATCTCGAAGGAGCCCGTGTACAGGCCGTCATCGCCCTCAGTTAGAACGGTGACCTCACAAGCAGGATCCCAGTCGCCTTCGCAACCAGCAGCAGCCTGCCAGTCGCCGGGGACATTGACCATGCCGGCCATAGCACCAGCAATCAACTCGCGGATCTGGGCGGCAGCGTTCGCCAGGGCGTCAGCTGGAACTTCACCGCTCTGGATGATCAGGGAGAAGGCATCACCCCAGGAGCCCCACACCGTACCCATCTCGGGGATAGCGGGCATCAGCATGGCATCTGCGCCAGCATTACCGATAGCAGACAGGTCAGCATCTTCGGTTGCATCGAAAACCGGGACATAGGCTGAAGCGCGGTTGCCAGCCTCGAGCAATTGGGTCATGACCTCATCAGTAGCAATGAACTCAGTCAGGAAGGCCTGTGCCAAGAGGGTGTTCTCGCTGAAAGCATTGACGAAGAATGCCTGAACGCCTGCAAATGGGCGCCCACCATCGGGGAAGTTCGTGATGGCGTACGGTACACCAGAATCGCGGATGCGATCCAGCGCCCAAGGACCTGCCATCAAGAAGGGGATCTCGCCTGTCTCGAAGAGAACGTGAGCAGTGTCCCAATCTGTGTTGTCGGAGAGCCAGCCAGAGGCGACTTGCTCGGAAATCCAGTCACCAGCAGCAACCATACCCTCGCTGTCAATTCCGACATCAGTGGAGTCGTAGTTGCCTGCATCATCCTGACCAAAGACATAACCGCCGTTGGCTGTCATGATCGGGAAAGCATCATAGGTGGTGCCAGACAGAGCCATACCATAAGTAACATCGCCAGCATCGATCAAGGCCTGGCCCATCTCAACGGCCTCTGCCCAGGTGGCAGGAGGGGTTTCGATCATGTCCGTATTATAGAAAAAGCCCATATTCTCAGTGGCGTAGGGCATACAATACAGCTCACCCTGGAAGGTACAACCATCAAGCGAAACTGCGGTGAACGAGTCAGCCTTATCACCGAGATCAATAGGCAAAACCAGACCGGAAGCAACAACTTGTCCTAGCCAGTCGTGGGCACCGATGAAAATATCGGGACCTTCGCCAGCGGGAGCAGCTACCACGAAGTTATCGCGGATCGAGGCTACTTCTTCCACAACCAGGGTCACACCGTAGGTGGCCGCAAAATCCTCCGCCAAAGCGAGGATGATAGTTGAGCGGGTGTCGTCAGCCCAAACCGTGATCGTAGGGCCATCTTCTTGAGCAGCTACGGTACCGATCATTAAGGTTGATACTAGCATTATTGCGATCAAAACCGAAGCGAATCTTTTGAGTTTCATTATTCTTCTATCTCCTTGTAAGAATACTAATTTTTAGGGTACTTCGACCATTGTGTTAAACAAGTATTATCGGTTTGCCTGGCACCACCTCCTTTCATTTTGTCACTCTTCTAGTTTACGCGTTCGCTTTTTTACTCAATGCAATTGTCAGTGCTTGAACGACGGCCCCCATACTTGTCGATCTGCGCTCAAGTGTGGCAGCCGTAATGCGTAGTCTTTGCACTGCAGCAGTAAGGCTGCGCTCGTTGGCAGATCGTCGAATCGGCTCGAGAAATAGATCCCCCATTTGAGCCACGCCACCACCAACAACAATCATTCCGGGATTGACCACATTGATCAAGTTGGCAATAGCAATTCCTAAATATTCACCAGCCTCGGCAATGATTTCTTGGGCAATCAAGTCCCCCATGCGCGCGGCAGAAGCCACATCATACGATGTTAGCTGATCGATGGGATCAATTTGGGATAATTGAGTTCTACGGCCCCCATTACTGATCGCTAGTTTTGCTCGCTCAGCAATCGCTCGTCCACCGGCCAACGCTTCTAAGCACCCTTTATTTCCACAGGTACAAACTGGCCCATGATCAACGATGGTTATATGGCCAATTTCTCCAGCACTTCCAGTGGCACCACGGTAAATCTGGCCATCAATCAACAACCCCGCGCCAACACCATACCCCACTTTGATGTAGACCAGGTAGCGCTCACCGCGTCCCGCACCATAAGCCCACTCGCCAAATGCGCCTAATTCAGCATCATTGTTGAGTGCTATTGGGCAGTTCCACAAATTCTGCAAATGCGTCTGGATGGGGAAGTGATCCCACCCAGGCATAATCGGCGGCGCAATTACTGCACCAGCCTGTTCGACCACAGGGCCCGGGACACCTACACCCACTGCGTCAACATCTTCGAGAGTAAGATCAGCAGTCACAAGTAATTCACGTATCAGGTCATCAACTTTTGCCAGGCAAACCTCAGGTCCAAGGCTAACCTGAAGGGGTACCTCGATTTCGTGAAAAACTTGGGCGGAGAAATCAGCTAAGAGCAGGCCAACATGGGTCGCACCAATGTCGACTCCTACAACATAGCCCCCATTTGGATTGATCCCCAACATTTTTGGGCGACGGCCACCAGTCAATGGGCCGTCTGTAGTCTCTCGGACGAGTTCGGCTTCCAACAGGTCGTTGACAATCGAGGTGATCGCAGCTCTACTGAGACCCAGTTGGCGAGCAAGATCAGCCCGCGAAATTCCCCCTGGGGTAAAACGAACATAATTCAGCACCGTATGCTTGTTTGTATTCTTCTTCAGTTCCGGAAACAACCCATTTGGTTGGAACAAAACAGATCCCTTCAAAATATATTTAGGCACTTTGGGATTCACCGGGAGACGTCCCAAATTTTGGGGCGGAATTTGTTATTGGAAAATCCCAAATATTGGCGATTATTTTGCTGAATGCTTAGACTTTTATCAGTATAGACAAGTAAATATGTTTTGTCAAGTTTTTTAACTGACTTGCCAATGTTTGTTCATCAAGTTAATTTTCTCACAAGTCGTTTTCCGACCTCAAAATGATTCTACTCTCGTTTTATTGCCCCGACTGCAATCAAAAACATTGAAATTTGAATCGCAAAAGAGTATCATTAGCCGTGCGAAATTGAAACAAGAAAAGGAGATGACTCTGTGCCCTCAAAACAACTGGCGGGAGTTTATGCTGCATCGCTAACCCCGTTAAAGGAAGATTTCACGCCCGATTTGGATGCAATTCCACCATTATTGTCATTCTACGCCCAAAGGGGATGCCACGGGGCTTTATTATTGGGGACTACTGGCGAGGGGCCTTCGTTTGACCCCGAGGAGCGCACAGCGATTTTTCAAGCTGCTTTGCGCGTACGCGAAGATTTCCCCGAGTTCCGCCTGATGGCTGGCACCGGGACGCCCAGTTTAGCTGAAACGGCTTCACTCACTCGCATCGCCTTCGACCTGGGGTATGACGCCGTGGTCACCCTACCCCCTTTCTACTTTCGTAAAGCCTCGGACGAGGGTTTGTTAGCTTGGTTCAAAAAGGTCATCGAGCAGGCGGTTCCCTCGGATGGTGCATTCTTCGGATACCATTTCCCCGCTGTCTCTGGCGTCCCTCTCAGCCTGGATCTTCTCTCCCGTTTGAAAGATACCTTTCCCCAAATATTTTATGGAATCAAAGATTCATCAGGCAACCCGCAGCACACCGAGCAACTCGGCGCTCGCTTCGGGAGCGATCTGAAAGTTCTGACCGGCAGTGACCGCCTGCTCAGCTTGGCAATGGAAAATCAGGCTGCCGGCTGTATCACCGCCATGGCCAACCTTTATTCACCCAGTTTGCGAAGGGTGTGGGATGCCTACCAGCAAGGCGACAAAGATACTGCGGCCCAATCTCAACTGGATGCCTGGCGAGACGTCATAGAAAAAAATCAGCCGTATGCTGCCAGCCTTAAAAAACTCATGCCGCGCATGCACGGATTCCCTGAATGGTCCGTCAGACCGCCTTTGATGCCTGTTTCAGATGATATTGCCCAAAAGGCATTGGATGAACTTAGAGCGGTAACTGTAAAATAGAATGAACGACTCTCTCCCCTCTGTAACCTGGCGCCTTATCCAAACACCCCCCTCTCAGGGAGCCTGGAACATGGCCGTTGACGAAGCCATTCTCGAAGCCATTGGCCGTGGGGATGTACCCCCGACACTACGTCTGTATGCCTGGGACCCAGCATGCCTATCTCTTGGCTATGCGCAATCAATTAGCGATATTGATCTGGAAAGACTCTCAATACGCGGTTGGCACGTTGTCCGGCGGATCACGGGAGGCCGCGCCATTTTGCACACCGATGAACTCACCTACGCTGTGATTGGGCCGCACGATGAGCCACGTCTGTGTGGTTCGGTTATCGAAAGCTACCAACGCCTATCCCGCGCCCTGCTGGAAGCTTTGATCATCATGGGTTTGCCTGCACGAGCTCTCCCCAAAGCCAACAGTGATGGCAACTCTCGCGATCAAGAACCAATCTGCTTCGAGGTTCCGTCGCATTACGAGATCACGGTCAACGGGGCGAAATTGATCGGCAGCGCTCAGGCACGCAAGAAAGCCGGGGTTTTGCAACATGGTACCCTGCCCCTCTATGGAGATCTGGCGCGCATCACACAAGGGCTGGTGTTTTCATCTAAAAAAGATCGTCGCCACGCGGCCGAACGGCTGCTCTCGCGAGCCACCACGGTGGAAAGCGTCCTGAACCAGCCCATCACCTGGAAGCAGGCAGCGGACGCCTTTCGCAAGGCGTTCGAAAAAACGCTCAATCTGACTCTCGATGGAGCTGATCTCACAGAAACAGAGTTGGCGCGAGCCGACCAGTTGGTCGAGGAAAAGTACGCCCATCCAGATTGGATTAAGAGAATGTAGAATACGTCTGAAGTGAACATGAACCGCTATCGTTCAATTGGCACTTTTCTGAAATATTGTTCTGAGATTTGTCATTCTGAGACACGTAGTGCCGAAGAATCTCAGACGTATTGAACGAAATCAGAGATTCACCGCTGCCTTCAGTCGCTCACGCCAACGGCGGGCCTCCGGCCACGACAATATTAATGACTGTTCGAACAAATCAAGCGCAAAATTATCCGATTCGTGCAGCAAAAAAGTTTGGTTCTCAAGAGATTTCCGGAGCACCCCATACCCCTAATTCTGAATAAACCACAGAATTTCCAAAAAGGCCAAAAGACAAATTCAAGAATATAGAACACATTTCATTCAGGAGGAAATCAAAATGGATCTCGGACTCAAAGGAAAAGTCGCCCTGGTCACTGCGGCCTCCAAGGGATTAGGCAAGGCTACTGCACTAGCTCTGGCGCGCGAAGGCGCGAACTTGTGTATGAGCGCTCGCAGTGAGGCTATCGAAAGTGCAGCTGAAGAAATCCACCATGAGACCGGAGTACACACTATGGCGCTGAGAGGCGATCTCAGCCAGCAAGCGCATATCGATGAACTTGTTCAGGCCACCCTAGAGGAGTTCGGCCAGATCGATATCCTCTTCGTGAATAGTGGCGGACCACCTCCGGGGGATTTCCTGGCATTCCAACCAGAGGATTGGGAGGCTGCCTTTCAATTAACCCTCATGAGCGCCGTGCGTCTGTGTTACGCCGTCGTGCCCCACATGCTGGAACGCGGCGAAGGCAGCATCGTCACCGCTCAATCGATCTCCGTCAAACAGCCGATCGATAATTTGATCCTCTCCAATTCCCTGCGCATGGCGGTGATCGGACTGTTCAAATCCCTGGCCAATGAATTAGGCCCTAAGGGGATCCGCGTCAACTCCATCAACCCCACCTTCACGTGGACCGAACGAGTGGAGAATTTGCTCAAAGATCGAGCCTCTCGCAATGGTACATCCATCGAGGATGAGGCAGCTGTGATTTCGGCCACCATCCCCCTGAAGCGGATGGGAACTGTGGAGGAATTCGGCAACGCGGTGGCTTGGCTGGCTTCCCCAGCGGCATCGTATATTCACGGCCATGCCTTGATGTTCGATGGCGGTATGACGAAAACTGCCTTATAGCACTCGATTGATCTAATACTAGATAATCAAAAAAAT
>CAYTKR010000037.1:0-40590 GCA_964438295.1 uncultured Anaerolineales bacterium
CCCTTCATCGCCCTGGATGGCATCAATTTAGATGTGTACGAAGGGGAATTTTTGGGAATAACTGGAAAATCTGGCGCTGGGAAGACGACGCTTCTCAACATGATCTCTGGTGTCAGCGAGCTAACTTCCGGGGAAGTGCTCTTTGGCGAAGAGCAGACCTCCGTGCACGCGATGGATGAAGATGCTTTGGCCGTTTGGCGTGGCCGGAACGTAGGGATCGTTTACCAATCCTTTGAGCTGATGCCCTCACTCAATCTGGTTGAGAATGTAATGCTACCTCTAGATTTCTCTGGCGATTATCATCCCACGATCAGTAAAGAGCGCGCCATGGAGTTGCTCGATCTGGTTGAGATTGCCGAGCACGCCTACAAGATACCCGCGCATATCTCAGGAGGACAAAAACAACGTGTGGCCATTGCCCGGGCTTTGGTGAATGATCCCCCTTTGATCATCGCCGATGAACCCACAGGGAATCTGGATACTGTCACTGCAGAGACGATCTTCCAGATCTTCGAGAAGCTAGTAGCAAAAGGCAAAACGGTTATCATGGTCACTCACGACGATAGCCTGGCAAAACGCTTCTCCCGACGTCTAAAAATCATCGATGGCGTCATCGATACTCGTTCTGCAGGCGATAATGCGGATCAATCTAATTCCCCAGACACCCCTGAATTAAGAATTAAGTCAGGAGAAAACCCGTTTGGAGAAATAGTAAACTCTCTTGGGGGAGAAAATGCCAAAAACACCCAACCCGCCATACTGTTAGAAAATGTGGTCAAGACCTACGAAAACGCAGCCGGAAAATTCACTGCACTCAAGGGCATTGACCTGCGATTCGAATATGGTCAATTCATCTCCATCGTCGGGAAATCAGGCTGTGGTAAATCGACCCTGTTGAACATGATCACCGGGATTGATCACCCCACATCAGGAAGAGTGCTCGTAGGAGGCGATGACATCTATCAGATGACCGAGAGCCAGCGGGCGTTGTGGCGTGGGAAAAATATGGGCGTAGTATTCCAATTCTTTCAGTTACTCCCAACCCTGACGCTGCTAGAGAATGTCATGCTGCCCATGGATTACTGCAATGTCTATTCTTTTGGTGAGCGTCCTAATCGAGCCATGGAATTGCTTGAGATGGTTGGTCTTAAAGAACAAGCTCATAAATTGCCTGGGAACGTCTCCAGCGGACAACAGCAAAGCGCTGCCATCGCTCGTGCCCTGGCCACCGATCCTCCTATTATTCTGGCTGATGAACCTACTGGGAATCTGGACACGCGCGCTGCCGATGCCATTCTGAACCTGTTCGAGGAACTGGCTCAAGATGGAAAGACGATCTTGATAGTGACGCATGACCCCTCGCTGACCAGTCGCACTGACAAGACCATCATCCTCTCAGATGGAGAAGTCATCGATCAAACCATAGTAGCTTCCCTGCCATTCTTGGACCACCCTCAAATGTTATCCGCTACGCAGCGCTCTAAAAAGCAGGTATATTCTCCCGGGTCCACGGTCATCAACCAGGGACAAACAGTTGACCACTTCTTCATGGTCGCTGATGGCGAAGTAGATGTACTGGTCAATACAAGCATCCCCGAAACAAGAGTCGCTCGATTGGGCCCAGGTCAATTTTTCGGTGAGATCGAATTGATCCAGGGTGGCACATCCATCGCCAGTGTGCGCGCCAGTTCAAGGGGTCCGGCAGAGCTGGCCATGATCTCGAAAGAGGAATTTTTAAATCTATTGGGCACGTCTTCGATAATGAAAGATGCCATGGGCAAAGTAGTCCAATATCGGGTCAACGAGCATCGATCGTTGATAAACAATCGCTAAGGTAATTTCTATAAAAATGTGGTCGGGGTAAATTCTCGACCACTATTTTTGTGGACTATTTTATTGCTGAGAATAAATGAAACAGAAAACCAATTTAGTAAAACCCCGTTGGAGCAAGGTGCTCTCCGATTTGTGGGATAACAAACTGCGCACCTTATTGGTCGTGGCCTCGATTGCCGTAGGCGTCTTCTCTGTAGGTACGATCGTGAATGCTTATGTGATCTTATCTCAAGATATTGGCATCACATTTGCAGCCAGGAATCCTACTAACATCGACATCACCACCGACCCCTTTCATGAGGATTTCATCCGCTCTATCGAAAAGGTTCCAGGCGTGATCAATGCGGAAGGCAGACAAATTATCGAGGTACGCGCCAGCCAAAACGGGGGAGCCTGGCAAGGTTTGCGCCTGATCAGTATGAAAGATTTCGCAAATGTAGAAATCAACTTGCTGTCAGCTATTGAAGGCAAGGAATCCCCTGGCCGGCGAGAAATAGTCATAAGTCACGATTTCTTGAACAGCACTGGATTTGAGGTTGGTGACTTGATCGAAATCGAGATGCCAGATGGCTCCACGAATGTATTGCCTCTGGTGGGTTTGGTTTCTGACCAGGTATCCAATGGCAGCGACTTCATGGGGGGCGCCAGCGCTTATGTAACCTTGGATACCCTAGAGTGGCTGGGAGGTGCAGATTATTTCAACCGTCTTTATGTGCGGGTTAGTGGTGATGCAACCAATGAAGATCATATTCAGCGCATCGCTATCGATATCGAAGATAAAACCGAACGCAATAACCTACAGATCTACCGCACCACTCTCCAGGAGTCAGACCAGCATCCCCTGGGTTCGATCGTATTGGCATTATTGGGCGTATTAGGTGCATTAGGCGCTTTGATCCTGGTATTGAGCAGTTCATTGATTGTCAACACACTGAACGGCTTACTTACGCAACATTTGAGACAAATCGGTGTAATGAAATTGGTCGGTGCTCGTAGCGTTCAGATCTTAGGGATGTACCTGATCCTGATTTTGGCGTATGGTGCTATCGCTTTAGCCCTCGCCTTACCGCTCAGTGGTATGACTGGTTACGCTTTCGCAGGATTCATTACCAGGTTTATCAACGCTGATATTCTTAGTTTCCGCGTAATTCCATTGTCTATTATCTTGCAAGTATTGATTGCCTTGCTTATTCCCTTGATCGCCGGCTTCATCCCTGTAAATAGCGGATCGAAGATCAACGTACGCAGAGCGATCAGCAACGACCGTCCAAGGTCGCAGGGAGCAAATGCTAACTGGCTCAACCGACTTTCTGAATGGATCAAGTGGTTATCACGGCCAGTCTTGCTTTCTTTCCGCAATACCTTTCGTCGTACCAGTCGCTTAGTATTGACAATTTTCACGCTGACCATCGCAGGTGCGATCTTTATCGGGGTATTCAACGTGCGTTCATCGATGGACCATTTCATGGATCAACTCGGGCAGCACTTCAAGGCAGATATTACTCTGGGATTTAGCAAACCTTACCCGATTTCACGT
This sequence comes from uncultured Anaerolineales bacterium, assembly GCA_964438295.1. GTDB lineage: Bacteria > Chloroflexota > Anaerolineae > Anaerolineales > UBA11858 > NIOZ-UU35. Next base: position 3,371 of record CAYTKR010000037.1, read on the forward strand.
ATCGAACAGGCGGTATTACCCATGCCAGGCGTTGTCGATATGGAGGGTTGGGCCGCAGCAAATATCGATGTACTTGCTCCCGATGACAGTGTGATCGAAAAAATCAATATCATGGCGCCTCCGGCAGACACTCAACTTGTCGATCCTGACATGGTTGCCGGACGCTGGTACAACCCCGGCGAGCGAAAAGCCCTGGTAGTATCGGACTCGATCTATGATTTTTACCCCGACCTGCTCCCAGGTGACGCCATCCGAGTAGAAACCCCAGACGAACAAGAAGAAGATTGGACCATCGTGGGTGTGTTTCGTTTTTCAGGTATGATCGACGACACGCTGGCCTATGCCGACTATGATTTCATCGCTAACGAACTCAACATCCCCAATCAAGCACTAACCTATCGAGTAGTTACTAGCGAGCACAACATCGAAAAACAAGAACAGATCAGCAAAGACCTGGATGATTATTTGCGAGACCGCAATTTCATGGTCAATGAAGTCGAGGCCGGAGCAGTCACCCGCTCGCAGGTTGCCAAGGGCATCAACATTCTGATCATCTTTCTGTTGTTGATGGCACTTTTGACCGCATTTGTCGGCAGCATCGGCCTGACCGGCACTATGGGCATGAACGTTCTCGAACGTACGCGTGAAATCGGTGTTATGCGCGCCATCGGCGCTGTAGATGGTGAAATCATCAAGTCGGTCGTCATCGAGGGGGGCTTCATCGGCCTGATCACCTGGTTCTTCGCCGTCTTCGCTTCTTTCCCGATCAGTCATTTTTTGCTGAGGATAGTTAGCGAAGCAATGTTGGGTTCTCCCATGCCATTGACCTTCACCTACCAGGGATTCCTAATCTGGCTAGTGGCTGTTCTAGTTCTCTCTGTGGTGGCAAGTATTTTGCCGGCCCGTAACGCAGCCAGCCTGACGATCCGTGAAGTATTGGCCTACGAATAAGGAACCAGAGATGAATGAGATTAATGGGAAATAATTTTTTTCATTCATTTCTGTTCATCACGGGTTTTCTCTCTTGACATATTCCATGCAAGCCCTTAGAATTCTGCTCATTATGCACAATTTCAACTCTGTCCACTTTTTTAGCTACTACTATTTTTACGGCTCCCATCCCCAGGATGCCGTTGGTGGTGCTTAAGTAGACGAGAGGTTTATAACCGTCAAACGAGAAGCGAGGCCCAACGGCCTCGCTTTTTTTTATTGCCCCAATTTTCGGGACCTAAAGGAGATTTTGATGCCCGTTCGAGGAATTCGCGGTGCCGCGGTCGCCAGCACAAACCAGGAAAAAGCCATCCTAACTGCAACACGCGAATTATTAGCTGCGATCATTGAGGTGAATCCTGCGCTGAATCCAGAAGACATTGCCAGCGCACTGTTCACCGTCACCGACGACTTAAACGCCGCCTATCCTGCAAAAGCTGCGCGTCAGCTTGGATGGTCTAAAACACCCCTGATGTGCGCTCGTGAAATCCCTGTGCCAGGAAGTTTGCCGCGCTGCATCAGAGTCCTGATCCAATGGAATACAGAATTACCTCAATCTGCAATCCAGCATGTCTATCTGGGTAAAGCATCCGCTTTACGCCCAGATCTAAAACGAAAAGATTCCGCAAAATAGGGTATTCGGGGGCAGCCGCTCTTGCATACCCAATTTTATAACTTCTATGAATTGATAATCCAATTTGGCAAAATAAGGAGAAGAGAACCGTGATGATCATAATGAGAACCGAAGCAACCCAGGCCCAGATTGCCACTGTCGTTGCCCGCGTCGAGGAGGAGGGTCTGAGAGCGCATATCTCCCGCGGCGCTGAACGTACCGTAATCGGAGCCATTGGTGATGGCCGCCCTATAAACCGGGATGCCTATATTTTAATGGCAGGTGTGGATCGTGTAGTACCGATCTCGCGATCGTACAAACTGGCCTCAAGAGAATTCCATCCTGAAGATTCAGTCTTCCCTCTAAATGGCCTGGATGTCAATCCTGGAGAGGTCTTGCTGATCGCTGGGCCTTGCTCCGTCGAGAGCCGCAGTCAGATCATCGAAGCCGCTCAAGCTGTCCGGGAAGCCGGAGCTCACGCTTTACGGGGCGGCGCTTTCAAACCACGCACTTCCCCCTACTCCTTTCAGGGACTGGGTGAAGAAGGCCTGGAAATGCTTGCAGAAGCTCGCCAGCTGACGGGCTTGCCCATTGTCACTGAAGTCATGGCACCCGAGCAAGTTCCGCTGGTCGCACAGTATGCTGATGTCATGCAAATCGGCGCTCGCAATATGCAAAATTATGCCCTGTTGCACGCAGTTGGAGAAAGCTGCCAACCTGTGCTCATCAAACGCGGTATGAGTGCCACCATCGACGATCTGCTGATGGCCGCAGAGTACGTTCTCTCCCATGGCAATGAGCGCGTCATGTTGTGCGAGCGCGGCATCCGCACCTTTGAGACCGCCACCCGCAACACCACTGACATCAACGCCATCCCAGTGCTTAAATCCCATACCCACCTGCCCGTGATCCTCGATCCATCCCATGGCACTGGTCATTGGGAGTATGTCAATGCCATCGCTCGGGCTGGCATCGCCGCAGGCGCAGATGGGCTGATCGTCGAGGTACATCCCAATCCAGATGAAGCTCTTTCCGATGGCGGGCAATCGCTAAAGCCAGAGCGCTTCGCAGAATTGGTCACCGAAGTCAAATCCATTGCTGAGGCTATGGGGCGCAAGTTGAACCCACAACCGTCTCCAACAGCGGTGGGCTAAAGATCTCCAATGGAAGATCCGGACTTTTTCGCTGACACACGGGTCGCTATCGTTGGACTTGGCCTGATGGGCGGTTCGCTGGCTTTGGGCTTGCGCGAGCGCTGCAAGTCTCTATTGGCCGTGGATCTCGACCCTGCTACGCATGCTCTAGCACTCCAAAATAAATTCGTAGACCAGATTTCTGCTGATCCCGCTGAAATCTTGCCCCATGCCGATCTGATTATTTTGGGCGCACCAGTGGGAGTGATCATTGAATTTATCTCTCGTCTACCAGAGTTTACGCCTAACCCTGCCGTTGTATTGGACATCGGCTCTACTAAAACCCAAATCTGCAAGGCGCTGAATGAACTACCCTCACGTTTTGAGCCAATTGGTGGGCATCCTATGTGTGGAAAGGCCGTTGGGGGGTTATCTCATGCTGACGCGAACATCTTCCAAGATGCACCCTTCGCATTCACGCCTCTGGCACGGACCACCGAACGCGCCCGAGAAACCGCCGACCAACTGGCGTATTCTCTCGGTGCCAGACCGTTGTGGGTCGGGCCAATGACTCACGATAGCTGGGTGGCAGCTACTAGTCATTTGCCTCATCTGCTGGCAACTGCCTTGGTGTTGAGTACAGAAACCGAAGCCTCCCACCTGGTTGGCCCTGGCTTTCGCAGCACATCTCGCCTGGCAAGTAGCCCATCCTCGGTGACTTTGCCCATTATGGAATCCAATCACGCTCAGATTCTTGAAGCTATAGCGCGTTTTCGTCTTCATTTGGATGATCTTGAGGATTGTCTGGCCCGAGGAGATTATGATTCTTTGAGAGACCAACTCGACCTTGGGGCGGGTCATAAGGTCTTGCTAACTGGAATTCAGGGCTGAGAGGTGGAAATGAGTCTGGAACACATCCCCAAGTTGACCATCATCCCCCGCAACGAGCCCTTGGCTGCGCGTGTTGCAGTTCCCGGCTCAAAAAGCCACACCAACCGCGCTTTGCTTGTATCAGCTCTTGCCCAGGGCGTCACCATACTTCGAAATGCCTTATTTTCTGATGATACCCACTACTTTGCTTATGCCCTGCAGACTCTCGGATTAGATATCAGCCTCAACCCCAACGACAATAGTATTACAATTACTGGCCTCGGCGGAATGATCCCCAACCAGCAGGCTGACTTGAAAATCGGCAACGCCGGAACTGCGGCCCGCTTCCTGACAGCCATGCTAACCCTAGGCCAAGGCGAATACAAGCTTGATGGGATCAAGCGCATGCGCCAGCGACCTATTGCCCACCTGGTCACCGCCTTAAACAATTTAGGCGCGCAAGTCGAGGTCCCCACGGGCTGCCCGCCAGTTCGTATTCACGCCCATGGCCTTGCAGGTGGAAAGACATCCATACGTGGGGACGTGAGCAGCCAGTTCCTCAGCAGTTTGCTGATGGTGGCACCCTATGCACAAAAAGCTGTCGAGATAAACGTTGATGGTCCTCTTCACTCAAAACCCTACATCGATCTAACCTTAGGTGTCATGGAAGATTTTGGCGTGAGTGTACAACGCGATAGCTACGAAACCTTTCGAGTCCAGCCCCAGCAATATCAAGCCCTCGAGGAATATCCCATCGAAAGCGACGCCTCTGCAGCCTCCTATTTCTTCGCCGCACCGGCCATCTGCGGCGGCTGGGTCGAAGTCACCGGCCTTAGCCGAGCTGCCCGTCAGGGGGACATTGCATTTCTTGACATTCTGGTAGAGATGGGCTGCACCGTGACCGAAGATACGTATGCCATTCGAGTTACTGGTCCTGAGCGCTTACGCGGCGTCGATGTGAATATGTCCGACATTTCAGACACATCCATGACCCTGGCGGTAATCGCACCTTTTGCCAAGTCGCCGACAACCATTCGCGGAATTACCTCTTCGCGGCTCAAGGAAACCGACCGTATTGCTGCCACGTGTGCCGAACTGCGCCGCCTGGGTGTGCAGGTCGAAGAACATTCCGATGGCATGACAATATTCCCTGCTGAAAATATTCGAGCTACAGCCATTCACACCTACGATGACCACCGCATCGCGATGGCTTTCTCATTAATTGGTTTGCGCGTCCCTGGCCTCGCAATTGAAAACCCCAGCTGTGTGGCAAAAACATTCCCTGAGTTCTTCGATGTGTTGGAACGGTTGAGATGAATCAAACGATTAACGTACACCGTGGCGCGAGCAATAATCGAGCTTATCGGCTAGGTCTCATTGGATACCCTCTCACCCACAGCCTCTCACCCCAAATCCACAACGCCGCATTAAAATCCCTGGGTTTGGCAGGAGAATACCGCTTGCATTCCATCCCCCTTATCCCGGAAGGGCAAACCCAACTGATTGATTTATTATCCCAAATCAGGAAAGGGTCACTCCACGGTCTGAACGTCACCATCCCTCACAAACAGAATATTATCCCCTTGCTTGATGATTTGACCCCCACAGCAGAAGGTATCGGTGCAGTAAACACAATTTACAAAGAGGGGGAAATGTTGATCGGAGATAATACGGATGCGGCTGGATTTTGGATGGATGTACAGCGGTTGGCAGGAAGCAGTGAGCCGATAGCACAGAGCTCATCGCATTCTGCTCTTGTTTTAGGAGCCGGCGGCAGCGCCCGTGCGGTGGCCTATGCTCTGCTGAGCAACGGATATTCAATCATCATTGCTGCCCGTAGGATCGACCAGGCTCGTTTGATTTGTAATCAGTATTCAGAATTCAGCAAACAGATCGGGGTAGCTGACCTGTATTCCGATCAACTGACAACTACCAACTGTTCACTGATCATAAACACTACCCCCATCGGCATGCACCCTCACATTGATGCGTCTCCCTTGCCAGAAGGAGTCGCCCTCCCCGATCATGCATCTGTTTATGACTTGGTCTATAATCCCCATGAAACTCTACTCGTTCGGCAAGCTCAGGCTGCTGGGTTAAACGGCATGACAGGTCTTGGCATGCTGGTAGAACAGGCTGCCCTGTCCTTCGAGCGTTGGACAGGTCTCGAAGCACCCCGCCAAGAAATGATGAAAGCAGCTCTGAGCAATTTATGATTTCTTCAACTGCCCAATCCCCAAACCACCCCATTACCCAACTCAAAGCGAACTTCTTTGCCACTCTCAACGAGAAGATCGCCCAGTTGAAGTTGGCCGGGGCAGATATCATCCGTATGGACATTGGCTCTCCAGACATGCCCCCCACCCCCCATATCATCAACACACTCATTCAGGCCTCTAAACGGCAGGATTGTCATGGGTATCAATCTCACCGCGGCACACCTACCCTCAGGGAGGCCTGGGCGCACATGTATCAGCGAGATTTCGATGTTTCGCTAGACACAGAAAGTGAGATCCAACCATTATTGGGATCCAAAGAAGGTGTATTCCATCTCTCATTGGCGTTACTTGATCCTGGAGATGTGGTCCTAGTTCCCGATCCTGGTTACCAGACTTATGCCCAGGGAGCTTCATTTGCCAGAGCTGAATCCTTCATGGTACCTCTGCTTCCGGAAAATCAGTACCTGCCCGATCTATTGGCTATTCCTAGTGAAATAGTGGAAAGAGCCAAAATTCTCTGGCTCAATTACCCAAATAATCCCACCTCTGCGGTCGCCAATCATGGATTCTTTGAACTCGCTGTTGATTTCTGCCAACGCAATGACATCCTGCTCTGTCACGATGCCGCTTATATCCAGGTAACGTTCGACGATTATCTTGCTCCCAGCGTATTACAGGTATCCAACGCAAAAGAGATCGCGATCGAGTTCAATACGCTCTCCAAATCCCACAATATGGCAGGCTGGCGCTCAGGTGTCGCAGTCGGCCAAGCTGAAGCCCTGGCCGCTCTGTTCAAGATCAAAACCCTTTCCGATAGCGGTCATTTCCTACCAGTGACTGAGGCGTCTGTGGCCGCACTGACCGGAGATCAGTCCTGGTTGCGCTCACGCAATAACGCGTATCGGGAAAGGCGCGATATCGTCATCAATGCCCTGCAAGAGATGGGCTTCGACCCTCAAGTTCCAGGAGCATCTCTCTATATATGGTGCCCCTTGCCCGATGGCTTTTCCGCGGACCACTTTGTATTACAGTTGTTAGAAGACGTTCATGTCACCCTTGCACCGGGAACGGTATTTGGAGCGCGTGGAGAAGGTTTTGTGAGGATTTCTTTGGTTCAGCCTGTGGACAGAATTAAAGAAGCTATGGAAAGAATTCGTTCAACAGTAAGCGTCTGATCGTTGAACGAATTAGGAGAAAATCATGTTTTCAAGCAGATTGCGATTTTTTACCGCTGGAGAATCTCACGGACCAACGCTGACAGCCATCCTGGAAGGCTTCCCTGCTGGTTTGGAATTGAATATCGAGCAGATCAATCACGAGTTGGCTCGCCGCCAGCGCGGATATGGCTCTGGACCGCGCATGAAACTCGAACGCGACGTTGTAGAGATATCCAGCGGTTTAATGGAGGGTGTAACGATTGGCTCTCCAATCGCTTTACAAATCGAGAATCTCAACCATGAGCGCTGGTCCAGCAAGACTATTGAGCCCTTCACAACCCCTCGCCCTGGCCACGCCGACTTGACCGCAGCGGTCAAGTACGGCTATCGGGATTTGCGGCCATCATTGGAGCGCGCTTCAGCACGTGAGACAGCCGCCCGCGTTGCTGTAGGCGCCATATGCAAGCAATTGCTATCCCAGTTTAATATCCAACTGGGAGGGTATGTAACAGAAATCGGCGGGGTTGTTGCCGACATGAATGATATTCCACTGTCTGAGCGCATGAATCAGGCCGAGAGTAACGATGTGCGTTGTCCAGATCCCAAGGCAGCCGCGGCGATCCGAGCTCGCATTCGGGAAATCATCGAGGCCAAGGACACCCTGGGCGGCGTCATCGAGGTCGTCGCCCTAAACTTACCTGTTGGATTGGGATCTCACGTACATTGGGATCGGAAATTAGATGTCCACCTAGGGGCTGCCGTACTGGGCATTCAGGCGATCAAGGGTGTTGAATTCGGCTCAGCCTTCGATAATACGCGCCTACCGGGCACCCAGGTTCATGATGCCATTCTGCTCACTCAAAACTCACAGAACCTTTCACGCAATTCCAATCGCGCCGGAGGCATCGAGGGCGGCATCAGCAATGGACAGCCTTTGATCATCCGGGCTGCTATGAAACCCATCGCCACCACACTCACACCGCAACAAACCGTCGATCTGGCTACGGGCGAGGAAACACCTACTCAATACGAACGCTCCGATTTTTGTCCCGTTCCGCGCGCAGTGCCGATCATCGAAGCGGTCGTAGCCTTTGTTCTGGCCGACGCCCTGCTGGTAAAACTTGGTGGTGACTCGCTTGAGGAAATGCGTCCCAGGTTTGAGGCGTTGCGGCAGGCACGCCTGAGCGATTTGCCGATGGACAATAACCCACATACATGGTGGCATCATGAGTAAGCAATCAACATTCAGCAGTCAACGGTCGATTTTTCTTTATGGCCCTTCCGGCGCGGGGAAAAGCTCTATTGGCAGCATCCTCGCCCATAACTTGAATTTGCCTTTTGTTGATCTCGATCAAGAAATCGAGACCCGTAGCGGAATGTCGATCCCAGAGATTTTCGCAAGTGAGGGTGAAGCTGGTTTTCGAGAGAGAGAACGGGCTACGTTGCGAGAGGTTCTGACAAAGGGAGAGGGGGTCATCGCCCTAGGAGGCGGTGCGCTAACCACACCAGAGAACCGCCTGCTCGTCGAATCCATCGGCCGCGTGATCTTGCTGAGTGCCCCAGCAGAAGTTTTGCTGCAACGCCTGAAATCTGACCCGGTTCAACGACCATTGCTCTCAGATGATGCCGAAAACGATTTACCAACACTGCTCAAGAAACGTCAGTCTCATTACGCTTCCTTCCCACTTCAAGTGAACACAGCCGCTAAGACCCCTGAATCGATTGCCTGGGATCTTCAAATAGAGTTAGGCAAATTCCATTTGCAGGCCATGGCCACTCCCCAACTCCCAGGCTATGATGTGCGCGTCGAGCCTGGAGCGCTGGATGGTTTGGGCGAGAGGCTGGCAGCTCGGGATTTACGCGGGCCTGTTGCTGTCGTTACGGACGAAAATGTAGGGGAACTGTACCTCGCTCGGGCAACAGCTGCCCTCACTAATTCCGGGTTTGAAACCCATGGGATCACTATCCCAGCCGGGGAGGCGCACAAAACCCTGGGCACAGTAGCCAAGCTATGGGATGCCTTTTTATCTGCAAAAATTGAACGCGGCAGCACAGTCATCGGCCTGGGAGGCGGCGTAGTCGGGGATCTAGCAGGATTTGCGGCTGCGACTTTCAAACGCGGCCTCCCCTGGGTTGTAGTGCCGACCTCATTGCTGGCGATAGTCGATGCCAGCCTGGGCGGTAAAACCGGCGCGGACCTGCCCCAGGGCAAGAACCTGATCGGAGCATTTTACCCTCCTCGGCTGGTGCTCGCTGACCCCCAGGTTCTGAGTACCCTGCCGGAAGATGAGCGCATCAACGGCATGGCTGAGGTCATCAAGCATGGGGTGATCGCCGATCATCATTTGCTAGACCTTGAAGGTTTTGCTGCTCGCAGGCTCGGTGTGCTACGCAAAGACCTTCAAGATTTCGAAAAAATGATTCGCCGGGCGATGGCAGTAAAGATATGCATCATTGAGACCGACCCCTTCGAGAAAGGCATCCGGGCAGCGCTGAATTTTGGGCACACAGTGGGCCATGGGGTGGAATTAGTCTCTGGTTATCGGATTCGCCATGGGGAAGCGGTAGCCATTGGGATGGTCGCTGAGGCGAGAATGGCCGAACAGATTGGTCTGGCGCAATTAGGATTGGCAGACAAACTCGCAGACGTTCTTGGCAGTTTGGGATTACCAACACAGATTCCGATCAACCTGGATCGTGCGGCTATTATCAAAGCGATGAAGCACGATAAGAAGAAGGCCGATGGCATCGTCCGCTTTGCATTGCCAGCGAAGATTGGCGATGTACGAGTTGGAATTGAAGTAGAGAATTGGGAAAGGATCATCTCTGACCAGTGATCAGTATACAAATATCAGAACGTGTTTATCGTAAGAACTGAATACTGATTACTGGATACTGATTTTCACATTGAGAGGAACAAAATGAATAAAATACTAGTTCTTCACGGCCCAAATCTCAACCTGCTCGGGACGCGTGAGCCGGATGTCTATGGATCGTTGTCCTTAGATGAGATCAACACTCATCTGGTCGATAAAGGTATGCAACTCGGGGTTGGTGTGCGCACATTTCAATCCAACAATGAGGGTGCATTGATCGACGTACTTCACGATGCCCGTTCATGGGCGGCAGGCGTGGTTTTCAATCCGGGTGCCTATACGCATACATCGGTAGCGTTACGCGATGCAGTTGTAGGGATTGAGATCCCCGTGATCGAGGTCCATCTCTCGAATGTCTATGCGCGGGAAGAATTTCGCCACAAATCGTTGTTGGCGCCGGTCTGTGTAGGAATGATCACGGGGTTCGGATGGCGGTCTTACCTTTTGGGGTTACAAGCATTGATTGGATTCATCCAAAAAGGTACTGGGGATGAATGGGATGAACTTTGAAATTTTATCCAGGTAGAAAGTCTACCTAGGTAATCTGTCGAAAAAAGGTGTCCGCTGTGCTTTACGCACCTGTGAACACCTTTTTTCGAGAAAACCAGTTGCCATTATTCTTCGTTGGAATTATTCTGTGGTTCCTTCCCGTTTACACGATGTCTGGGGTAAGAACCTAACACTTTCAAATAGGCCGACAACTCGGCTAAATGCTCCAGGGCGCGGGCGCAATTGACCGCCTTTTGGTGCCCCTCGAAATCGACATAGAACATATATTCCCAAGGTTTCCCCACAATGGGCCGCGATTCGATCTTCGTCAAGTCGATATCGCGTAAAGCAAACACACTCAGCGCCTTGAATAACACACCTGGCTGATTCTTCAAACTAAACACAACCGAAGTCTTGTAATCCCCTTCTTCAGGGTCATCAACAACCAATGGCTCTTTAGCAATCGCTAAGAAGCGAGTGAAGTTGGCTGGGTTATCTTCCATGTTTTCGACCAGAATCTCCAGGCCATACACTTCTGCCGCGCGCTTGGAGGCGATAGCCGCGGTTGCTGAATTGGCCTTGGCTTTCACAAAGCGGGCGCTACCAGCCGTATCGGTCTCTGCGATGGTATGCACGCCTAATTTAGTCAGGCTGCGCTCGCATTGCTGCAAAGCCTGGGGGTGCGAGTGCACAACCAAGATATCCTCCGCCTGAACGCCCGACAACCCTACTAAGCAATGGCTGACTCTCATATGATATTCCCCCACGATGTTGACATCGTGACGCAGGATCAGGTCGAAATTTCGGTGGATACTGCCCGTCAGTGAATTCTCGAAGGGTAGCATCCCGTGACTGCCTTCGGCGTGGATGATGGCATCAAAAACTTGGCCAAAGCTCTCACAGGGCAATGTTTGGATCTCTGATCCGAAATGTTCGAAAGCAGCCAATTCGCTGTATGCCCCAGGCTCGCCCTGGAAGGCAATGATATTTTCATCCATAGTTCGATCACATCCTCTTGAAATCATTCATGTAGAGACGCCCTACCGGGGGGTCTCTACAATAACAAATAAATCATATCAAAGTTACTCATCATTCAATTAAGGATTTTACCGAAAATGGGTGTGCGGAGGAGGCTGCGCCCCTTCGCACACCCATTTTCGGAAGATCCACTTGCTGAAGTTTTTCCAATTGGAGGAAAAGCCCAACTCTATATAATCGTCGGAGCCATGACCCGCACATAATCCAGCCATTCCACCGAACGCTGGCCTTCACCACGCACCGTCTGGAAGAACGCCTGTTGGAGATAGCGCGTGACCGGTCCCATGCGACCAGAGCCGATGGTGCGGGTATCGATCTCACTGACTGCCGTTACTTCTGCAGCCGTCCCACAGACAAAGACCTCATCCGCAATGTAAAGCTGATCGCGAACCAGACGCTCCTCAACGACAGTATAGCCCAAATCGCGCGCCAATGTGAGGATCGAATCACGCGTAATGCCTTCCAAGATCGTCGTCCTGTGTGGCGTATAAATGACCTCATCTCTAACGATGAAGATATTCATCCCACTGCCCTCAGCAACATACCCTTCGGGATCCAGCATAATGGCATCATCATAACCTGCGCGATGGGCCATTGTCTTTGCCATGATGGAGTTGACGTAGTTACCGGCGGCCTTAGCCTTAGTCATGAAGCTATTGACATGCAGGCGGGTTAGTGACGATACTGCCATGCGAACACCCTTTTCCAAGGCCTCTTCACCGAGATATGTACCCCATTCCCAAACCGCAATCCCAACGGATGTCTTATAAGCATCCATGTTGAGGCCCAATGGCCCATTCATGTATAGCGCCGGACGAATATAGCAAGCACTGAGCTCATTGGCGCGAATGGTCTCATGGACCGCTTCTCGTAGATCATCAACAGTATAGGGGAAATCCTGGATGCCTAAGATCTTGGCTGAATCGACAAAGCGCTCCAAATGCTCGGGGAGGCGGAATGCTGCAGGTCCGTTGGGGGTGCTATAACAACGTGCGCCTTCGAATGCGCCAAAGCCATAGTGGATTGTGGGGGATAAGAAATGGACAGTTGCTTTTTCAAAGGGGACTAATTCACCATCCATCCAGACATATTTTGATTCCATCTTTGTTCTCCTATTTCAACAGCTAATATTTTGGCTCTATGGGATTTCGCGTGATGAACTCCTGATTTTGAGGTATGGGGCGTGCGGAGCCCCCCCATACCTCAAAATCTGCCAATGTTCACAATGTTTTCATTTGAGGAGCATCGCGGCGACGAATCGCTTACCGAATTAATTGAACGATCAATTTTGTCATTTCTTCAGTGTTGAGCGCTGGTTCTCCAAGGTTTGCTAAATCTTTGGTGCGATGACCATCCGATAGTACTTTGTCAACCGCATTCTCTACCACTTCAGCCTCGGCATCAAGCTGCAACGAATAACGCAACATCATCGCCATCGAGAGGATCGTTCCGATGGGATTTGCGACCCCTTGCCCGGCGATATCCGGCGCAGAGCCATGGATCGGTTCGTACAAACCGGGACCCCCGTCGCCCAAAGAGGCAGAAGGTAAATTCCCCATGGAGCCAGTCAATACCGAGGCTTCATCAGTCAGAATGTCGCCGAACATGTTCGAGGTCAGGATTACGTCAAAGGAACCTGGACGCTGGATCAGGAACATAGCCGCAGCATCGACCAGGATGTGCTCCAATTCCACATCAGGGTATTCTGCTGCAACATCTGTGACAACTTGGCGCCAGAGACGCGAACTTTCGAGGACATTGGCTTTATCTACAGATGTCACTTTGCTGCGACGGCTTCTCGCCAGCTTAAAAGCCAGATGAGCCACGCGACGGATTTCAGCGTCAGTGTAGGACATCGTGTCTACGGCCTGAACCCCTCCATCAAAGGACCTTCGTTCACGCGGCTCTCCAAAATAAATCCCACCTGTGAGTTCGCGCACCACCACAAAATCCACCCCGTCTAACCGCTCCGGGCGTAATGGTGATGCTTCTAACAGGTCTGGATGAGGCTTGACTGGGCGTAAATTTGCAAATGTTCCCAAACCCTTACGCAAAGCCAATAATCCCTGCTCTGGGCGGACTTTGGCTGTGGGATCGTCCCACTTCGGACCGCCCACGGCGCCTAGTAAGATGGCATCGGAACTCTGACAGGCCTTAAGAGCGGCGTCGGTCAGCGCGGTGCCCCTTGCGTCCATAGAAGCGCCGCCGATTAGGTGTGTATCGTACGAGAAATCGTGGCCGAATTTTGTCTGAACAGCTTCCAAGACCCGTTGAGTTGCTGCGAGGACCTCGGGACCAATCCCGTCACCAGGTAATAAAACGATTTTTGCTTTCATGCTAGAGATAATCCATATTCCATGCTGTCGGCTAAGGCTAGCCAACTGGCTTCGATGATATTGGCGCTGGCACCCACAGTGCTCCAACGGTTATGATGATTTTGGGTATCGATGAGCACGCGCGTGGTTGCCGCAGTGCCGCTGTCACTATCCAGAATACGCACTTTATAGTCTGCCAACTGAAATTCACCCAGGCGGGGATAGACGGGCAGCAGCGCTTTTCGTAAAGCCGCGTCCAAGGCGTTGACGGGGCCGTTCCCCTCAGCCACCGTGTGAAAGATCTCTCCATCGACGCATACTTTGACCGTCGCCTCTGCAAAAATACCTCTCCCTTGACGGTTTTCAACTGTGGCCGAAAAATCGATCAACTCAAAAGGCGCTTCATAATCTGGCTTTTGGCGGTGGAGCATCAGCGCGACCGAGGCTTCAGCGGCCTCAAAGGAGAAGCCGCGCGCTTCCAAGGACTTAATCTCTTCCAGCACATCTGCGACTGCATCCCCATCGTTCACATCTAATTCAAGCTCTTCAGCTTTCGAGAACAGGTTTCCACGCCCCGAAAGCTCGGAGACAACGGTGCGCATTTGGTTTCCAACCAGGGTTGGGTCGATGTGCTGGTAGCTGTTGACATTGCGTCGCATGGCGGCCACATGGATCCCACCTTTGTGGGCAAAAGCGCTCTGACCGACAAACGGCATATGCTCGTCCGGTGCCAGGTTGGCAACCTCGGCAACAAAATGGGAGACATCGGTCAGCTCGGGAAGATTGCCTTCTGGCAGGCAGTCATAACCCATCTTCAAAACCAGATCAGGAATAGCGCTACATAAGTTGGCGTTGCCGCAGCGCTCGCCATAACCATTGATCGTGCCTTGGATATGTGAGGCGCCCTGATCCACTGCCACGATGGTATTGGCCACACCACACTCGCCGTCATTGTGGGCATGGATCCCCAGCGTAGCATCGGGGAATTCGGTCTTGACCTGCTGCGTCACTTGAGCGACTTCCCAGGGCAGCGTACCACCATTAGTATCACAAAGCACGATTGTTTCTGCGCCGCCCTCGATGGCTGCACCTAAAGTCTGTGTGGCGTAATCAGGATCAGCTTCATAGCCATCAAAGAAATGCTCGGCATCGTAAACGACTTCACGACCCTGTGCTATAAGATAGGCAACGCTCTCTCTGATGATGCGCAGATTCTCTTCAGGAGTGGTTTTAAGCACATCTTTGACGTGCAATCCCCATGACTTCCCCACGACAGTGCAGACAGGTGCACCTGAATCCAACAGGGCTTGGATATTGGCATCATCAGCGGGGTGAGAACCCACCCGACAGGTAGATCCAAAGGCTGCGATCTTGGCATTGACTAAGTTCAACTCGCCGGCGCGCTCGAAGAATTCGACATCTTTCGGATTGGAGCCAGGCCAGCCGCCCTCAATATAAGCAACACCCAGATCATCTAATTTTTGGGCAATGCGCAGCTTATCATCGCATGAGAGTGATATCCCTTCCCTCTGGGTTCCGTCTCTCAAGGTTGTGTCGTATACAAATATTTTTCTGCTCATGTCTTTCTCCTAACTCTTCAAATAAACTCATGCCGAAACCCAGGCGGTGAGTTTCGGCGTCACCTGAGTTTCGGAGATTATTCAGTTAATAATGGCAATGCCGCGCTCAATCTCATAGGCGGCGATGCGGTCTTCAAATGTGCGGATATACCCCAATTGATCCACCCCATCTAGCAAACATTTTCGTGCAAAAACGTCAATGGGAAACCCGACCGTGGAACCATCAGGGAGATTCAACGACTGGGCGTTCAAGTCAATGCTGATTTCTGCATTGGGAGCTTCAAGGGTCAAATCGAATAGCGAATTCAGCATTTCTTCATCGACAACGATTGGGAGCAAGCCGTTCTTTAAGGCATTGTTGCGGAATATATCGGCAAAGGATGTCGAGATCACGGCGCGGATCCCCCAGCCAACCAACGCCCAGGGAGCGTGCTCGCGTGATGAACCACAGCCAAAATTGTCGCCGACTAACAGGATGCTCGCATTCTGGAATTGGGGTTGGTTCAAAATAAAATTGGGGTTTTCTGCCCCCTGGGCATCATACCGCCAGTCGTGGAACAGCCCCTCGGCCAAGCCAGCTTTGTCCGTGACCTTAAGATAGCGCGCCGGGATGATCTGGTCGGTATCAATATTGCTGTTGGGTAAGGGGATGAGCTTGGATGTAAGTTTAGTAAATGGTTGCATGATTCTTTGTTCTAACGTTCGAACGTTACACGTTGAACGTTCTGGGGTCTGTTACTTTGCCAGTGATTGCGGATGCTGCCGCAGTTAATGGGCTGGCCAGGAACGTACGTCCACCTTTTCCCTGGCGGCCTTCAAAATTGCGGTTGCTGGTGCTGACAGCGTATTGTCCGGGTTGAAGCTGGTCGCCGTTCATGGCAATGCACATGCTGCAACCGGCAAAACGCCATTCGCCGCCCGCCGCCCGCACGATCTCATCGATACCTTCCGCTTCGGCCTGTGCACGCACTTTCTCCGACCCGGGCACGACTAACAGACGCACATCTTCTGCGACCTTACGTCCCCTGAGCGGCGAGGCAGCCTGACCAAAATCGGAAAAGCGACCGATGATGCAACTGCCCACAAAGACCACATCAATCTTTTGCCCATCCAGGGGTTGCCCCGGCGTGAGAGCCATATAGCGTAGCGCGCCCTCGAGCGACTCTCGCTGTCCAGGATCAGGAATATCTTTGGGGTCTGGAAGGAGTCTTCCCACAGGAACGCCCATACCCGGGTTGGTCCCATAGGTCAGCATCGGTTCGAGCGAGGCGACATCGATGCTGATCTCGCGATCATAGCTGGCATCTGCGTCCGATGGCAACGTTCGCCAATCTTTTACTGCAGCATCCCAGGCATCACCCTGGGGCGCATAAGGGCGACCTTTGAGATATTCGAAGGTGATTTCATCAGGAGCGATCATGCCCGCGCGGGCGCCAGCCTCGATAGACATATTACACAGGGTCATGCGAGCTTCCATGTCCAGAGCCCGCACAGCTGAACCAGCGTACTCAAAAACGTAGCCTGTCCCGCCCCCAATGCCGATCTTGGCGATCAGTGCCAGGATCATATCCTTGGCCGTCACACCTGGCTGAAGCCGACCCTCGAAATTGACCCGACAGGTTTTGGGACGGTATTGCAACAAACATTGGGTTGCCAACACGTGTTCTACCTCGCTGGTACCGATGCCAAAGGCCAGCGCGCCAAAGGCGCCATGCGTCGAAGTATGGCTGTCACCGCAGACGATAGTCATACCTGGTTGGGTGAAACCTTGTTCGGGTCCCACTACATGGACGATGCCGCGCTCGTCGTTATCCAGGTCATATAATTGGACGCCAAACTCCTGACAATTGATCCGAAATTGACGGATTTGTTGGGCAGCCATATCATCAACCAGGGAAAGGCTCAAGCCTTTCGTCGGCGTAGAGTGGTCCATGGTGGCGACCGTGCGCTCAGGGCGGCGGACTTTCAGTCCTTTCTGGCGCAACCAGCTAAAGGCCTGAGGCGAGGTGACCTCGTGCACCAAGTGTAAATCGATATACAAAACAGTAGGAGCATCTGGCTCTTCAGCGACCACATGGCGCTGCCAGATTTTGTCGAAGAGGGTTTGTGTCATTTGAAATTGTTGTTATAAATTATATATTGCGAAAATTTGGGTAGCAGGCCAACCGCGTTGGCCAAAAAACCATTATCTTTCTTTCCGCCCAACCAGGTTGGGCTACTACCCGCAACTAATAAGAAGCGGGTATATAATTCAGGTAATCCTAATTCCTATCGTCGGAGTGCCAATTCTTTGGAAAAGTACGCGGCTGAGGAAACTTCTCGGGCTTCCAGTCGGAATCTTCCTCTTTTGTGGCACTTCCGTTTTCATTGGCTATCAGGTCTGACATATTCCATTCGGCGGGGAATGTGCGCGGTTGAGGGAATTTTTCGGGTTTCCAATTTTTCTCTTCTGGTGACATGGTATTTCTCCTTTTTCCATTATCATTGCGAGGAGTGCCGTTTACGACGAGGCAATCTCCTCCATACAGTGAAATTCTCAATCATTGCGCGGAGATTGCTTCGCTCCGCTCGCAATGACACGAAATTTTATGCAACCGGCTCTGGGACGGCCACCTCGGTAGCTTTCTCTGTACGGCCATAACGGCCGCTGGCGGCTAGTAATTTATTGATAGCCGACAGATACGCTTTGGCACAGGCAACGATCGTATCTGTATCCGCACCATGACCACCAAAGGTGAGACGACGCGCCCGCCCACTTTGGGGTGACATCCTGCGCGGGATCGAACCATTTTCAGCTTTGATGCGTACTGTCACTTCCCCCAAAGCGTCGATTCCTTCGGTAATCGCACGAATCGAAAATTCCAATAAAGTATTGGGGGCTTGTACAATAGCATCGATCGCCTTATATGTGGCATCGACCGGGCCGGTTCCGATCGCAGCCTGGACATGCAGTTCGCCATCTGGATCGATCAGGCGCACTGTGGCCGTTGGCATACCAATCGTTCCGCAGGCTACCTGCAATCCATCCAGGCTGAAGATCTCACGAGGCTGATAGATTTCATCAGAGACTAGGGCTTCCAGATCTGCATCGGTGATGGTCTTCTTCTTATCAGCGAGATCCTTGAAACGAGCAAAGGTTTGTTTCAGTTCCTCATCATCCAGTTCGAAACCTAATTCTGACAAGCGAACCTTCAATGCATGCCGACCTGAGTGTTTACCCATCACAAGTCGGGATTGACTCAGTCCGACGGTTTCTGGTCGCATAATTTCATACGTGTTTTGGTTCTTGAGCTGACCGTCCTGATGAATTCCGGCTTCATGGGCAAAGGCATTGGCACCGACGATGGCTTTATTTGGCTGTACGGCTATTCCGGTGTAATTTGAGACCATGCGACTAATTCGGGATATCTGCGTGGTATCGACGCCCGTTTCCAAACCATAAACCGCCCTCCGTGTATGCAGGGTCATGGCAACTTCTTCCAGTGATGTGTTGCCAGCTCGTTCGCCAATGCCATTTACAGTGACTTCAGCCTGGCGGGCACCAGCCTGGATACCTGCCAGGGCATTGGCGGTCGCCAGACCCAGGTCATCGTGACAGTGGACGGCAACGACGGTGTTCTCGATGCCTGGTGTGTTGGCAACAATTCCTTCGATCAGCTTGCCAAACTCATCAGGAGTCGTGTAACCAACTGTATCCGGAATATTGAGCGTGGTCGCTCCAGCTTTGATGGCTTCTCCCAATACGAGATAGAGGAATTCAGGATCGCTGCGCCCGGCATCTTCTGGTGAAAACTGGACATCATCACAATAAGACTTGGCATAGGCGACCATTTCACGAACCTGTTCGACGACTTCTTCCGGGTCCATTTTGAGCTTATACTGCATATGAATAGGCGAAGTCGCCAAAAACGTATGGATACGCGGTCGCTCAGCATGCTGAACGGCTTCCCAGGCAGCATCGATATCCGACTTGGTAGCTCTGGCAAGCCCACAGATAATCGGTACCTGGCGGGAAAGGGCAGATTCTCCCTCGGCAGGGCTGCCAACTTCGAGAGCGATGCGGCGCACCCCTTCCAAATCATCGGGTGAGGCTGCTGGGAACCCAGCTTCGATCACATCCACGCCCAGACGAGCCAGCCCATGCGCAATCTCCAACTTTTCAGAAGAGGTCAACGTGGCACCGGGTGACTGCTCGCCATCTCGTAATGTGGTGTCGAATATGCGGACGTAATTCGGATTACTGTTCATAATAAGCTCAATTCATCGTGTGCAGGTTACATGTTAGAACATTCAAACATTCCAACGTTGGACGTGTAACAGGTTACTCGCCTGGCTTAATTGTTACGGGATCGACAAAAGGCATCAACTCTCGCAACTTTGCGCCTACTTTTTCGATCATATGATCCTGGCCAAGCTGGCGCTGTTTGTTGAACCAGGAGCGGCCGTTCTTGTTTTCTCGAATCCAATTTTCAGCGTAGGTGCCGTCTTGAATTTCCTTGAGAAGTTTGCTCATCACGAATTTGGTCTCTTCGGTAACGATTTGCGAACCGGCCGTGTAATCACCATGCTCAGCAGTATCAGAGACCGAGTAGCGCATATAGTTCATACCACCGCGGTACATCAAATCGACGATCAGCTTCAATTCGTGCATGACTTCGAAATAGGCCAATTCGGGTTGGTATCCAGCTTTCACCAGAGTCTCGAAACCAGCCTTGACCAGGGCCGTGATACCACCACACAGCACAGCCTGCTCGCCAAATAGATCGGTCTCGGTTTCTTCAGAGAAAGTGGTCTCAAGAACCCCCGCCCGGGTCGCTCCAATGCCGTAGGCGTACGAAATGGCCTGTTCTTTAGCCTGACCGCTTGCATCTTGATGAACAGCCAGCAGCGAGGGAGTACCGCCACCTTCTAAAAATATCTCACGCACGCGGTGACCTGGGGCTTTAGGCGCTATCATGCTGACATCCACATCCGATGGTGGCGAGATGGTGCCATAGCGGATATTGAACCCATGCGCGAACATCAAAGTCTTGCCTGCCTTCATGTGAGGCGCGATGTACTGCTCATAGATGGCGGGCTGCTCTGTATCAGGCGCCAACAGCATGACAATGTCTGCCCAGTCGGCAGCCTGCTCGATGGAGATGACAACCAGGCCTTCAGCTTCGGCATTGGGCTGGGATTTGCTCCCGGCGCGCAGACCCACCCGAACGTCAACTCCACTTTCCTTCAAGTTCAGGGCATGCGCATGCCCTTGCGATCCATACCCAATAACAGCAACTTTCTTCGATCGAATTAATTCAGGATTTGCATCTTTGTCGTAATATATGACTGCCATTTTTACCTCAATATTCAGTATCTAATATTCAATGAACAGTATCGGTGATCGTCTGTTCTCTATCCACTTAGTACAGCCCACTGTTCACTTTTCTTGTGTCCATTAGTGCCAGGGGTGTGTCGAATACCGACCGCTGAGCCGCGCATCATCGCCACTTGCCCGGTACGCACCATTTCCATAATTCCGATGGGCCTCAAAAGTTCCATCAGGCCCTCAATCTTATCTTCCGTACCTGTGATCTCCACCACTACAGAATCTGGAGCTACATCGACGATCCTAGCCCGGAATATCGATGCCAGGTTAGCAACCTCAGAGCGCTGCTCGGGGGCACACTTGACCTTGATCAACGCCAGATCGCGGGTAATCGCGGGCTGGTTGGTAACGTCTTGCACATCGATGACATTGACCAACTTGTACAGATTGGCTTCAACTTTACGGGCATCGACATTTTCGCTATCCATCACGATGGTCATACGCGAGACGTCGGGTTTTTCCGTATTACTGACATTGAGCGACTCAATGTTGAAATTTCGACGACGAAAGAGAGACGCCACCCGGTTGAGAACACCGGGTTTATCTTCTACTAGAGCAATTAGTGTATGTTGCATGGTTCAAACCTCCTAAACAATCAATCCGCTGCCGCAGGTTCGCTAGAAACCGGGCGGCGGATCATGTTATCCAGGTCGGCACCTGAGGGCACCATGGGATAAACAGAATCTTCTTTTTCGACAACGAATTCAAGCAAAACGGGTCCGGGTGTCTGGCGGGCGAATTCAATAGCTGAATGAGCTTGGCTATGTTCCTCCACACGTCTGGCTGGGATACCATGTGCCTCTGCCAGCTTGACAAAATCTGGGCTGGTTATTGGCGTAGCCGCATAACGGCGGTCAAAGAAAAATTCCTGCCACTGACGGACCATTCCCAAAAAAGAGTTATTCATAATTGCGATCTTGACGTTGGCTCCTTCTTGCACCAGGGTTGACAACTCCGCTGCAGTCATTTGGAAGCTGCCATCTCCGTCGATCAGCCAGATATCCTCGTCTTTGTGGGCAAACCAGGCCCCCATCGCCGCAGGCAGGCCAAAACCCATGGTCCCTGCCCCACCGGATGTGATCATACGATTGGGTTTCTCAAAGGGGTAATATTGCGCCGCCCACATCTGGTGCTGGCCAACGCCAGTGACGACAATTGAATCGCCGTCAGTGGCATCCCAAATATCACGGATGGCATGGGCGGTGTGCAGCTTCTCTTCTCCGGGCCAGGCCATGATACTGCGTTCTTCTGTTTCAGCCTTCCACTGATTGATCTGCTCCAACCACTCATCATGGTCGTATTCATCGACCATGGGGATCAGGTCGGTGAGAGCCGTCTTTAGGTCGCCGATCAAGGCCACATCGACGTGCACATTCTTGTGCACTTCAGAAGGATCGATCTCGATGTGGATCTTGCGCGCTCGCGGCGCATAGGTGCGTAGGTTGCCAGTAACCCGGTCATCGAAGCGCATCCCAAAGGCTAAGAGCAAATCAGCATTCTGAATAGCGTTATTCGCATATGCCTCACCATGCATCCCCATCATGTCCAAACTCAGATTATGGGATGCGGGGATGGCGCCTAACCCTAAAAGCGTCATCGAAACCGGCGTCTGGGTCTTTGTCGCAAAGATACACAGCTCTTCTACAGCATCAGACATCAAGACCCCATGTCCAGCCAGGATCACTGGGCGCTCTGCCTGCTCGATCAATTCCACTGCCCGCTCGAGATCTTTTTCAGGGGCATGTATTGGCGGCTGATACCCAGGCAATGAAATTTCCTCGGGATACTCAAACTCAATCTCTTCGATCTGAGCGTTCTTACAAATATCGATCAGGACTGGGCCTGGGCGCCCGCTGCGGGCGATATGGAAGGCTTCGCGCACCACCTGTGCGATCTCATCTGCTCGGGTAACCAAATAATTATGTTTGGTTATCGGCAGGGTGATCCCCGTGACATCGGTTTCCTGGAAGGCATCGCCGCCGATCAAATGAGAGGCTACCTGCCCAGTGACACATACAATCGGGGAGGAATCCATCATGGCTGTAGCAATGCCCGTGACTAAGTTGGTGGCCCCTGGACCAGAAGTCGCCAGGGCAACGCCCACCTTACCTGAAGCGCGCGCATACCCATCGGCTGCATGCGCCGCGCCTTGCTCGTGGCGTACAAGCACGTGATGAACAGGGTATTTAAGCATGGCATCGTGCACAGGCATGATCGCTCCGCCCGGATACCCAAAAGCCAGTTCTACCCCTTCACGGATCATACATTCCCAAAATATTTCTGCACCAGTCAATTTCATCCTTGTTCTCCTTATGGATAATCCTTACCCTTCACTCAAGCTGCGATCGCAGGCAGGTATCCAATTTCTAAGTTCCAACTTCTAATATCGAATCTCCAACTACTAAATCTAAATCAACACCGCGCCCTGGCTGGCACTGGTCACTACGCGCGAGTAACGCCGCAGCCATGAACTCTTATTATGCGATTCAAAAGATGGCAGAGCTGCCAAGCGCGCTTCGATCTCGGCATCATTCATCTGCACATTGATCGTGCGGGCATCCAAATCGATGTCGATCATATCTCCATCGAGCAGGGCAGCGATGGGGCCGCGCGCCGCGGCCTCTGGGCTGATGTGCCCAATGCAGGCGCCGCGCGTACCACCGGAAAATCGTCCATCGGTGATCAAGGCAACCTGATCGCCCAAACCCATGCCCATGATCGCTGAGGTCGGAGAGAGCATCTCCTGCATCCCAGGACCACCTTGGGGGCCTTCGTATCGGATGACGACTACATCCCCCGGCTGGACCTCGTGATTGAGAATGCCGCGCATGGCGTCGTCCTGGCTTTCGTAGATGCGAGCAGGGCCAGAATGTTTTTTCATTTCTGTGGAAACGCCACCTGTTTTGACCACCCCACCTTCTGGGGCAAGATTACCAAAGAGGATGGACAAGCCCCCATGGGGAGAATGTGGATCCTCGAGAGGGTGGATGACATCGAAATCCTGGATACTGTTCCCTGAGATAGACTCACCTAAGGAAGTACCTGTAACCGTAGGGCGGTCCATCTTCAATGTATTTCCACCACGTGCAATTTCGTTCAAGATCGCCGGCGGTATCCCTGCGATCTTGAACGAAATTGCACGTAGGGCGGTCCATCTTCAATGTATTTCCACCACGTGCAATTTCGTTCAAGATCGCAGGGATACCGCCGGCGCGATGAATATCTTCCATATGCCACTTCCCAGAGGGGCTGACTTTTGTCAGGTGCGGCACCTTATCGGCGATTGCGTTGATGCGCTCTAGGGAGTATTCGATACCCGCTTCATGGGCCAAAGCCAGCGTATGCAGCACCGTGTTGGTGCTGCCACCCATGGCCATATCCAGGGCGAAAGCATCATCAATGGCTTCCACGGTGACGATCTTGCGCGGGGTCAGATCGGCTTCTACCAAGTTCATAATCTGGCGGGCGGCCTTTCGAGCCAGGGCTTCGCGTTCCTCGGTCAGCGCTAAAGCCGAACCGTTAAAAGGCAGTGCCATGCCTAACACTTCCAACAGGCAATTCATCGAATTGGCGGTAAACAATCCCGAGCATGAACCGCAACTGGGGCAGCCATGATCTTCCAAAATCTTCAAACGGGCGGCATCGATCTTGCCCGCCTTGTACGCGCCGACTCCCTCGAAAACAGAGATCAGATCGACAGTCTCACCATCGGGGGTTTTTCCTGCAGCCATCGGTCCACCGGAAATGAATATCGCTGGGACATCCACGCGCAGAGCCGCCATTGCCATACCAGGAACGATCTTGTCGCAATTGGGGATGCAAACCATGCCATCAAACTGGTGCGCCTGGATCATGGTCTCTACGCTGTCGGCGATCAATTCACGAGAGGGCAGGCTGAACTTCATGCCACTATGACCCATTGCAATTCCATCATCAACGCCTATGGTGTTAAATTCGAAGGGCACACCACCCGCGGCGCGCACTTCTTCTTTGATCAGGCGTCCGAAATCTTGCAAGTGGACATGGCCTGGGATGATATCCACGTAAGAGTTGACGATGGCAATGAAGGGCTTGGCGAAATCTTCATCTTTGACGCCAGTAGCTTTGAGTAAGGATCGATGGGGCGCTCTTTCGTAGCCCTTTTTGATTTGGTCAGATCGCATAAAGTGTCTCTATTATGAATTTGGAATTTGCATCCCAATTCTCATGAATTGGGATTGTTTTTGGGGCTAGTGGAACTGCCCTCTGCGCATCCCCGATGCTCCTGCACCGGGGTTGTCATAGGGGCAAATTGGACTTGCCCCTATAACAAAAAAACTGCCCGTTTGGGCAGCCTTTTCCTTTCTTGTCAGGTTCTGTTTACTTCCGTTTTCTACACTCGCTCCTCACTGGCCTGACTGCCCAACCACGATTATGGCTCTCGACTAATAGTACAAGAACCAGCAGGCTAATCAAAACAATAATAAAGAGGAATGCTTGAATCATAATTTCTTCTGTTTTGTGAAGAATTTGGGTAAGTGTACGGCCGGAAGTACTATTTGTCTACCGGCAAACCATACAACAATAATAACCAGAAATTGTGCATACTGCCCAAAGCATTAGAAAAATATAGAAAAACTACTCCCTTGAGGCTGTCATTTTGTGAATTCTCAGGGCCAGTTGAACTGCAAGCCTGGTCTCGTTGTTATTCAAGTCGATTGCGCAGATTTCTGAGATGCGGTCAAGGCGGTACGTCAGGGTATTACGGTGAATGAAAAGCGCCTCAGCAGCCTGGGTGAGGTTGCCGTTGAAATCAAAGTACACTTCCAATGTGTGCAGGAATTCACCCCCGCCATCCTGGGACAACAATGGCCCTAAGATTCTGTTTTTGAAGGCACTCAGTTCAGGATGATACTCTAGTTGCATCAAGAGACGATATACCGATAGATCAGGGTAATATAATGGCTGATCTTCAGACAACCTGCGGGACATTTCTAAAGCCTGACCAGCCTGTTGGAAGGATACCCGCCAATCACCAATTTCTGTAGATACAGACCCAACGCCGCAGCGCGCGGGAATATCAGGATATTCTTCAAGTGCGCGTTGCAAAACTGTGTTGGCGAAGTCGATCGCCAGCTCTGGGCGGCCCTGTACTGGTTCTAGTTCAATTATGCAAACGACCTCTACATCGATGGTCTCGACGATGACACGATAGCCTTTGCTGCTGACTTCACCATTGACAAGAGTTTCTAATCGACGCATCGAAGGCGCGGGAATGGAGGCAGGGGCATCCCAGGCGAATCGCATTGCAACATGGGCCTGATCCAAATCCAAATCCATGCCTTGAACCCAGAGATTGGCATCGCGAGGGGTGATACTCTCCAGCAAGAGCGCAGTGAGAAGACTTCCTTTGAGACGTTTTTCGGCCTCGCGCACAGCTTTGGCGCGCGCCATTTCGACTGCACAAACCAAAGCTCCCTGTTCGACGACCAGATAATCCAATGAATCTAATGTGCCAACCAAATCAACCAGAGATAGATACCCGCGTGCTACCCCACCCACGGATATCGGTGTGATAATGCGCTCGATATCGCCAGGCAGAGTTTGCTTGCGGATTGTGGCTCGCTTGCCGGCCTCTTTGCGATCCCTAAGCTCCTTGGGGAGATTCTCTTTCTCGAGCAATTGCCCCAGCACATCATCCCAAATGGTTTGCATAGTCGAGGAAGGGAATTCAGCCAGAATCTCCAGGCGTTTATCTTGAACGATGACCCCTCGGCCAGATAAGTCGTACATCGTACGCGTTAAACCAAAGAGACCTTCCCCCAAAGCGGCGACTTGCGAAAGCTTACCGTGAATTCGAACCCCGCGCTCCATCAGGTGGGCGCGCTG
The DNA here is from genome assembly GCA_964438295.1 of uncultured Anaerolineales bacterium. Classification (GTDB taxonomy): domain Bacteria; phylum Chloroflexota; class Anaerolineae; order Anaerolineales; family UBA11858; genus NIOZ-UU35. The sequence continues at coordinate 29,887 of CAYTKR010000037.1, forward strand.
ATTGATCAGGATAGTCAACATGATACGGAACGCCTCGCGTATGTCAGTGGTGCTTGAGATGGCCACCAAGGGGAGTTCTGCCTGGAATTCTGAGGCTGCCAGGGACGAGTCACCCACTGTGATTACGGCCGCCCCGCCCTTCTTCCAGGTCTGATCGACCACTTCGGGATCAAGTTGCCCCCCTCGGATAAGCAGCACATCTCCCTCGGTGATATTTTCCACAGATAACACCACCCACTGCACAAATATATTTCCGGAACTGGGTGGCGAAATCCAATCCAGCGATCCTGCAAAACTCAAACGCAGCAATTCTTTCAAGGTGATCGGGTGATCGTTCATCTCCCCCTTATTTTACGGCAAAAATGCACTTAGTAGTGAAAGAGATTCCTGTTTTCGTTCAACCAACCCTCTTCGAAGCGGAAAATCTCCTCTCGATAGGTTTTCCATTGGTAATCTATCAGAGAGATCGATGTGCCCACCAGCCGCAGGAGCATCCAGAAAACACATTTCATTGGAAAGAGGATTTTATTTTCGATGAACAGCCGGCGGGCGCTGACGTAAACGTGATTCTCCTTCGAGTAGACAACGCGGCCCACTTTGCTGATCCGGCGGAAGAAATCGACATCTTCACCAACCTTGATCTGCTCGTTGAAGCCATCAATTTCGAGAAAAGCACTTTTTCTGGCAGCAACGAAACTCCCTAATCCATAAGAAAAACCGAGTTTATCCATGCTAAAGAAGAACCAGTTGGTGATTTGGTAATAGAAGCGGATCCAATTATCATTGGTTTTCGGTATCGAAAAAAAGTGCACGGCAGCAACTCCTGGTTCCGCCAGGTGCTCAATGGTGGTACGAAGCAGAAGTCTGTCTATGGTTGTATCCGCGTCTAGAAAGATCAAGTGCTCACTACGAGCTTGCCTGGCACCGATATTTCTGCTCACGCCGGGCAATCCCCCATCAAACAGTTTGCAGCCAAAACTTTGGGCAATCGATCTTGTTTTATCCGAGGAGTTGTTATCTACCACGATGATCTCTGTGATCTCTGGTATGGTTGTGATCTGGGCGAGCAAGTTGGCCAGCCAAAGCTCTTCGTTCTTCGTGGGGATGATTACGGATACCATAATTTGGGTTTGTGGAAGATGGTTTCGTCTCGATTTGCAGAGCCTAACATGGGTAAAACCATACTCCCTCGGCGAATTATAACGCCGTGCCAGATTACATCCTCAGCGGCATAGAGATTCACTGCCGATACTAATGGGCTATTGTATCGCAATATTTCTTCGATCGCCGAATCGATGTAGTGTGGGAATTGGAGCAGTCTGTAGCTGACCGGAGTTTGTCAGGAGTGAAAAAACTCCGTTGGCCAGGAAGTTTAAGGTTGTTTCATATTCTGCGATCCAGAGCAGTAAAACCGTGGTGAGAAGCTTTTCTTCATCCATCACTGCAACCACATCTTTGGAGCGTGTTATCAGATACAACTTCTTCAATATATAGCGCGCCCGATAAACCGGGGCACGCTTACGCATCGAGGCAAAGTATTAATATTTATCGCGACAAAAGCTCTCTGAGGCAATGTTGAGAATTCTCATGGAAGCCCACACCATTCCAGGCAACGCGAATTAAGCAGGTTTAAGAGTATCCAATTTTTCTTTGGCGTATTGATAGCCTATTTCGACCATATCGTTTATGCCCTTGAAATCCAGCAATCCGAAGTTCTCGACCGGCAACCGCAAATACTCATCGACCAAATCACTTTCAATCAACTCGATCTGATCTTGAATACTGTTGAGTTCACTGGTGCGCTGAAGAATTTGGGCAATAGCTGGAATACGTAAGGACGGCTGGAAAGGATTAATGCGACTCCAGAGCACCTTCCATCCGCTGATGGAGGCACCCAGATAGGAATTTTCCGCCATATCTATGGGAGGGCTGACATCGACGGCAATCACAATACCTTTGCCTACTTTTTCACGCATTATATCGATGGGAAGATTATCCAGCAGGGCGCCATCGATCAACAGGTCGCCGTTTTCCAGAACCACCGGCGGGGCAAATCCTGGCAGCGAGCCGCTGGCCCGCAACCCCAACCAGACTTCACCGGTATCGTGGACCATTTTCGATGCTCGTGACAGATTACTGGAAACCGCAAAACAGGGAATCCAAAGGTCTTCGAAACACAAGGTCCCAAAGGTTTTCTTTAGTTTTTGGCTGAACTTTTTCCCAGAATCGAGAGAAATGAGCGGCAAAGTAAAGGAAAAATTGGCATTTCCAGAATTTTGTTGCCATTCCACCATTTCGGGTGGTTCGAACCCAAATGAATGTAGTGCCGAGATGAAAGAGCCTGCGCTTGTGCCACCTATGTAATCGATGGGGATACCTAATTCAGACATGGCTTTCACCACACCGATTTGACCTGCACTGCGCATACCCCCGCCGCTAAGGACAAGGCCTATTGCTTTCCCAGCAATAAAACGAGCCAGGCGATCCAGGTCGGGCTGGTGTTCTCTGCGAATATGGTAATGAGTGCGCAGATTTCTGACTGCCAACCATGCGGCTGTTTTTTCGGGTCTCTCGGTATCGCTGGGGTGCACCAGCACCAGGGATACAGGCGAATTGAGGGTGTTCTTTTGAATATGCTCGGCTTCGAAATTACTGGGTTCAGGAGTCTGATCTGCATCGGCCATCAGGTAAATTTGATCAGCCAACCGCATACAGCGATCATTCCACAACGAAGGCTCTGAATCAAGGATGTACAACAGGTAATCATGCTCGGCTTCCATTTTGTTCAGCCAGGCGTTAAGGCGAATGGAATCCGGGGTGTTTTCTTCAGCATTGGCGACCTGGGTGGAACCGAAATGCTCACCCACAGAGGCACTGCTGATAAGCTGGGTTCCCCCAAGAGAAGAAAGGCTGGCTTGAATTTGCTCTGCCACATGTTTGATATCCAGGCTGGGGTGCAATGGCAATAAGGCGACATCATCAGCGAAGGTCGCCGGTTGTTTATCCAGAGTCCCGTGAAGTTCGCGGATGCGATGTACGAGGATCTGGTTCAGTTGCCCCATTACTTGCGGAAAATCCAGAAGCAATTGTTCAAAGTTTTGCTGAGAAATGCGTACCAAATCACTGTCGCGATCCGCATAAATGGAGGTAGTACGCTGACTGCCGGAAAAGAATTCGATTTCTCCGATACTCTCTCCAGGTTCGATTTCGTCAACCACATTCACTTCACCATTTTCTTCGATCACACGCGCCTCGACGCGGCCATCAATAAGGATATAAAAGTCGCCGCCGGGATCCCCCAGATGATAAAGATATTCTCCGCGCAATATCCGCACTCGTTTGGTATTCTTTTCGATCATCTCAATACCATCTGCATCAAGCTGCCCAAAGACGGTAGGTAACGCCCGGGCAAGATAGTTGCGCCAAAGTCGCTCCTGGATCAGATTCCAGAGTGGTTGGATGATCTCGGGTGATTGATCTAGAAATTGATCGAAACTCGCTTTCGGGAATTTAACCAGAATGGTCTTTTCAAGAGCCGAAACGGAATAATGCCGTACCTCACCAGACAACACTTCCATCTCGCCAACCGTTTCACCGACCGGAATACGATCGACTTCTCGCACAGACTGCTCACCTGATTTGAAGGACGCCATCAACTCTCCCGAGCAAACAAGATAGATAGCATCAACGACATCTCCCTGTGCATAGAGCTCATTCCCCACTGAAAGCTCCACCAGGGAAAGTGTCTCGAGCAAATTTTCTACTGGAACTGCGGTGCTGGGTGCGAAGACTTTCGCACGTTGAAATTCAACAAAGTAATTTTCGTTCGTCATTAGGTTTCCTCAAATTCTTTAAAAATATTTTATACCCGAAATTATTGATCTTGATTTACCACGAAATACACAAATAGCACGAATGCACAGGTTTAAAACCAATAATCATGATTTTTCTCAGAAACTTCGCTCAAATTCGTCCCCATGTTGTGATCATTCTGGTAAACCTTGGGGACATAAACCAAAATCAAATTCATTGGAGTCAAAAGGTCACCCGAAAATCGCTAAATTTGATATTGGGCGGTCCGGCACTTAAGAAGTAGTTGACCGATATGCTTGGCTCCGGCTGAATGGAATACTTGGCATGATGCAAAAAATACCCGAGTAATGCTTTCCAAAATCGATGTGCCGTGCGGTTCTCGTTGGCCGCACAGCCATAAGGGCTTTCCCCACCTTTGGCAACAAAGAATTGATAGACCTTGTCTTTCAAGGCCGGGTCACGGTCGTAGCGCTCTGGGTCACACTCATTGGGATTGGTAAACACCTGAGAATCTCGATGCACGTAGGGCATGATGGCAATCAATAATTCGCCTTTTCTGATCTGGTATTGATGCCCATCGCCAGACAGAAGAATAAAATCATCCATGGCTTCACGGACAACCAATGGAGGTCTTGTGAACAACCTGTTACATTCGGTCATGAAATTGTCCAGATAGAGGACTCCATCCAGCGCATCCAGATCAGTCCAGTCTTGGGGATAAGAAGCGCGCACGCGCTGACGCAGGTCTTCATTCAAATACAACATCGTGAGTGTAGGGTAAAGGGTGCGCGAGATTGCGCCGCCACCGTTGACCGTACACTGGAATACCATCATCTCAGCAAGCCCTTCCTCAGGGATACCATATTCTTGCGCCATACGCTGATAGGTAGGCCAAAGCGGCGAAGCACACACCAACGCGGCCATTTCTTCAGCTGCTTGGATCACCTTCTTCCCAGGGGAGGCTTTAAGCATGGCGTCCATAATCCAAGAGAAGGGTGGTGTATCCGTTGCCAGGATGACGCTGTTGACATGCCATTTGTGGATCTGCTCTGGAGTTGGGGCAACATCCAACAACCATTTCCAAGCTGCTGTGGCGCTGACGTAATTGAGCTCATGTTCCAGCGATAAATAGCGGTCGTTCTGCCATCGATTACTATATTGCTTAAATGCGTATTCCACAGCACCAGCTATCTCATTTTGGCGGTGAACCAGGGCAGCTTCGGTGAAGGCCCGGACCCGGGCGTGCTCGTCTCCAACGGAGAATACCGCAGGGCGCAGTGGATCTGTGGCATACGGGCGCATGATCGCCGCGCCAAATCGGGGCATCGAATCTCGCCGCAGCAAGCTCGCCGGCGCGTTGACCAGGAAGCTAGCTGAAATATGATCCGAAAGGCCGATCATCTTCAAGCCTGGATGCATCCTAAAAACCGTGTTTTTGGGAAAGCGGCGCTGTTTTCGCTGCATGTAACTCTCGATGCGAAAAAAGAATCCTACAGCATCGAATATGGGCCAGATTGAGAAATTCCCGTACCACTTTCCTGGGGGGTCGACCACGGATTGAATTTTGCTGGTTGTTTGCTGTGCAATGGACACGGCCTGTTCTCCTTTAGTGGATATCATCATTGATCTGGTTGATGAGCTGCTGGTCGTGGGGGGGACGGATGAAACTATCATGATCACCCGGCAAATTAACATACCGCAGGTGATTTCCAAGGATTTTTTTCCAATACCTAAATGGAAATTTCAGGTGTGTAACCGTCCAAGTTGGAGTAAATAAGGTTGCCTGCTTCACCGTTATCGGCTCTGGCTGATAACTGCGCAGAGCCGCTACTGATCGAGCCAGGCCTGGATCCTGAAATAGCGCTCTCAGGATCTTTACTAATCGCAAGGATTCCATCTTATCTGAAGACTGCCAATCGGAGAAAAATTTCCTAATTTTCAAAAATGTCTTATAAGACATGAGAGATAAAGGCATTGGCGGGTCGAGCAAGCCGAGATAACCGATGGAATGGCCCTGCTCCATCAAATGTTCCGCCAGAGCCACACTCATTAATCCCCCAACACTGTATCCAGCCAGCAGATATGGGCCTTCGGGTTGGACAGATTGAATTGAGTGGGAATATTCTTGCAGCAAATCGGTGAGGGTGTATTGTCTGGTTGAATCTGCCGGGGGTTGCAGACTGTACATCGGGCGATGGCTATTGGAATGGTCGTGGTTCCGCCCCCAGTTCCTGATCGCGAACACATCCCCATACCCGGCAGGGAAGCAGAATAAGGGCGCAGTTTCAGAGGTATTCCCCGCGATCTGGATCATAACGTAGGGCTGGAATTCTGAGGAAACAGGCGATGTTTCTTTGGCGTACCCTCCCCGAGGTCCCGTGAGATGATCCACTACAGCTTGCAAGGTCGGGTATTCCAATAGCAACGCGGCCGTAATCGGGATCTGGGTCCAGGCTTCGAGTTCGACGATCAGATTGACTGCATCCAATGAACTTATAGCCAGTTCCGTGAATTCCATCTCGGGTCTGATCGAGGAGGCGTGCTGCCCGGTAACCGAGGCAATGCGGGCTATCAGCCAGGCCATTAATTTTTCAGGTGTAGGTGATCCCAGAGAATCCAAGAGGCTCTTGGCTTGCCCCTGGTAAGATGAACGCTGCCCCAGGGTATCAATCCAAAGTGTATCCTTTTGGATCGATCCATCCAAGTAGGCTTGCCTGCACGCCCAGCGCATCAATTTACCGCTGCTCGTTTTTTGAACAAACCCCGGCCTGGCCAAAACTATGGCATGGCAGGATATTTGAAGTTCTGCCTGGATGATTTCTCGTATTTTGCGCCCCAGGGCTTCTAATTTGGATGGCGATTTATCTCTGCCCTTCACCTCTGCTACAACCATGATCAACTCATTAACGCCTTCGTCCGGTTGATCGGTTGCGGATTCAGGAATTGAAAAGGCTATCGTTCGACCTGCCCGTATCCCCAAAATTGTGCTGTTGACTACATCTTCAATATCTTGCGGGTAGATATTGCGGCCGTGGACGATCATCATATCTTTGATTCGGCCGGTGATATAAATCTCTCCGTTATTAATGAATCCCAGGTCACCAGTTCGCAGATAGCCATCGGGCGTCTCGTGATCAATGATTTGGGCGTGAAATTGGCGCTGGGTTATCTCAGGTTTTTCCCAATAGCCCTTGGCTTTGCTGGGCGAATGAACCCAGATCTCACCAATTTCATCTGGAGGGCACTTGCGTCGTGTATGGGGATTGACGATTTCAACCTGCGCATCGGCCATAGGTTTCCCGCAACCAATAAAAACCTTTTGCGATTTGCTCGCCTTTCCAGACCCATTGATCGACAAAACTTGCTTCTCTGCGGTGGCGAAATCCAGAAACAGGTGATCTTTGCCAAAGGCCGTCACACCGGCAGTATGTTCCGCCAAGCCATACGAGGGGCAAAAAGCAGCTGGGTCCAACCCCAGTGGTGCCAGCCCGTCGAAAAATGCCTGAGTGGTTTTGTGACTGATGGGTTCAGCCGCGCTGACTATCACTCTCAAGGAGCGCAAATCCCAATCTGCGCGCATTACGGATGGCGTCCTCTGAATTAGCATTCGAAATCCAAAATCCGGTGCAGCTGTGTGCGTGGCCCGAACGCGAGTGACCAGGTCGAACCAAATCCCTGGCCTTTTCAAAAAATCTAGGGGGGAAATCAGATGTAACTCCCCATACCCCATGATCGAATTTAGGATTCCACAGATCAAGCCAAAATCGTGATAATGTGGAACCCAACTTACAGATATAGATTTGGATGAAAAATGGATCATCTCGGCAACCGCGTGAATCTGGTGCTCGAGATTGTCGAAAGAAACGATCACTCCTTTGGGGTCTGACGTGGAACCGGAGGTGTATTGCAAAAAAGCCACATCTTCCCCACTCCCAGGGGTGAACTCCACTCCCGCAGAATCATGGTTGGACACGCGGTCGGTGACGATCCAGGGTAGTTGGAACCAGGCATTATCTTTACCCACGGAACCCAGTTGCCATTGCTTCAATCGCCGGGCAGTATAATAGGTCGAGTTAGTGAGGACTGCAAGGGCACCACTGTCCTCCGCGATGCGGTCAAATTGTCTCAAAAATGCCTGGGGGTTGAACGGATTGGGCGGCATGACGGGCACAGCGATGAGCCGAGCTTTGAGACATCCCAAGAATGCGGGGATAAAATCTAATGTAGACGGATAGGCCAATAATATCCGCTCACCTTCTTCGAACTCTTTATTATTACGCAAAAAATGAGCGATTGCATTGGATTTCTGCTCTAACTCTAGATAGGTCAGGGAGGCGACCTCTTTTGCATCCCCATTGTAAAACGTGAAGATCGTTTGATCTGGTTTCTGAAGTACATCCTGGTGAAAACGCGCCAGAAGGGAGCGATCGGATGCAACTTCATCAACTTTGGTTAGAATATCAAGGTTAGTTTCAAACATTAGCACATGCCCCAATTTCATCAATATTGAACCCTAGATCCGCAAACTGACCCCGGTGTGCCTCCAGTAATTCAATGAAATCTGGATGGATATCTCGATCAGGGTTCTGCGTGATCGAGCCACCATCGGTATGGGCCAGAATATAACTGATCATTAATTGAAATGAAGCCAATATAGGCGGCGGGATGACCGAATCATCGTCTTCGTGCGCCAGCTCTCCTGATTGGCTATAACGCAATCCCACACCGCTGAAGCGCAGTTCGCCCCCTTCGTCATATTGACGCTTGTTGGACCAGGAATGCTTGAAGGTGGCATGATAGATCACATAGCGGCAGACCTGTTTCAGATTTTCCAGGTCGTGATCTTCCGGAAGCCGTGTTTCCGTTATTGGAGAGATCGCTTTTAGGTCTGGGTTGATTGCAAGTTCGCGTGTTGTGAGATCCATACGTTCGTCTTTGGTAAACCAGGCCGGAAGTTCTGTCTCCGCGCTAAGATTGTGCTGTAAATAGCGGCAGAGATATTGCGGAACACTGTTCTCAACCAGTTCTTGAGAAGCGCGCAATATTTCTCTCCAATGCTCAACGATCTCATCATGATTGCGATCGAAGAACCGATCTACCCAAATGCACAGCACCTGCCAGAACAGGTTCCCTGCCTTGGCATACTCATGCTCTTCACAGATCGGCTGCATGGGGTACCAGTTCTTCCAATCCAGGGTCCCCATCACCTGGGCGACGCGAGCATACAACGCATCCGATGTCAAACCGGTTGCATAAGCCAGATACCCGCGAGGGCCCACCAGCATTTGATCGGCTTCTACCGCAACCAGGTGAGTTTGCTTCAAATGGGGAAACAGCAAATGTCGCACCGGATTGAGACGCACATTGCGGTAAAAAGCCAAGGCATACTGCTCAATATTGAGATGTGTCTGAGTCAAGTGGACATCGACTTCTGCAGCTAGATTGGCACTGACGCGGGCATGGCGTTTGGCCTGCAACCAGGCTTCTCCATCTTCCGGAGAAAAACTTAGTTTGCGGGCATACTTAGTTCCATTAACTGGGTCGGTTTCCAGCAAGGACAAGCTTATGCGAGAAGGCACCAGGTTCTGATCAATCAACTTGAACTTTATGTCGACATTGGGACGCGCGTATTCCCCATCTTGCTGGTATGAATTCCAATGATTGTAATACCAGAACTCTTCTGGGCAATCGGGATTCTGGTCCAAAACACTGGCTGTCATGCCGTTCAAAAATCGCTGGGCAAAATATTCATCAGAGCGGGTGAAACCAGGCTGATCCATCTCCAATTTCCGGGTTTGATTGGGCGGGAAATCTCCCTGAATCTGGTCTGCTGAAAGCCTTTTTGGGAGCAGCTTTCCCAGGATCACATGCTTGACGGCGACGAGGGCAACGCGTGACATCACTATCCAGGATGAAATTTGACGTGCAGGTGAGTATCTTTGCAGGCGTCTTTGGGGTCTCGATAGATCCACCCGAGGAATGGGTGAGCTCTGGTCATACCGCCAGTAGGGCACGGGATGGGTGCCGAAATCAATTTGCGAATCTGATACGCTCTTTGTTTTGCGCGTAGAATAGATGCAAATAACTTTCACCTGCCGCTGGTCGTTCTTTGTGTAGTAATAATCATCTGTATAGGCCTGCATAGTTATATGAGTTCGCCGCGAGCTAGGTAAATTCTTGGCAATCAGTTGCATATTGAAATTGCCTCGTTCATCAGTTTTTCCATACCAATATTTGACTCTGGTGAGCGGAGCTCTTCGAAAACCAATGCGAACAATAACATTTTGCATCCCAACAGCGGGTTGATCTTTGCCTTCAGGATCTAGCACAAGTCGGCCTATAATTGTTGTTGATGGATATTGAGTTGACATACGATCAGAAATGATATAGTTTGGCATCCCCAATGAGACGAATTACTGCACGATTTCCAAGCTCCTGAGCATGGGGTCGAAGACCATGGCATAGGCCTGATCAAATTCGTCACTAGGCGACTGCACCACCAGGATATGCGCACTGCCCATCTCATCCACCATTGCCACCAGCAAAGCGGAGAGCGCCTCCCCCTCCGGACTGGCATAGGTCGCAGGCAGGAAGCTGGCCTGCGCCAACCCTCCCAGGAAGAACTCCCCCTGTTCCCCATACTGCAAGTCAGGGTGCAGGTTGTACCACATCGATAGCAAAGCCCCCATGGCACTCTCACTGCCGCCCCCACTCCACGGCACGCTGTTGTACCAGAAGTAGTTCTGATCGTCATCCGGCGGCGATGCATACAGATAGCCCCCCACCGTGGGGTCCTCGAAGACCACCCATTCCGCTGGATGGTTGACCGACAGCCTGAAGTAACTGGATGCGTAGGACGTCATCTCTGCAACCTCGCCCGCCTGCACCTCG
>CAYTKR010000038.1:0-39063 GCA_964438295.1 uncultured Anaerolineales bacterium
TAAACATGACACACCCCGAATTTAATATTCTGGTGTGTCATGTCTGTTTTCCCCATCCCCCCTTCCGCACTTTTAATGAAATGGGGAGGGGGGATGCATTTCGAAAAAATAGGGTTCCAGCAGCGTTTTGCACTGCTGGAACCCTATTTTTTCGACTACCAGCGAGAGAGTGGTATCCTTTAGGAAGAATGGAGCACTTTTTTAGGGATGGATCTTGCACTAAGAGCCTGATTCACAAACCATAAAGCTCCCAAGATTCCGATTAGGCCTCCGCCATACCAAATTGCTTGGGGGCTAATTTGATCATTGAGAAAGCCTCCCACCACCGGACCAATCCCAGTCGCCACACCCCAACCCAGTGAGAAGACACTCATATAGCGTCCCCTCATATCGGCGGGTGCCAGGTCTGCGACGTACGTAGTCGCCATGGGGACCAGGATCATCTCCCCAATGGTTAGAACGACGATACTGACCCAGAAATCCCAGAAGCTATTTCCAAAAGCGATACTGCCTACGCCTAGGGCATAGATTGCCGCCCCAAGGGATTGCATCCAAAGGGAGTGTTTGCTCTTGGTGATATTTGTGATGTAGATTTGAAAGGCGACCACCATCAACGCATTGGTCATCGGGATAAAGCCATATTGACTTTCTGGAATATTGAAGTTGTCTTTGCCGTAGACCGCCAGCAATACCCACATGATGGCCCCGCAAATTTGAGTTAGTGTAAATGCGCCGACGAAAACCAAGAAGGCACGGTCTTGCAAAATGGCCTTGAAACCCAATCTCTGTGATGATTGACCGATTTCTATTTGGACGGCCTCTTTGTCTAAGGTTTCATTTAAGAAAAATGCCGTGATTAGCCCGAACACAACCAGACTAATCGTAGCAATAATGAAAGTTACATCATATGAAGCCGCTGCCACAAATCCACCGACGGCTGGACCAATGGCAATGCCGATATTCTTGCTGAGCCTGGACAGGGCGTATGCATCGGCGCGTTTTCCCTGGGGGATGATGTCGGCAATCATGGCATCTGCCCCCACTCGATAGAGGGGGTTTGCCAGGCCGCGGATCAGCATCAAGATGAAAAAATCCATCAGTGAATTCGCAAAGATCATAGCCAAATAAGAAATCCCCGTGATCATCAACCCGACGACCATTGTGCCCTTGCGCCCTGTGCGATCAGTGATCGGGCCCGCGATGAAGGTTGCCAGTAACCCCGCTGTGGCATTGACGGTCATCAAACTGGCTGTGGCTGTCATAGGAAGGTTGAGGCGCGCGCTTACGTAGATCATCAAGTATGGCCAGATCATACTCACGCCGGCAAAGCTGATCAGCATACCCCAGAACAGCAGCCAGAATTGCTTCGGGTATTCAGCAACGTTGATACGGAAGAGTTTTTGCATAATTTTTTCCTACATACCAGGTGACAGTCACCGGAATAGTGACTGTCACCTGGATGCATTTTACCATTCTATGGCTTACTCAGTTATAATACTCGCTCTTGGTCGCTATAATTTCTTGTAATAGGTGGTTGATGAAACCCCAGTTCCAAAGATTCGATGGACTAAAGGATAAAAAATGACACATGTTTTGGTTACCAATGATGATGGCATAAACGCCCCTGGCTTGCTGGCGCTGGCGAGAGAAATGAAGAATATTGGAGATGTTACTATATTGGCACCTGATCGAAATTGGTCGGCTTCTGGACATGTCAAGACCATGCACCGCCCATTACGGGTTAAGGAAGTGTACTTGGAACCAGGAATGACTGCCCTGGCGAGCGATGGCGCGCCATCGGATTGTGTGGCTCTCGCCCAACTGGGGCTTGTAGAAAAAAAGATCGATATGGTCGTTTCGGGGATCAACCCCAATGCGAATATTGGGCACGATCTCACTTATTCGGGAACGGTCACTGCAGCCATGGAGGCTGTCATCAGTGGGATACCGGGTGTGGCTGTTTCGCTAGATTCTCCAGATAATCACCTGGGGGTATTGGATTATTGCGCCTCGGCCTATTTTGCACATTTGATTGTGGAAGACCTGCTGCGGATTGGTTTCCCAGAAAAAACAGTCATCAATGTCAATGTGCCCTACCTTCCTAAAGACGAAATCAAAGGCTTACAGGTAACTCGGCAGGGAATGCGACTTTATCGCGACCGCTTAGATCGCCGCGTTGACCCCCGGGGGAAAGCTTATTATTGGATTGGAGGCGATGCACCAACGGGTGTGCGTGAAGATGGCACGGATTACGGCGTGCTGAAAGCAGGTTATGTTTCCATTACGCCAATCCAACTGGATTTGACGGATTATCAGACCATGGAGAGATTGGGGGAGATCAAATGGGGAGTTCGTAGTTGACCTAACTGAACAGCAAATGTGCTGCTGCCCCTGCCAGGACAGGGACAACGAGACCTAGCCCCCAGCGGATGGCGGAGAAGCGCCAGCCCATAAATGGAAGTTCGAAGGTGATAGACAATAATGCCTGGGTTGCCCAGCTTGTGATCAGAGTGACTGCCGGACCCAGGCCAGCGCCGGCACTGTATAGTACGGCGATGAGGGGGAATACTACATAAGGCCCGCCGGGCAGTAACATCCCAATAACCTCAGCCAGGAACAACCCTTTCCAGCCCGAGTCCGGCCCAATCCATTGCTGCACGAGTTGAGTAGGGGAGAGGACATTCACATACCCAACGATGATAAAGGCCACCACCAACAAGGATACATTTCGCCGCGCAGTACTCCATGCGAGTTTGACACCTTTTTGTAGGCTGGCATCTCCTCGTTTCCAGGCATAGATCAGTAGTGCCCCGGCAATGATCCACATGGAGATTATGGCGGTATTCATTCGTTTTTCTCCAAGAGATCGGCCGCGTCGGATTTTGTTTGGGCAACCGCGACGGCGTTGCGGATATTTTCGATCCTAGAACCAAACAGATACTCAGCCACAAACCCCAACAGCGGAGGGATCACAAGCGTAACAATGAACCGAATGAAAGTCAGTTGGGGACCCAACAGAGCAACCTCGACGGGAATGCGGGAAATTGACCACAAATTCTTTGCGGAGATGAAGGCTACTAACACCCCCAGACCTGCCCCAGTTTGGAAGAGGGCAGCCGCAATAGGGTAGTAGACATAAGGTCCCCCTGGGATCAGCGCGCCGCCTAAACAGGCTAATGCGATGCCTCGCCAGCCGGACTCGGAGCCTAACCAACGGGTAACGGTTTCTTTGGTCACTAACGCCTGGATCAGCCCGGCAGTTAAAAATGCGGCAATCAGCAGTGGAAATACACGCACAAGTAACGCGCCCCCGCTCCGAAGACCGTCAAAAGCGAGCTCGGGACCGTCTTTTCGCCAGGCGAGCAGTGCCAGGGCTAGGGCTATAATTGCCAGGACGATGGGAGTGTTATCGTGCTTTGATGCTTTCATTGGTTTGAAGGATTCCTTTGGTCAGGGCATCTGATGTTCGAAGCGCCAATTCGCGCCATGCGCAGTCAACAGCGATGATTTGCCGATAATCTGGAACCAGGTTGTGCCTGGACGAAGAGGCATCACACTGCCATCTTGGGTAGTAAGGGCGATCAATTCTTCGTCGCTATCCCTGGACCAGGAGATTTGGTACGCACTCCCATCTCTGAAAAGAAAGGCTATTCCGTGTCCAAGCAAGTTGATCTCCCATATCTCTGGATTCACCAGGAAAGGAATATATTCTGCGATTATGACCACTACATTGTCGGCGCGAAGCGGCTCTCCGGTAAGTCTATCGGTTAAGAGAATGAATTCTTCGCCACTGCCCCCAGCGTGATCGATGAGGGCATCCTGGTAACGAATATAATTTCTATTTTCAGGGTCGTACTCCCAGCGATTGTAGAAGCTTTTGCTATACCGCAGGGTGACGCTTCCTCCAGGTGATGTTCCATCTATGGGTGGGGATGCCTGGAATAAAAATCCATCTAAGGGTTGACGAGGGCTGTCTACACTCGCCTGGGTAAAGTGTTCACGCAGCACGACCGTATCCGTCATCAGGTGGTTTTTGCCCACAGGTTCCGTACGGCAGAGGGGGAAGACTGTTGTGGGGGGGCAGGGGGCATCAGAGATGCTGGCAAACCGCTCGCTCAACTCCGTGCCATATAGGCGATCAAGCACCCGTTCGTCTGCGCTGGCGAAGGCGAAGAAGGATTTATACATGCGGATGATGTGTTCATCCACGAAGCGCGCTGATCGAATTGGTCCGGCAGTCGAAGCGTCATTCCCATAGAAAATGGCGTTGAAGCGTGTGCGTTCCGCTTCCTGATAATACTCGAATACATGGTCGGCCCGGGATAGGCCCCATTGCGGTCGGATGCCGCGCGGCCCATTGGAGATTTTGATAGCCACAGGTCGCCGATTTAGCAAATTGGGGGAATCTATGGGTAATCCAGTAAGTGGGTTAATGTTTTCGGGAAATCCAGCAGGTCCGTACCCTTCTAGGGGGTAATCGTCCAGGGTGCCTGGAGTGTCTGTCACCAGGGAGCTTGAAGACGCAGTTGCCTCAGCAAGTTCAGTGGGGGTGGTGTTGGTAATTGTTAGAATTTCCTGGGGAAGCGGTGTATCTGTTTGGGGAACAGAGTCCTCTTCAAAGAGTGTCGCAGTTCCTGTTGGGGAAGGAGGTACAGCTTGGGCACAACCCCAAAGCGCAAATACCAGTAATATCAAAGATGTTGGGATCAATTTTTTCATAAACCCCAGAAACCTTATTGATCTGGGTCTGGTGGGCGGGCAAAGTCGAATACCCAGGTCTGGTCAAGTTGAATGACCTCGGAAGTGCGGTTGATCACCTGGAAAAAGGTTAGACCTGGTTTCAATGGAAAACTCCTCCCATCGGAAGCGAGGATTGCCAAGGGTTTGTTGAGATCGTAGCGATGCCAACGGGCTCGATAGACTCGATTATCACGGAAAACATAGGCATCGCCACTTCCAGTGAGATCGATGCTAAACACCTCCGTGTCGGTAGATTTATGATAGAAATCGTGAGTCACCATCAGGATGATCAAATTGGCGGCGGTGAGGGGTTGTCCTGTGTGGGCATCAAGGTGTACGTTGTATTGTCCGCTTAGGCCGTCGTGGTTGTCTACATTCCCTTGAAACCGGATGTATTGATCGAGGTTTGGGTCATACTGCCAGTGGGCGTAGTTGGCGTAGGAATAATTCACGAAAACATCATCTGCCTCGAAGTAGTCCCGTCCACTAGCGCTCGAGAAGAAATTTCCTGAAAGATCCTGGCGGCTGTCATCGAGCCCGCGATTACGGATTAGTTGGTGGGCCTGACTGGTGTTACCGAACAGGTTGTTATAGGTTGCCATACTGTCATCCCGGCACAGGGGGGGGCACTGTTCGATGATGAAATACCCCGTATTGAGTTCTTTTTCCTCGTAATAATCGAATGTGCGTTTATCGGCGCTGTTGAAGACAAAGATGGCGTTGTACATGTTCATCAGGTGTTCGTCGAAGATGCGTCCAGACCGGATCGGCCCAAATCGGGAGGCATCGTTTCCATAGAAAACCGCCACAAAGCGCGTCAATCCAAATTCCAGATAGTATTCATAGATGTGATCTGCTAAAGAAATCCCTGCTTGAGGACGAACTTCATGAGGATAATTGGGGATCTTGGCGATGATCGGACGACGTTCGAGTAAGGCGGGGTTAGGGGCTGGCAGCCCGGTAAGCGGGTTGATGTACTCTGGAAAATTATCTGGCCCTACACGGATAAATGAATCGACGGTAACGTTGGGCGTTGCGCTTGGCCAGGGTGTGTTTGTAGCTCGTGGAGTGGGGGAAGGTTGGAGAGCTTCGGCGTCGCTCTGGTTTCTGGATTCTAAATTGACTTGTGGTATCGATGTTGAGTTTGTTTGGGGAAGATCCTCCGTCAAGGGTGAATCAGAGTTCTCTCCCGTAAGTTGGCCGCCCAAGGTGCAAGCAGTCAATATGAGGCTCATTGTCAAGAGAAATACCAATCGAATATTGCGCATTGTGAATAGTGACATAGGCTTTTTTGGATTGAAAACGCTATCATACCGCACTTGGAGGGGCTTGCCAAATCAAGTTTGTAAGGTGCAAATATTGGGCCAGCAATTTCCAGATACGATTATTTCGGTATAATTCGGCAATGACTTCCCTACAGAAACTTCTCCAGTCAACAACAATTCGACAAATACCCTGGCAGAGGATCAGCTACTTGGTTGCCGGGGGTGTGTTGATTGGTTGGTTGCTCAATACCCCTGAAGGCCTGTTAGGAAAAGCTGATGCCATTGGTTATGCAGTGTGCCATCGCATTGATTTGCGCTCTTTCCACTTGGGGGATCGGCAGGTCGCTCTTTGCGCCCGCTGTACCGGACAATATTTGGGAGCAGTGCTAGGTTTCGGCTACCAATTGGCCATGGGCCGACGGCGGGGAGGGCGTCCTCCCTGGGCAGTGCTGGCGGTGCTGGGGGTATTGGTTCTGGTATGGGTAGTTGATGGGTTCAATTCGTTTCTTCACCTGCGCCCAGAACTTTTTTCTCGCTATTTCGTATATGAACCTAACAACACCTTGCGAGTGTTGACAGGAACTGGATTGGGTTTAGGATTGAGCGTGATGCTCCTGCCCGCGTTTCATCAGACTGTTTGGAAGCGCTGGAGCAGCAAACCTGCTTTGAGTGGGTGGGCATCATTGGGCGGGATGCTTGCTCTGGGAGTATTCGTCGTTTATCTAGTTCTCACCGAAAACCCGTTAATTCTCTACCCATTAACCTTGGTCAGCGCGGCTGGAGTCTTGATAATCTTAACCCTGGTGTATACCATGGTATGGGTGATGCTTTTCAAGTTAGAGAACCGCTTTGATTCATTAAAGGAATTGGCTTTCCCCCTCGTGGCTGGATTTACCATGGCTCTTGCACAAATAGCGCTGCTCGATTTCGTACGTTATTTGTTGACCGGCACCTGGGATGGATTTCATTTTGGGTAGATTATAATTAATTCGATCATGTCAGATTTCCAGAAGGATCGAGTCTCTAGTCTGATATGAGATGGTGATAAGTTTCTAACGGAGAAAGTATATGGACATTTTTACTGCTTTTGGCTTATCTGCCAGTGCTGGATTGAACGCCTATATCCCTCTGCTGGTTGTGGCATTCGTGGCGCGTTTCACCGATTGGATCGAGCTCAGTTCGCCTTGGAGCACGCTGCAAACCTGGTGGGTGATCGCTGTTTTGATCATCCTCTCGCTGGTCGAATTCTTCGCCGATAAAGCCCCTGCGGTAAATCACATCAACGATATTATCCAAACCTTTGTGCGACCGGTTGCAGGAGCGGTCGTCTTTGCGGCTAGCGCCCAGGTCGCTGAAGTCAATCCGATCGTAGCCATGATCGCTGGCTTGTTGATTGCAGGTGGTGTGCATGTTGCCAAGTCCGCCGCCGTGCGCCCTGCCGTCACAGCCACGACCGCTGGCGCAGGCAATGTTCCTGTGAGTTTTGCCGAGGATGTCCTCTCGACAATTTTATCGATTTTAGCCATCGTGATTCCTGTACTCATCGCAGCAATTGTGATCCTATTTGTATCTTGGCTCATTTGGTGGATGTGGCGTAGGGCGAATCGTACATCGATGGCGTGATGATCAAAAAGGAGAATTACTATGAGTGATTATTATGAAGGCCCACAAACGGCTCCAAATAGTTCGACCGCAATACTATGCTTGGTAGCAGGCATTCTTGGCCTGACTTTCTTCCCATTTATTGGGAGTATCGTCGCATTGATTACCGGTCCCATGGCGAAGAAAGAGATCAACGAGAGCGGCGGAACTCTTGGTGGGGAAAGTTTAGCTAAAGTGGGTATCATTCTTGGTTGGGTAGGCGTTGGATTGACAGTTCTTGGGGTTTGCTGCTTTGGAATCATGTTTGCGCTACCCTTTGTGATGGCTGCATTCGGAATAGCATCTGAAGAATGGGGCTCTTTGGTTCCAGCGATTTTTGCAGTGCTCTAAACAATCGAGACGATTAAGTTATAATATCAACGAAATCGTACCCATTTTTCTAGGAGGATAAAATGTCTGAAGATATTACGAGCACCGATAATTTCGGTGATGAAGGTGGAAACAACAAAGACAATAAAATCTGGATCATTGTTGCAGTTGTACTGGTTGTGCTTTGTTGCTGCTGTGTGATCGTTGGGGGAGGCGCATGGTGGTTGTGGAATAATGGAGATGAGTTGTTTGGCCTTGCAACACAGGTGATGCAAACCCTTTTCTAGTTTTCCAGAAATTCATTCGTAGGTATAAGCAGGGTGTGGGTGGCATTTCCCATCTCACACCCTGTTTTGTTATGATAATCGCTCTCTAAAGATTTCTATTAGTTCATCTAGCGCGCGGCGCGCCCTATCCTGAATATGCGTGGGTAACTCTAAACTTGTGAATTCGTCTTTATCCAATATTAGCTGGCGACCGTCTGGAAAAACCAACAAATCGAGGGCCAGATCTCTGTATGAGATTACCTGTTCACGTATTATTGCCGGCGTAGTGATGTTGCAGTACCAGCCCTTGAGTGATTCGTCCGCCCGGTCGTGTATCTCAAAGATGTTGTACCAGCGATCTGTGTAATAGGTTTCGATAAAGCGATCTCCTTTATAGAGCCACATGCCATGAAAGAGCATATCGTCTCGGTCGAAATAGGCTTCGATAACGACCTCAGAAGAATTGCGCTCGATCACCGTGCCTGAATACCGCCATGTCTCGACACCAGCAGGATCTTGCTTGATGACGGTTATGTTCGTAGGTTGATTAATATTTTCCATTACTGGGGGAGAATTAAGATGCTTGTAAGGGGGTCAATGCCAATTTGATGATGTTCCCCGGGTTGCGGCATGTCGCTTACTGATGAGGGGAAATTAAATGTAAGGCGTTGGGACTTGATAAGGATTTCGAGCCGACAGAGCCCCCCCCGGAAAGATCGTGAAAGGATTTTGCCTTCGAGTTGGATTGGTCCACTGCCGTCGATACGGGCGGTATCGGGGCGGAGTAAAAACTGAACCTCTCCTTCGATATCTTGGGAGATTGGGAATTCTCCAATTGTGGAGAGAATATGGCCATCGCGCACTTTCCCAGTGAAGATGTTATTCAAACCTAAGAATCTGGCCACAAAGGTATTGCCAGGTTGGCGGTATACATCTTGGGGAGAACCGATTTGAGATATCCTTCCCTGGTTCATCACTGCCACGCGGTCTGCCAGAGCGAAGGCCTCCTCTTGATCGTGGGTGATGTACAACGCGGTCTGCTTTGTGGCTGAAAGGATTTCCTGCAATTCGACAAGCAAGCGCTCGCGTAAACTGCGATCAAGGGACCCCAGGGGTTCATCGAGCATCAATAAGCGCGGACGTGGCGCCAGAGAACGAGCCAGGGCAACTCGTTGCTGTTCACCGCCGGAAAGTGTAGAGATATTGCGATCTTCAAACGCTTGCAACCCAACCAACGATAACACTTCAGCTACACGTTCTCTAATTTCGTTGGAACTCCAATTGGCCATTTGCAATCCAAAGGCCACGTTTTCGCGCACATTCTTATGCGGGAAGAGGGCGTAATCCTGAAACATCAACCCAAAGCCGCGTTTGTGAGGTGGTAGGCCTGATAAGTTCTGATCTTTCCAGGAAATGGCCCCGGCATCCGGTTCCTCTATACCTGCGACGATCCCCAAGAGGGTGGATTTTCCACATCCACTGGGTCCCAGCACGGCGACGATTTCCCCTTCTGCAACTTCGAAGGAGATCCCTTTCAGGGCTTGGGTTTGCCCGAACGATTTGTGAATATTTGTGATTGATAACATCTATTGTGTTACTCTCTAGGAATTGCTGGGGGATCACCCCAGAAATTCCTAGAGAGCCAAATGTGTTGTTTATCGGTTACCGATTAGAATTCACCAACATCGGCGATGCGGAATCGTTCGATGGACAACATTCCGCCAATGGAGAATACCATCAGGATAGTGCTCAACGCCATCGCCTGTCCATAGTTTAATGCGCCCGGCCGAGATAACAGGCGATAGATCACAACTGGCACTGTGGGATATTCGGGTCGCGAAAGCAAAGATGTCGCGCCAAATTCACCTAACGAAATTGTGAATGCAAAAGTTGCCGCCACGAGCAAGGCACGCCCGATGATTGGCAAATCGATATGGCGAAAAATTTGTCTAGGCGTGGCCCCCAACACTGCTGCGGCATGACGGATATTGGGTTGGATGCTGCCTAGCGCTGGGGTTAAGCTGCGTACGACGAAGGGAAAGGCGACCAGCGTATGGGCAATGGGGATCAGGATCGGCGATGTGCGCAAATCTAGTGGTGGGTGTGCTAGGGCTATGATGAATCCCAAACCCAAAGTCACGGCGGAGGTGCCCAAGGGCAGCATCAGCACGGGGTCGAGTACCTTGTTTAAACGCGAGTTTCGATTTCCTGCTAGAGCCCAGGCCGCGGGCAAACCTAGGGAGAGCGCTACGATAACGGTGGCTGCTGCATACCCGAAAGAAATGCCTATGGCTGTCACCGGGGGAACGAAGAAAAGAGACTCCTGGCGATTAATGCCTAATTCTCTGAAAAAGGCCAGGGTCAGCCCGGGAGCTAAGGAACCTTCACGCGTGCTGATCAACCCTAAGGAAGTTACAGAGCGGCCTGCGAGGGCTAGCAAAGGTGTGGTCAGAATGATCAAAAGCAATGCCACCATTCCGATTGCAAAAACTTTCTGTCGCCAGGTCGAAAGATTGCTTTGTGTAAGATGGCGCGATTGTAATTTCAAAGGTTGAGATACCTTTGCTGACATACGGGTATACAGTACAGTCATTATTAAGGTACACCCCAACTGAAGCATCGAAAGCACTGCAGCCAGCGGCAGGTTGAATAGGCTGATCGTCTGGTAAAAGATCTCGACTTCCAGCGTGGCAAAGCGAGGTCCGCCCAGGATCAGGATCACGCCAAAGGACGTGAAATCGAAAATAAATACCAGTAACGCAGCTGCAGAAATCACAGGAGTTAGGATAGGGAGTGTGATATGTCTCAATACATGCCAGCGGCTAGCACCTAATACTTGCGCCGCCTTTCCTACATTGGGGTCCAGGTGCGACCAGAAATCACCCACCATCCGCAGCACGATAGTCGTGTTGTAAAAGACATGCGCGATCAGGATTGCGGCCAATGTATGCAGCAATTGAATGGGCGGATCAGCGAGATCGAAGATCCTCATTAGGATGACATTGAGCCATCCATTGGGGCCAATCAGTGCGCTGAAGCCTGACGCGACGACCAGGGTGGGCATCACGAAAGGCACCCCCGTCAATGCTTTGAGGGTGGCTTTGCCCCGAAATTGATAGCGGGCCAGCAAGTAAGCCCCAGGAATCCCGAGCAGCAATGTTAGCAATGTGGAGAGAAACGCTTGCCAAATCGTGAAGCCGAAAACCCCACGAATTGTGGGTGAAGCGATCGCTTCGACAAATGGCGCCAATACGCCGGTATCGCTGCGCTCCAGGCTCAACTTCAATATGCTTCCCAAGGGATAGAAGTAGAAAAGGGCCAAGAAGGTGAGGGGCGCTAACCAAAAAAAGATGCCAAACTTGCGAGCTCGTAACATTGCACCATAACTAGGAAAAGAGGATGTGACGGCTTTTCTGTCACACCCTCTTTTCCCGGATACCATTATCGTAGTACCGCCTCCGTCCAGGCGTTGATCCACTCTTCGCGATGCACGGCGATATCTGCAGGCGAAAGAGAAGCCGGTTCGTCGGGAATGGAAAGGTAGCGTTGGAAGGTATCGTTCAACTCAGCCTTGGCGTTGACTGGAAAGACATACATCTGTAGGGGGATATCTTCCTGGAATGTGGTCGAAAGCATGAAATCGATCCATTTTTCTGCCAGGGCGCGGTTGGGAGAGCCTGCCAAAATTCCGACGAATTCGATCTGTCGGAAGCAACTGCCCGGACCAGTGACTGCGGCGGTGGGAGGCTCTTCGATGGGCTCCTCTGCGAAGATCACCTCGAAGGGCGGGCTGGAACCGTACGAGACTACAATAGGATACGTCCCCCCCCATTGACTGAATTCACTGTAGTAGGCAGTCTCCCAGTCATTGACGACCTTGACATCATTTTCCACCAATCCCTGCCAGAAATCCAGATAGCCGTCTTCCCCAAAATGAGCAATTGTAGCGAAAAGGAAGGCTAACCCCGGTGACGAGGTCGCGGGATTCTCGACCGCTAGCAGTCCCGCATACTCGGGCTGTAGTAAATCTTCAAGGGACTCCGGTGGCACCTGGCCGCTATCTTCGAAATAGGCAACCTCGTAGTTCAGGCAGACATCGCCGAAATCCACTGGTAGGGCGCGGTTTTCAGGGTCGAGTTTGAATTCATCAGGGATTTCTTCGAGGCGTGGGGATGCGTACACTTCGAAGATGCCCTCCTCTAATGCTCGGCTGAGGAATGTGTTATCTACACCGTAGAAGACATCCGCCAGGGGCTTACCTTTAGCCAGTACGGCTTTGTTGACGGCTGTGCCTGTATCCCCCGCCTCGATGAACTGCACCTCGATATTATGCTGCTCTTGGAAAGTTGACAGCACTTCCTCCGATATGGCAAAGGAGTCGTGGGTCATAACGGTGAGGGTGTCTGGGCCCTTTGGAGTACAAGCAGAAATGAAAATGGCCGCGAAAATGAGCAGTAAAGTATGTTTGGTTTTCATGGAAATCTCCTCTTGCTTACCATAGACGACGGATAGCCAATAGTGGATGAACCGCGATTAGCTAGATGTCTATGGTCAACGAACTTTGTTCAAAACAACTAATAATAGACCTTCGTCCAACTGCACCTGGGCGAGATGAGAGATCATCACATTGCTGACCCCGCGCGTGGTTCCGAAATGCAAGGTGCCATTCTCGAGGGGATATTCCAACCCCTGGGTGGTGATACCACTGACATCTCCTATCAGAGGCATGAGCGACAGTGTATCCCCAGGTTCGCCAACGATCTGTCTGGTTTGACCGCCTTGGAGTAACGAAAGCTCTTGGGGACCGTCTACGATACGGATGGAAAGCGAAGAATAGGCTGGATGTGCCAATAGCAAGATATTCGCCAGTGTCATGTCCCAGCGTGCGCCCAACGCCCCGCAGATTACGACCTGCTCAGCTCTCTGATCCCTGGCTGCAAGCAAAGCTAATTCCAAGTCGGTTTCGTTTTTATGTATCGGGTGACGTTGTAATTCGACTCCGGCCGCTGCTAGGTCGTTCAGCTCGGTCTCTGAAAGCGAGTCAAAATCACCTATGACCAGCTTGGGAAGCAAACCCAAACGCAAACAGTGGCGTGCCCCACCATCCGCCGCGATCAGCACATCCCCATCCTCGATTAAGTCCAACAAAAGTTGGGGATAATTAATCTCTCCATTGGCAAATATTATCACACGCACAAAAAAACCTCCGCCAGTTTCGGGGAGGGATTTGGTCTTGTTTGCTGCGATCCCTCCGCCGGTATTATCCGGATCAGGTAGGCGGGTCGAGCGCTTTGGGTTGCGCTCCTCTCAGCCCAGAAAAACTGGGCTCCCCGTGCAGTATTCAGTTATCAATCAGTATACCGAGGCTCTATGGATGCTGTCAAGGAGCAAGCATCTGGCGGGCTTGCTTCACATCTGTCTGGATTTGAGACACCAACGCATCGATGTCTGGGAAGCGTTGTTCGCCTCGCAAGCGATGCAAGAACTCAAGTTGCAACACTTCTCCATAGATATTCTCATCGAAATCCAGGAGATGTGCTTCCACTCGGGGAGGCACGGGTTTGAACTCGAAGGTGGGTCTGACCCCAATGTTGGTGACCGCCTCCCAGGTTTGACCGCGCACCTCAGCCCTACAGACGTATACACCTGCTGCAGGGATAGCCTGCTCAGACCAGATGGACATATTTGCCGTCGGGAAACCCAAAGTGGCACCGCGCCGGTCTCCGACCACGATTTCGCCTTCAACGCGGTAATTTCTGCCAAGCAACTCGGCAGCCTGATCAACTTGTCCGGCACCAAGCATAAACCGTATTCGGCTCGATGAAACGATATCAGCGTCCAGGATTAGGGGCTCGGTGCGTTTCAAGCTGTATCCTAATTCAATGCCTAACTCTCTCAAGAATTCAGGAGTTCCCCCGCGGTCCCTGCCTAAAGCAAAATCATATCCCACACGCAGGTGACGGATTTTCAAGTGCTTGTGCAACGTGAACATGAAATCACGGGCTGAGGTTTGTGCAACAGATTCGTCAAAGGGGTGGGTGATGACGACATCAATCCCCAATTTGCCTAATAATGCGGCCCGCTCCTCGGGTGTGGTCAAGTAAAAGGGATAATCGTAGCCGCGCACTACAGTGGCCGGGTGCGGATAGAAGGTAAGCACTACAGCAGGGGCGTCATTATCATGCGCCCCTGCGACGAGTTCGCGGGCGACTCTCTGATGGCCACGATGCACACCATCAAATGAGCCGATCGTTAGCCAGGCATTATCCAACTGGACGTCGTTAAGAGACCAGAAATGTTGCATTGAGTATTGGGCTAACGTTAGCGAGTTGAATTCTTAGGTCTGGAAGAAGACTTTCCTTGGCTGCCATTCACGCTTCTTTTCATCGAAGCCAAGCACAGCAACCAAATCACCCTGTTCACTGATCGCGCGTGTGAAGCCATCTTCAGTCATTTCAGGGTTCGATCCTGCTGGGAGGCGATGCCCAAAGGCAACTTTTTCGACCTGTTCGTTATCCAGTTCGAGCGCTGGCCAATCTGGCAATAGCTCGGCAGCAGGGATCAAATAGCGGTACCAGTCACCGGTCAAGAATGCGTCTTGCAATTCCCTCAGACGAACGGCATGGCGCAGCGTGAAAAATCCACTTTTCGTTCGGCGCAAACCGATCAAGTGCGCGCCAGTTTGTAAATCTTCACCGATATCGTTGGCCAGTGAGCGCACATAGGTCCCCGATGAACAGTACACGTCCAGAACGATCTCAGGAGGTGCCCACTCGAGCAGGTCCAGCGAATAAACATCGACCTCACGGGGTTCTAGCTCAAGCTCTTCACCTGCGCGTGTGCGGCGATGCGCGGGTCTACCCTGTACTTTCACAGCTGAGTATACCGGCGGAGTTTGAAGGGTTTTACCCTCATAACTTTTGAGCAAAGTCTGGAATTGATCTTCCGTGATATGGTCATAAGGTGCCGTACGAGTAATGCGTCCTTCTGAATCAAATGTGTCTGTAGATGCACCTAATTTGACTGTGGCCTGATAGCGCTTATCATCTGCTGAGATGAATTCACTCAGCCGAACGGCTGGGCCAATTAATACAACGAGCACACCGGACGCGCGCGGATCAAGAGTTCCTGTATGACCAGCGCGGCGGATATTCGTCCCTCGACGGACAATTTTTACCACATCATGAGATGTGAGACCAATCGGCTTGTCAATGACAAGCGCCCCCGAAACAACGTTTCTTATTTTTCCTTCCATAATTATCTCCCCAGTATAGACTTGATGGGTTGCATAAATTTTACCTTCTTTGTTCCAATTTGTGCTTTCAAATACCTTGCGAAAAAATGGTTCTATGGGAATCGCCGTGAAACTTTCCAGATTTAGGGGTGAGCGCGGAAATTCCTAGAGAATCGAAAAACATTACCTTCCATTAAGGAGTTTTTGAGTAGCACTTAATACATCTGTTTTTACATCTTCGAGATTGCCGTCAATGGTCGCGCCAGCGGCAGGCTTGTGACCACCACCCCCAAATTGAGATGCAACCTGGGAGACATCAAAACCTGGCCGAGCGCGCCAACTCACTTTTACACGCTCCTTAGTTTGCTCAACGAAGATCAAAGCAACATCGACATTGTCGATGGACGTAAGCACATTGACCAGATCAGCATCATCTCTCCCTGGATACCCAGCAATTTTTCGAGCTTCTAGATCTAGGGTTGCCCATACCATTCGATCAACATGTTCCAAGGTACTCAATCCCGAGCCCCAATAGCGGATGGCTTCGAGAGATCGTGACGTAAGCGCTCTATGGTAGAGGATGGGCAAATCAATCCCTGTATCCATCAAATCAGCAGCAACGCGCAGGGCATCCGATCTCATCGAAGCTGTTCGAAAACCAATAGTGTCAGTGATAAGGCCCGTGAGTAGCGCTTCAGCGATGGGTTTTGTGATCTGCAATCCAAGAGCTGGCAGATATGCTGCCAGCATTTCTGTTGTAGCGGCTGCATTCACATCTACAAGGTTTATACGTGCGAAATTCAAATTCGTTACATGGTGATCGATGTTTATGTCCGGAATTGGGTAATCAAGCAGGCAATTTCCAGTTCGTGCCAGATCAGAGCAATCGAGCACAACAATTGCGTCGAACTCTCCATGAGGTTTCTTCTTGATTTGATCGCTGCCAAAAAGATGGCGGAACGATTTTGGCACGCCGTCTTCGAGCACCATTTGAACATTTTTGTCGGCATCTTGCAGAGCCAGACCCATCGCAAGTAGCGACCCAATAGCATCACCATCTGGACGGATGTGAGAGACAAGCAGTACATTTTGGGAATTTTTTAGAACTTCTCTTGTGTCTTCCAAAAATTTATAGTTCATTTCTGTTCATCAATCTCTGCTTGGTTATCATCATCTTCATCGCCTACATCTAGCGAAGCGATTAGCTCATCTATACGATCGGCATGTTCTGGACTTGGATCCCAGAAGAAGCGTAGCCTGGGGAAGTGTCGCAATTGGATCCTATGAGCGAGTTCACTGCGCAAAAATCCGCTGGCATGTTCCAGCCCTTCGGTAATGATATCTGCCTCTTCGCTGCCTTCTAATGCCGAGACATAGATATTGGCATAAGACAGTTCATTATCAACACGCACTTTAGTGAGATATACAGATGCCAATCTGGGATCCGATACTTCCATGAGCAAGATTGTGGAAAGCTCCTCATGGATGCGGTCGGCGATCTTTTGAGCTCGAAGCTTTGAGACCATTCAATACTCCCTGCTAAATAATCTTGACCTCTTCAATTGTGAAACACTCAATAACATCACCCTCTTCGAAATCGTTGAAGCCTCTCAAGCCTATCCCACACTCGAAACCGTCGCGCACTTCGCGAACGTCTTCCTGGTGGCGTTTGAGCGAGGCGATTTCTCCTCGGAATAGTTCTTTGTCATTTCGAAGGACTTTTACTCGAGCGTTGCGCCGAATTTCACCGTCGACGACGCGGCAGCCAGCTGCTTTTCCGATCCTAGAAGCACCAAAGACAGCTAAGACATTGGCGCGCCCCAGGGTTACTTCGCGCTTTTCAGGTTCCAGCAAACCTTTGAGAGCTTTATCGATATCTTCAGTAAGCCGATAGATAATATTGTAGGAGCGAATGGATACATCTTCGCGTTCAGCTAATCGGCGGGCAGGAGGGTCGGGTTGCGTATTGAAGCCGATCACGATAGCGTCAGATGTGGATGCCAGCATGATATCGTTCTCACCAATATTCCCAGTATCGGCGTGCAATATATTGACGCCAATCCCCTCAACATCCATTTCCCTGAGAGAGGTAACAATGGGTTCTAAAGAGCCTTGTACATCTGCTTTAATTATCAAGCGCAATTCCTGTACATCGCCAGCTTGTACGCGCGCAAATAATTGCTCCAATGTCATCCCACCGCTCGCGGAAGCTTCTCGATCTGCCACAAGTTGTTTGCGTTTTTGGACAATTTCTCTGGCGAATTTGGTCGATTTTGCTACCCGGAATATCTCACCTGCTTCGGGAATATCATCCAAACCCATCACAGAGACGGGTGATGAAGGGGGGGCTTGTTTGATTTTTTCGCCGTTGAAATCGAACATGGCTTTGATTTTGCCGCTAACCTGTCCGGCTACGACAGAATCTCCGACCTCGAGGGTGCCGTTTTGGACTAAGAATGTGGCCATAGCTCCGCGGCCGCGCTCGTGGCTGGCCTCGATAACCGTGCCGAATACAACGCCATCTGGATTGGCTAAGATCTCATTGTTATCCGCCACGAGAAGAATAGCTTCTAAGAGATCGTCGAGCCCCTGTTTTTCTTTGGCAGAGATGGGTACCACCAGTGTGTCACCATCCCATTCATCAGGAACGAGATCGACCTCAGCCAATTGCTGCTTAACCTGGTCTGGAGCTGCATTGGGACGGTCGATCTTGTTGAGAGCGACTACGATGGGAACTTTGGCAGCTTTGGCGTGGGATATGGCTTCACGTGTCTGGGGCATGACACCATCGTCCGCAGCGACCACCAGGACTACGATATCTGCACCCTGTGCGCCACGAGCCCGCATGGCTGTAAAGGCAGCGTGACCGGGAGTATCAATAAAGCTGATCCGGCGATTGTGATGCTCGATCTGATATGCACCAATATGCTGGGTGATTCCCCCGGCTTCACCACCAGCCACATCTGTTTGGCGAATGGCATCCAGAAGCGTGGTTTTTCCGTGGTCAACGTGACCAAGAATGCCAACAACAGGTGGCCGTGTTTCTAAATTATTGGGGTTTTCCCTTGCGATCCACTGGCGCCAAAGAGGGATCTCAGCCGCATCTTCAAGAGAATCTTCTTCGATCACCAATGGAGAAGCGTCGAATCCCATTTCGGCTGCGACGATCGCCGCGGTGTCGAAATCAACTTCCTGATTGATATTCGCCATAACCCCGTTCGACATCAATGTCTTGATGACTTCGATAGGGCTGGTGTGTAATCGATCAGATAGGTCACGTACAGTTATCGTGACTGGAAGTTCGATGCTCTTTAGTTCGCCAATTTCACTCATATGGTCGCTCCTGATATTCTGGTGTTGTACCCTGATGAACCGGCGAGACGCTGAGCTTATTTTATGATCTCAGGTTTTGCTCGCTACCCAACAGGGTGTTAGAGTACTTTACCCGGTGCATATCTGATCCATTACTCAGATATATGGTTTTCTTCTGGGAGGGAGCTCATAAATTCAACTAAATGTTGACGATCTACAGGGGTGAGCTCGACTTTTAGCGCCTGTGCTAAAGCGTTCCGGAGACCTTTCTCCCAGCAGGGTTTTGCATCATGAAGGTAGGCGCCTCGCCCTGGGAGTTTGCCGGTCAGGTCTACTTGGACTCCCTCGGCCGTGCGTACGATCCGTGTCAGTGATCGTTTGGATTGTACTGTGCGGCAACCTACACAAGTGCGTTGGGGTATATGTTTTTTCTTACGAGTTTTTGCCACAACTTCCTTCAAATGAGGTTGATTGGGTGATTGGGTTTAGAAATCCCAGTTATCATCATCCCAATCATCCCATCCTTTGGAATCTTTTTTGTGTTTCTTTCGGTAAATGGTTACATCCCGATCGGGATCGTACTCGATTTCGACGAATTTCTTGCGTTTTTTCGATTTGTCCTCTTCGTCTTCTTCTTCGAGAGCTGCTTGTTCAACTTTCGAAGGCTCTGGGAGATCAAGCATCTCTGGTTTGAGCTCGAAGATCTCATCCATCGAGTCAGGTAATTCCTCGACAGGCTCGGAGTCACCTTCGGGAACAGGCACTGCTTCTGGAGCCTCTACCTCAACTTTAGGTTCGATTTCTTCTACAACCGCTGCCGGGGCTTCAACTTCTTTTTCTGGCTGTTCAGGCATAGCAGGTTCTTCAGCTTCTGCTACGATGACTTCAGCAGCTTCAGCTTCCACAGCTACGGGTTTCTCATCGGTAATGGTTTCAACCGGATCTGAAATTTCAGCAGCTACCTCGGGAATTTCAGTTGGTTCCATGGCTTCATCAGTGATGGGCTGCGCAACTTCAACTTCTACTTCTGCAGCAGGTTCTTCTTCAATGATTTCTTCAGGCTCGGGTAGGGACGAGATCATCAACTCAATTGAGCTTTCGATTTGATCCATGGCTTTTGGCCCGATGCCCGAGATGCCACTGACTTCTTCCGAGTCATAATTCAACCTAAAGGCTAAATCGCCAACTGTCTCAACTTCAAGATGTTCGACCAGAAGATTTTCAACACGGGTTGGTAATCCCAAAGTAGCCAGCGGCAATTCGAACGCGCCTTGGGGAATTCCTTCTCTTGCGGCTTCATCGCGCTCTTTAGTCTCTTTCCTGACATCTCGTTCAGAAGAGATGCGACCCAATTCAACGCGTTCAGTGAAGGCCTGCATTTCGTGGAAATCCTCAGGCGTAATAGGGCGGCCTTCGGCCTTTTTCCTCATCAGTGATTCAATATGCGGGATAGTGTCTTGCTCTTGCTCGAAGAAATCGGCATATTCGGATGTGTTCTTCAATTTGAAGAGGATTTCGCTGGTAGCCTCGATGAGACTCTTGATATCGATGCGCCAACCCGTCAATTTGGCAGTCAGACGGGCGTTCTGCCCATCGCGGCCAATTGCCAAGCTGAGTTGATCTTCGGGGACAACGACTGTAGCCGTTTTGGGGCCGCCGTTATCCTCGAGGAATACATTTAATACCCGGGCAGGACTAAGCGCTTTGGCAATATAGCCCTGAGGGTCGGGATTCCATTCGATTACGTCGATTTTTTCATCGTTGAGCTCGCGCACAATCGCCTGAATCCGGACGCCGCGGATGCCCACGCAAGCCCCAACGGGATCAACTCCTGGTTGGAGGGCCGCTACGGCTACCTTGGAGCGTTGCCCGGGTTCGCGGGAAATCGAGCGGATTTCAACCATGCCATGATAGATTTCCGGCACTTCGTTTTCGAGCAATCTACGCAAGAAATCAGGATGGGCGCGTGAAAGAATGATCTTGGGACCACGATTAGTTTCTTGCACTTCCATTAGCAATGCCCGTACGCGATCGTGAACACGGAAGAACTCGCGCGGGATCTGTTGGCGCCGAGGCATCACGCCCTCTGCTTTTAAGTCTAGCCCAAGGGTGATCTGCTTGGCGTTGATGGCCTGCACAACCCCATTGACAATATCGCCAACCTGGTTGGCGTAGTATTTAAGCTGTGAGTCACGTTCTGCCTCTCTGATGCGTTGTTGTATGACTTGGCGGGCTGTCTGCGCAGCAACACGTCCAAAATCCGTTGGTGTGCTCTCCACGACAACCATATCGCCAAGATCCGCATTCTCCTCGACAGCTTTCGCTGTGGCGAGAAGGACTTCCGTGCGCTCGTCTTGGACATCCTCGACGACTTCTTTTTCGGCGAATATCGAGACCTCACCTGTTTCCGAGTCGATCCTGGCTTCAATGTGTTGGGCATTGGAAGCGTGAACCGCGCGCCGGTAGGCGGATACCATGGCGTCCTCAATTGCCGCGAGAACTACTTCCTGTGGCAATCCGCGGTCTTCCAAGATTTGCTTAAATGCTAGTGCAAAATCGTTCTTCATGCTTGTTCTCCATCAAATGGGTGGTAGGTTCTAGACACGAAAAAAGTGGGGGTTGCCCACTTTTCGCCGACAGCAGTATTGCTACCACCCTATAGCGCCGAGATTTTAGCATGGAACAAATTAAGTTGCAAGGGGTTATCTGAGAAGAAAACACACGAAGAACAGATTTACTACAATTCGGGATAATTATTTCTTAGGCAATTTTTTGACAAGTTTCTTGAGCAGGCGCTGTTCGCCTTTTTGCGTGGAAACTTCGCCATCCAGCCAGGCGTTGCGCAGAGAAGTTAGGATTTGTTTGTAGGTTGGCCCAGGAGGTAGCCCAAGCTCCCGAAGATCATGTCCGGTTGAGTGCGCGCTGACATTTTTCCATTCTTTAGAATACATCATGAGGATCTGGCGCGCTTTAGGATCGTTGCTAGCCTGGTGTAGCCCATAAATTGCCAGGCAAGGGGTCTTGGCCAGTCGGCTGGTGATAGTACTGGGCTTCTCGGGCACCAACCCAGGAAGCTCATGCCAGAGGACGCAGGCTGCCCGAATAGTTTCCGCTAGAGACCGGGGTAATTTGAGGCGTTTGATCACGCCCTGGACGCGATACACTGGGAGCGGGATCAACCAAAGGATATAGGCCAAGGCTCTTTTTAGTCGCAACCCGTTTAAATCAGGCCCGAGGTTCCAGTGCTCTTCAGGGGTGCCAGCTTCGAGGGTCTCTATCTGGTCGGCGATGTGATCATCCCAGCGAATATCTTTGTGGATAGCCTTCAGTAGCGTAAGTTCATCCAGCCGTTCCAGCATTTGGCGGGCTTTATCTTCCTCGATGATATTGTCTAGTTCATGGCGAATGCGGTCCCCTGAGACCCGGTCGAGAAGAGCTTTGGCTTCCAGTATTAGTTGCAGTGTTCGTTCCCCAATCTGAAAGTCATAGCGCTGTTCATAGCGCACGGCTCTTAGCATGCGAGTGGGATCATCGACAAAGGAGAGCGAGTGCAGGGCGCGAATACTGCCTTTTTGAAGATCACTCAGACCACCCCAGTAGTCATGCAGTTCGCCATAATGGTGACCGTCCAGGCGCATTGCCAAGGTATTGATGGTGAAATCGCGTCGGTGGAGATCGAGCTTGATGCTGCCGCGCTCGACGGTAGGTAGAGCAGTAGGGTGGGTATAAAACTCGGTGCGCGCCGATATGAAGTCAAGCGTGGTGAGGGGCGAGGGGTCCGCGGTCAGTTTTTCTAGTAGATGATGCTGGCTTCTGTTCACTTCCACTTGCTCACCGAGATGCCATTTGGCCGTCCCAAAGCGTTTGTGCATGGTAATACGCCCCCCAAACTCGGCACTAACGGCTTGGGCCAAGGCAATGCCATCGCCTTCTACCACCAGGTCGAAATCCAGACTGGGGCGTTCCAAGAGCAGGTCACGCACAAATCCACCGACAATATATAATGCGACGCCGCGTGTCTGGGCAAGTTCGGCAATTTCTTGGAGAAGTTCAAAACGGGCTACTGGTAGAGCCTTTTCGAGTCTCTTTGACAGATTTTGATGACCAGGGCGGGGGGTTTTTGCAGTCAGTGTTTTCAGTAAGTCAGTACGAGTGACAATGCCAATGATATTATGGCTGTCATGGTCCACAACGGGGATCTGCCCCCAACCTGAGTCGGTCATCAAATTTTGTAAATGCTCGATCGAATGGTCGGGATGGACATGGGCGTCTCCAGCTTTCATCAGGCTGGAAGCCGGCAAGTTGAGTTTGTGGGAAATGGCGCGGTCCACTGCGCGCCGGGTGAGCAGGCCGACGATGACCCCATGCTCGACGACTGGATAGCCCTCATACCCGTAGCGCTGCATGCGTTGCAAGGCTTCCTCAACGGGGGTATCAGGTGTGAGAATTTGCGGCGCACGCGACATGATTTCATCTACCCGGACAGGGGGTTGGACATATTCAGGGAGCAGTTCGATCAATTCTGCGCGAATTTCCTCGATGGGGCGGGATTTAACTAAGCCTGCTGCAGCGCGAGGATGACCCCCGCCTCCAAATTGGGCCGCGATCTGGGCCACATCAATATCATCGCTGGTCGATCGACAGATCAATTGCACGCCGCCGCGTATGGTTATGATCAGAAACAAGGCTTCTGGATCGAGGAGATCGCGTAGTTTATGTGCAATGCTAGAGAGTTCCTCATCCATCTCTTGCGCATTGCCAGTAGCGATAATTACTTGGTGCCCGTGGATGTTCAGGTATTCGGCCGCCTCCCGAAGTTGATCGTAGATGGCCTGTTGAACTAATGAAAGTGGGTGATTTAGGAAATCATTTGCGATGGAAAGGTTTGCCCCCTCTTCTAGCAGGTACGCAGCTGCGCGCACATCGCGAGGGGTTGTTCGGCTGTAAGTCAGCGAGCCTGTATCCTCGTAGATTCCTAACAACAGGAGCGTTGCCTGGATGCTATCAAGAAGGATCGCTTGCTCTTGGATTGCTTCGACGAATATGGTTGTATTTGCCCCTGTGGCATCTGTGATGACCTCCCAGTGAGCAGGGGCATCTTGACGTGGGGTGTGGTGGTCGATGACCTTGATGGGAGTGCTGTCTCCCATGCCTTTGACACTGACCAGGGACTGCGTATCCACCAGGGTGACAGACTCGATCGAGTCAGCGCGAAAATCGCGCGGATCGACGAACGGAAGTTCGGCACCATAAAGGGTGATGAAGCCCTTCACGTTGCGATTGATCCGTCGAGGCAAGATGGGCGTAGCCTGCTCATCAAGCAGATAAGCGCCCAAAAGGGAGGCCAGCCCGTCGAAATCGGTCTGTTCGTGCGTCAAAATGATTCGCATATCTTCAATTTTACTTGATTTTTGGGGGGATATTCTCCAAACTATTCTTGGTACACTGTTTACTGGATAAAGGTCACTGGTTATAATTTCAACCGCATGGACATTCGAGAACTAACCCAACATATGCACAAGTTCGTCAGGGATAAAGGCTGGTATGATCAAGATAGCCCACGCCCCCAGACCTTGCGCAACCTAGCAATCTCACTCAATTTAGAGGCCTCGGAGGTGCTGGAGCATTTCCAATGGGATGGTGAAATGAGCGACCCCGCGACTTTGGCCAGCGAATTGGCCGATGTGGCGCTGTATTTGCTACAAATTGCCAGTATCGCTGAGATTGATCTGGAAGAAGCAGTTCTTCAAAAGCTCGAACAGAACTATAGGAGACAATGGTAGATGAAGATCACAGTATTTGGTGGTTCGAAGCCAAAATCTGGTGAGCCAGCATACGATGACGCCTATTACCTGGGGCAATTGCTCGGTGCACAAGGATATTCGGTATTGACCGGAGGATATATCGGTACCATGGAGGCGGTATCGCGTGGAGCTGCCGAAGCCGGCGGCCATGTCATTGGGGTGACTTGTGATGAGATCGAAGCCTGGCGTCCCGTATCTCCCAATCGCTGGGTGATGGAAGAGTTGCGTTACCCCACCTTGCGTACCAGAATGTATGCCCTGATCGATGAGTGCGATGCAGCCATGGTCCTTCCGGGCGGTATTGGCACCCTCGCCGAAGCGGCTGCGATGTGGTCTCAACTGCAAACAGGCGCGTCCTCTTCCCGTCCGCTGATCCTGATAGGTTCTGGCTGGAAGGGCACCTTCCAAACCTTATTTGGAACTCTTTCAGAGTATATCGCTGAAAAGGACCGTAGCTTACTGTCCTTTGCACAGGATGTGGAGTCCGCCTACAAAATTCTCCAATCACTTATCTCTAGCTAATAAATACCAGCCTCGTACACAATACTTCCAATCACCAATCCTTATGCCCGCCATTCAACCTGCCCGATTAGCTGCTCAGACTGCTGAGTTGTCCGGAGAGTTCGACTCACCCCAGAGATTTGTGGCTGCCTTGCACGATCTGTTGGATTTCTATGCTGACCGCACGACTCGGCCTTCGCAAGTGATCGAATCAGCGCCGCTATTGCATAGCTACCAGGTTCCCAGACCCGTTTTGCGAAATATTCAACGTGAGTTAGTGAAGGATATTAAGGCTGATCCTGAAGCTGCATTGACGCTGGCTGATGCTCTCTGGGCTGAGCGTTGGGTAGAGACTCGTTTACTGGCGATATCGATCCTAGGCTGTGTTTCTCCAGCACCCCCTGAACGAGTGATTGAGCGCGCACAGGAATGGGGGGTGAAATGCAAAGAGGAGAAGATTATCAAAGCACTGGCATCAAAGGGATTGGACCGTTTGCGGACTGAAGCAAATGCAGAGTTTATTGTATTGCTTGAGAATTGGCTGACCTCAGCCCATACTTCCCTTATCTTGGTTGGATTGCGGGCACTGCCCTCGTTAATAGAAATTGATGATTTTGATAATTTGCCCCTGGTGTTTCGCTGGATCGGTCCCATCGTGCGTGAAGCAGATCGAGAGATCAGAGGGGATCTGATCACCGTGATTCGCTTGCTGGCGAAACGTTCTCCACAAGAAACAATATACTTTTTGCGCCAATCATTGGCTGCAACAACAAACCCAAAATTAGATAAACTTGTCCGGCGTGCGCTAGAAGAATTACCAGAAGATATGAGTGAGACTTTACGATTGGAATTGCGCCAGCGACGAGAGTCCCAGAAATAAAAACTGCCGTGCTCTGCACGGCAGTTTTTATTTCTGGGAAAGTATTTTCTATTGCATTTCAACCTGTCGAACGACCATAACCACGCGACCCTGGATTTGGACAGTGCTCGGATCGTTGACAAAAATGGGTTCCATGGTGGGGTTTGCTGGCTGTAGGCGTACCCGGTTTCCCTCATCATAGAAATACTTCAGTGTGGTCTCGTCCTTATCGTTCAGCCAAACCGCGACCATTTCGCCATTACGTACATCCGTTGCGGGCTGCATGATGACCACATCTCCATGGTTGACCATGGCATCGATCATGGAGTCTCCGCTAACTTCCAGGGCAAATAAATTGCCACGTCTGACATCTTGAGCGGGTAGTAGGCTCTTGGCTACATTAATGGAGCCAGATTCGGAGTCGAAAGGGCTGAAATCGGATGTGGGGAAGGGGACCGGTTCGCTGGCGACGATACGCCCTGCCAAGGGGATGGACAATAACTCATCGATCACCTCGACAGTTTCTTTGATTTGCTCGCCAACATCCTTGGCCCAGCTTTTCGCCACACGTAACCCCCTTGAGACTCCTCGATCACGCTCAATATACCCTTTCTCTTCCAGACGTTCGAGGTAGTAGTTGGCTACCGATGTAGAGGAAAGACTGGCGCGATCACAGATTTCTCTGATCGTAGGGGGGTACCCATTTTTTTCTGTGTATGTCTCGAGAACCTGTAAAACTTTGATATGCTTATCGCTTAGACCTTCTTTTTTGCGTCTTGCCATCATGGAACACACTCCTAACTTGCAGGATTGCATAAAATGCAAAATAGATAGAATATTTGTGCTAGCATAATAGCACGAACATCCGTTCTGGTCAAGGGTGTTTTTCGAACAAATTTGCAGTTAATTATCTGCGCATAGACAAACGTTGTGACAGAAATTTCTCTGTTTTGGGTAATTTCCTGACAAATTGTGAGTTTTTCCCTTACATCCGTTACAGGGTTGTTAAGGTAAAATTGGACCAAATCGAATATATTGGATCGAGTTGCCCCAACCCCCGGATGGGTGGGCATGGATAATTCCATGGCGAAGCCGGTGAAAGTCCGGCGCTGTCCCGCAACTGTATGGCCGTAGGCCAAGCCAGGCCGCCCAACTTGATTCAGTTTGGCACAGCCTCGAGGAAGGTAGGTGTGAATGTACACAGACCAACCCAAATGGTGGAATTTCGCCTCCTGTCCTCGAGCAGGAGATTTTGTTTAAATTGGATACGATCCGTAAACGACCCTTTTTTTTGAATAGTATCGCCTTGTTCTTGGCCCTGATTTTTAGCGTTGCTCTTGGGGCAGTCTACATCCATCCTGGTACAGTGCTGAATATATTGATAGATCAGTTGCCATTGATCGAACTGCCAGTAGATTGGCCTGATTCCTTCGCGGCGATCATTCTGAAAGTGCGCTTGCCGCATACCATCCTAATTGCCATCACGGGAGCAGCTTTGGCTGGCAGCGGGGCGGCTTACCAGGGCTTGTTCCGCAACCCGCTAGCAGATCCATATATCATTGGTGTGGCTTCAGGCGCGGGCTTGGGCGCAGTGACGGTGATGGCCATCAACTGGCCTGAGAATTTGTCGGGCTACTATTGGATTCCTGCGGGGGCATTTGTTGGTTCCCTGATGACTATTGCCGTGGTTTATGGGTTGGCAAGAGTAGGCCGAATGGTGCCCCTTACGACCCTGATCCTGTCTGGTGTGGCCATTGGCACGTTCACTTCCGCTCTGACTTCCTTCCTGATGTTGAATTCAAACGATCATATTTACCGGGCGTTGTCATTCTTGCTCGGGGGCTCTTCGATGTCGGGTTGGAAACCTGTTTTGGCGGCATTACCTTATATGGCTTTGGGCACGGTGCTCCTGACCTTCTCTGGACATTATCTTAATGTATTGCAGTTTGGTGAGGAGCAAGCCAAGCAACTTGGGTTGTCAGTTGAGAAAGCAAAATTATTTATTATCGTCACTGCCTCGCTCACGACGGCTGTAGCCGTATCGTTTTCCGGCGTGATCGGATTTATTGGGTTGATCGTTCCACATCTGGTACGCCTGATCTGGGGGGCAGATTATCGCCGCTTGATCCCCTTATCGATCATTGGGGGTTCTAGCGCCCTTTTGCTCGCCGATATTCTGGCGCGTATCCTTGTCGCTCCACAAACGTTGCCTGTGGGAATCGTTACAGCACTGGCTGGAGCGCCATTTTTCTTGTGGATCTTGCGCAGAGCTAAGAGTGAGGTTTTCTGGTAAATATGTTCGAGATCTCTTCCCTTACCGTTAGTTACGATTCTACTCTGGTGTTGCGAGATATCAGCGTAGCGGTTTCTCCCGGAGAAATTTTGGCATTGATCGGACCCAATGGTGCCGGTAAATCAACCCTGATTCGGGCTGTAAGTGGTGTGATTAAGATCGACTCTGGAGAGGTGCGAGTCAATGGCGAGGATTTGACGGATATATCCAATGGTGAGCGGGCGCGCATCCTGGGAGTGGTACCTCAGGCGCGCCCTTTGGGAGGGGCCTTCACCGTTGAGCAGACTGTGCTCTTGGGGCGCACCGCCCATATGAACTGGCTCGGCCGCGCCCAGTCTCAAGACCAAGAGGCTGCCGATTGGGCGATGCGAAAAACTGGGATTGAATATCTTGCCCAACGACGAAATGCCGAACTCTCTGGTGGCGAGCAACAGCGCGTCCTACTGGCACGCACCCTGGCGCAGAAGACTCCCATCCTGCTCTTGGATGAACCTACTAATCATCTGGACTTGCAGCATCAAATCAATTTCCTGGCATTGGTTCATGACCTGGCACGACAAGAGAGTCTGGTTGTTGTAATGGCTTTGCATGATCTAAATCAGGTTTCCATGTACGCCGACCGCGTGGCGTTGCTGGTCGGTGGGGAATTAATGGCTTTGGGCAGCCCGGCTGAAGTATTGACAGAGGAAAATCTACAACAGGCATATCAAACAAAAGTGCACATTGTTTCAGATTTGGAGGGCTATCCGCCGGTGATTCTGCCCAGGAGGGTATAATTTTAGGACGTATCCGGTCCAGCGAGAAATTGTCTGGGAATAGGGGGGTGGGGCTACGCCCCACCCCCCTATTCCCAGACCACTCCACCTCAAGTGCGAAACTCCAGAAGGAGGAAGCCATGTCGAAGAAAACTGCCCTTGTTCTAAGCGGTGGAGGCGCAAAAGGCGCTTTCCAGTTCATCGCCGAGAAGTATGCCCGCGAAGAGAAAGGTTACCAGTGGGATGTGATCGCTGGCGTTTCAGTGGGGGCGCTCAACGCCGTCATGCTGGCGATGAAGAAATATCAACGTCTGGAAGAGTTGTGGTGGAATATCTCAGATGACCAGGTATACAGAGGCAAGTTCAACTTCTGGTCGATTATCAAGATCGCCTTGGGCGCCAAGTCGATCCTCAGCAATGATCCTTTGTGGGAGTTGTTGCAGGCTGAATTTGACCCCGAAAAAATTGAGGTTGATCTGCGCATAGGTGCGGTCTCGCTGCGCACGGGTGCATACACACGCTTCATCCCCTCAGAGCCAGGTTTTGAAAAGGCCATTCTCGCCTCAACTGCCATTCCCATTGTCTGGAAGCCAGTCCAAATATCGAGTGCCTATGTGGATATGGTTGATGGCGGGGTGCGCAATATTTCCCCATTGGGTGATGTATTGGATACAGATCCAGATGAGATCGTGATCATTAATTGCAGCCCCGAAACTCCCCCAACAGCTTCACGCCCCCTTCGAAATGCCTTGGCTATCGGTATGCACACCCTCGAAGTGATGCTCAATGAGATCTTCATCACAGATTTGCGTGAATTCTTGCGCATAAACCACAATGTCAGAGAAGCCCAGGCTTCTGGCGTGGTGCTGCACAATGAGAACGGCAAGCCGTATAAGTATTACGATTGCAAGATCATCCAACCTGATGAAGAGCTGGGGGATACCTTAGATTTTTCCAAACCGGCCATCGAAATGCGTATTCACGCAGGCTGGGAGAAGGCCAAACAGGTTTTTGGGGATTACTGACCGTTAAATCAGACACTTCAGCGATTGCTGTATAAGCGCCACAATTTCTCAAGATTCTCCTCGAGCCGCTCTGCTAAAGCCTCACCTCGTTCGGTGGTCACATCATCTTCGTTTTCAAAGACAACATAGGGGACCATAACCCCATGGATCTCGATGAACTCAGGATCCGCGGCACTTACCTCATCCCAGTCGACATGTCGGTATATATCGGCCATTTTCTCATCACTCAGGCCGTGTTCCAAAATACTATCGGGGCGATTCGGATTGAAACGGGCTCGGTTCTTGCGTAATGATTCCTGCCAAGAGACATTGACATATAAGATCGCCAGGCGTTGGACGACTTCCTCGCTTAGATGTTGGAAAGCCTCTTTGAATCCTCCATGCTCTGTGCCTCTAGCGAACTCCAGAATCGTGGTCATGCTCTGGTGATAGTCTGCTTGATCGCGTAGCTTTTTGTGATATTCCAAACAGATGCGCTCGATGAGGACGTTCCACTGATGTTTTCCCAGGAAGTTACGCTCTTCATCGGAATGAAGACGCGGGTATCCCATTTGGGTAAGGATATCGTCTTCTTCAAACCAGGTCCATAGCATAGGAAAATCATCGATTTCTTCAAACTTGCCAATATGAAATTTCTTCACACGCTGATCTACTTTAGTGTGTTTCAAGTGATCGATGATCTCACTCTTACCCGCGGCTGGACGGGCGATCAATAGCAGGATGTCAAATGTGTTTTTGTTCATTGTTGTGAATTCGTATTCGTTTATTTTCCTACATTGTACCTCCTAACTTGTGAAATTCTCTAGCAATTCCTGGGGTTCACCACGGAAATTTCCGGAGCCCCCCTTTTTGGATTTATACAATTACGCTTATCTCAACGCGAAAATGCAATGGGGGATGCCTTGAGGGCCGCGTTCCAATTTGGCTACCTGGTCCACAGGTTGGCCAAGCTGTGAGGAAAGAAATACTGCATCCATCTGACATAATTCGGGGTTTTCAGCCAGAATGGCAGCGTACGGGCAATGACCCAAGATCACCCGCGCCCCTTTAGAAGAAGCTTCCCAGCGGGCTTGGTAATTCATCTCGTCCAGACGGCGAATAGTTTGATTCAAACGCACGATCAAAGTTGGACTTGGTTCGTCCTCTCCAAAAAGGTGAGGTACGAGCCGACTGAATTGCGCATCGAGATCCTCTTCCGCCTTGAGAACCTTGAGCATTGCATCTACCAGTAAATCAATATTGTGATCCATGGCTTGGTGGGTCAGCGCGTAAAGCGTGGTCGGTCTCCCACGGCCTTTGGGTGTTCGCGTGCCCACAACTTCGATAAGTTTTTCCTCTTCGAGTACGTTCAAGTGATGCCGGGCATTGGCCGGCGTCATGGGTAATGCCCGGCTGATCTCAATGGCTGATGCCATCTGATGATCACGAATGTAATCCAAAATCTGTGTGCGGGTGTTTGCCATGATCGCAAAATTATACCTTATTTACGCAAATAATTATTTTCTTAATTAATGACTCGCGGGGATTGATTGTATCTCCGACATCGATTAACGCAAATAAATATTCGCGTTAATCGCCTAATAATTAACGTATAATAGGGGCTGTTGTTATATAGATTTAGGACGTACGCAGTCTACCGAAAGTGTGTACCTCCCTATTTAATTTTTTATTCTCACCTCTAATCTCTAACCACGAGGAGCAAAAAATGCCTGAGGAACTCAATTCAAAAGGATACGACATCCCACCCGAGATGCAGAATGTCGTTGCTATTACGACCCTTGACAAGATCTATAACTGGGGGAGACGCTATTCTGTCTGGCCGATGATGTTTGGTTTGGCCTGCTGCGCAATCGAGATGATTTGTACCGCGGCTTCTCGCTTCGACTTTTCTCGCTTTGGCATGGAGATCATGCGTCCTAGCCCACGCCAGGCTGACCTGATGCTGGTTTCCGGCACGGTTACCAAGAAGATGGTCCCCCAGATCGTGCGTCTGTACAATCAGATGCCCGAACCGAAATACGTTGTCGCGATGGGCGCTTGCGCATCTGGCGGCGGCCCCTTCAAAGAGGGCTATAACGTAGTTTCTGGGATCGACAAATTTCTGCCGGTTGATGTCTATATCCCCGGTTGTCCCCCCACACCTCAGGCGCTGTTGTTTGGCCTCATGAAGGTGCAGGAAATGATCGATAACCAATCTCTTAAAGAAGTGCGCTGGTATCAAAAGGAAGAACTTCCTGCCATCCCGGTGCCAATTTTGGGACCCGATCTCATTGATCCCAGGGATTACCCTGAGTTTGCGGAAAAATTAGCCAAGGCGCAAGCCATTGTTGCAGAACCGGAAGATGCATAGGCTGGAGAACAAAAATGACCGAATTAACACTACCTATTGCGAAAGATATTGAAGCCCGCTTCCCAGAAGGCGTTGTCGCCGACGAGCGCAAGGGCTATGAAGGTTATATTGTCGAGGCAAATAAACTGGTCGAGTTCGCTACAGCCTTGCGAGATGAGTTTGACTACGATTTCCTCTCCTCGGTTACTGGTGTCGATTATTTGCCTGAAGAAAAACTGGAAGTCGTCTACCATATTTACAAATCAACCGGTGGGGGCGC
This sequence comes from uncultured Anaerolineales bacterium, assembly GCA_964438295.1. Classification (GTDB taxonomy): domain Bacteria; phylum Chloroflexota; class Anaerolineae; order Anaerolineales; family UBA11858; genus NIOZ-UU35. Next base: position 32,635 of record CAYTKR010000038.1, read on the forward strand.
GTTAGTCTTCAAGGTACAGGTGCCACGCCAAACCCCGACAGTTCCCTCCCTCTACGATGTTTTTATTGGTGCTGATTTCCAGGAGCGTGAAGCTTGGGATCTGTTAGGGATCAAATTTGAAGGTCACCCTGATCTTAGACGCATCTTGATGTGGGAAGGCTTCGAAGGTCATCCCTTGCGCAAAGATTGGCGGGAAGCGTACCACGAAGAAGATACCAAGCCATTCAATGCTCGCTGGCCCGGGGGCGATGTCTACCGGGCAGAGGATGAAAATCCCTTCAGCAAAAACGTTGTATACCCCCAAAGCTTTGATCCGGAGAAGTGGATTCCTGAAGGCGAGACAGCGCTCTATTCGGGCATGAAAGAGATCGAAACAGGCGCGGCGATGCACACCGATCAGATCGTCGTCAACCTGGGGCCACAGCACCCTTCGACGCACGGCGTATTCCGCATGGTGGCCACGCTGGATGGTGAGACCATAGTCAAACTAAAACCTGTCATGGGATACCTTCATCGCAACCATGAGAAGATCGGTGAGCGCAATACCTATTTGATGAATATCCCTTTCACCGATCGGCTCGATTACCTCTCTTCGATGACGGCCAATTGGGGTTATGTACAGGCAGTGGAGAAACTTTTGGGACCCAAGGGCAAAGTGCCTGAACGTGCCGAATATATCCGCGTGATTATGGCCGAGTTCACCCGGATTGCCAATCACTTAATGGCTATCGGGGCCTTGCTCAACGATCTAGGTGCTTATTTCACCCCCATGCTGTACGCGCTGACTGAACGCGAGTTGATTTTGGATATCTTTGAGGCCACAGCTGGATCGCGCATGATGTGCAATTACTTCCGTTTTGGTGGACTGGCGCGCGACCTCCCGGTTGGTGTTTACCAAAAGATGCGTGATCTTGCCTTCGAGCGTCTCCCTCGCCAAATTGACGACCTCGATCGTTACCTGACGGAAAACGAGGTCGTAGTTACCCGTTGTGAAGGTGTTGGCGTACTGACGCCCGAGGAAGCGATTGCATATTCTGCTGCTGGTCCTGTATTGCGGGCTTCTGGCGTTCCCTATGACATTCGCCGTGCGGATCCCTACGGAATTTACGACCGCTTCGAATTCGACGTCGCAGTGAGGTATCACGGAGACGTTTATGACCGCTATCTCGTGCGCCTTGATGAAATCCGGCAGAGCATTCGAATCCTGCAGCAAGCGCTGGATGATCTCCCCGAAGGGGATTACGTCACCGGCAAACCCAAGTACTCTATCCGTGTCCCGGCTGGAGAAGCCTATGGACGAGTGGAAGCTCCCAAAGGCGAGCTCGGATTTTATGTGGTTTCCGATGGCAGTGCCAATCCCTGGCGTTATCATGTTAGGGCCCCATCTTTCATCAACCTGACGGCTTTGAGCAAGATGTGCGAAGGCGATAAGGTCGCCGATGCCGTGATCATCCTGGGTTCGATTGACATCGTCCTGGGTGAGACAGACCGGTGAACGAGTTTCAAGTTTCAAGTGTCAAGGAAAAATCAACTACTTGCAACCTGCAACTTGTAACTTGTAGCTTGCAACAGGAGAACTTCTATGTACGGTAAAGGTATCCTCAAAGGGTTAGGTGTAACCCTCAAACACTTTCTGAACACATATATCGACGACATCCGCATGGGCAAGAAGCGCTATACGGAGGAGGGTATTGCATATCGCAGCAGCAAAGATGTGCGCGGATTATTCACTGTGCAATACCCCGAAGAAAAACTGCCCACGCCTGAAGAATTCCGTTTTGTCCCCTTCCTGGTTTATGATGAAGATGAAGTTGGAGATAAGACAGTCCGTTGCACTTCTTGTGGTATCTGTGCCAAGGTTTGTCCTCCACAGTGCATCTGGATCGAGCGCTCTGAAGACCCCAAGACCGGTCGCCCTATTCCCGACCCTGCCAATTTCTACATCGATGTGGATATTTGCATGAATTGCGGGCTCTGCGCAGAGTTCTGTCCCTTCGATGCCATCATCATGGACCATGATTACGAGTTGGCAGTATTTGATCGCTTTGAAAATAATATTTACGACAAAGAGAAGCTGCTCAAACCGGCAAAATATTATGAGAGTATCCGCCCCATTAATTATCAAATTCAAGCAGACGCTCGAGCAGAAAAGGAAGCCAAGAAAGCAGCCGCCAAAGCAAAGCGTGAAGCGTAGACCAGTTGGGAAGGCATGGTATTCCCTCCCAGTATTCATGACATGGCGACAAAATACGCAAAATATAGTGACAAAATAGTCTTGGTGAGGCGCTTATAAAGCCTTAGACTCTAAAAAAAATTAAGGGTTCGCAGAAGTGGAACTTTCCAGATTTAGAGGTGAGTGTGGTGCGTAGCACTCCACTCACCTCTAAATCTGGTGGAACTCACTGGCATTTCTAGAGAAACAAGGCCAACCTTTTTGATGGAATGGTAAAAAAATATGACGAATGAAAATATATCTCGAGATGCTGTGCTAGCAGCACTCAGTAACGTTGAAGACCCAGATCTGAGGAAAGATCTGGTCACCCTCAATATGATCCAGGATTTGAAGATCGAAGGCAGTGATGTCAGTTTCACGATCATGTTGACGACCCCAGCTTGCCCGATGAAGGACAAGATGAAGAACGATGCCATGGCTGCAGTGCAAGCTGTACCAGGCGTAGGACAAATTGATATCACAATGGATGCCAATGTTCCCAGCGATGGGCGCACACGCGGCCTCTTGGAGGTACCCGTACGCAATGCCATCGCAGTAGCATCCGGGAAAGGCGGTGTTGGCAAGAGCACCGTTGCGGTCAACCTGGCCGTCTCGCTTGCCCAAAGTGGTGCCCGCGTGGGCTTACTGGATGCCGATATCTACGGACCGAATATCCCTACCATGATGGGTGTCGAGCGTCTGCCACCTCCCAAAGACAACAAACTTGTGCCTGCTGAGGCGTATGGTGTTCAATTGATGTCGATCGGATTCCTTGTAAAACCTGAGCAGCCTTTGATTTGGCGCGGACCCATGCTGCATTCGGCCATCCGCCAGTTTCTCACCGATGTGCATTGGGAAGAGCTGGATTATCTAGTCATTGATTTGCCGCCTGGGACCGGTGATGCACAGCTTAGCCTCTCTCAGTCATTGCCGCTGAGTGGAGGCGTCATCGTCACACTGCCACAGCAAGTTTCATTAGATGATGCCCTGCGTGGCCTGGAGATGTTCCGAGAACTCAATGTTCCCTTGTTAGGCGTCGTCGAGAATATGAGCTTCTTGGAGCTTCCCGATGGCACAAAGATGGATGTCTTTGGCAGCGGTGGTGGTGAGAAGTTAGCCCAAGAGACCGGTGTACCCTTCATCGGCGCCATCCCCATGGACCCATCTGTGCGTGAGGGTGGTGACTCTGGGAAACCAGTCGTGATCACACATCCCGATAGCCCAGTGGCCAAGGCCCTCAAAGCAGTTGCTGAAGATTTGGCAGCTAAAGTCAGCGTCGCTGCTATGCGGCAAGATAACGTTATCCCCATTGAGTTTGTCGGGTAATTGAATTCTGAGTGATAAATAAGCATAGCTGCGCAATTTGCAGCTATGCTTATTTATTTTTGTTAGGCAATCTCCCTTTCCTTAGCGTGTCATATCTATGGGTACCATGTTAATTGATTTATATCACTCTATGATCATCTGAATTATGCGGTAAAATCTCCCTATGGCTGATTTTATTGTTGGTGTTCGTTTTCAAAAAGTCGGTAAGGTTTATCATTTTAGTGCCAATCGATTCCGTGATCTACAGGTTGGAGATCATGTGATTGTCGAGACCAGTCGGGGACGTCAACTGGGGGAGGTCGCTCAATTGGTTGGAGGAACGCGTAAGCCCGAGAACGGTCCATGGAAATCCGTTTTACGCAAAGCCACGCCCCGTGATCTGGTTGCCAGGCAGGTATGGGAGAAGAAAGAGACCGAGGCGGTGGTCAATTGCCAGGCCAAAATTTCCCATTTGGAGATCGAAGGGGTCAAAATCATTTCGGCTGAGTTTACTCTCGATGGAGGTCGACTTACCTTCTTGTATACTCACGAATTGGAAGATAAACTCGATCTCAACCCCTTGCGAAAGGAAATGCAGAAACTTTATCGCGCCAAGATCAGCATGCGTAAGATCGGGCCGCGCGATGCCGCTAAGATCATCGGTGGGATGGGAGCCTGTGGACTTGAAACTCGCTGTTGTTCCATGTATCTGGGGGAGTTCTGCCCGATATCGATCAAAATGGCCAAAGCACAGAATGTATCTCTGGCTCCCTCGGAGATCACCGGGATGTGCGGACGCCTGCGGTGTTGTTTGCGGTACGAATACGATACCTACGTTGAAGCGCGTAAGAATCTTCCCAGACCGAAAAAATTCGTCAACACACCCATGGGCGAGGGACGAGTTATCAAAGTCAACCCGTTAAAGGAAACCGTCCTGGTCAAGTTGGAAGAAAGCGGTGTCAAAGAATTTCACAATGAAGAGATCTCACTGCGTGAGAACACATAAATTGCAGTAGTGAGATATATTAGAAATCACCACGAAGAAACACAGACACAAGGCTAAATTCTTGTACTTAGTGTCTCCGACTCTTAGTGGTGATTGATCTTTTCAATAGGAAAAATCCAGAAAGAAAAAACATGATGATTGATTTTTTTGCTGAAGCCAAAGAGCTATTCGAATACACGCGTGATATGCGTCGAGATTTCCACATTCACCCTGAATTGGGTTTTCAAGAAGTCCGCACGGCCGGCATTGTTGCCAGGGAGCTACAATCCCTGGGACTAGAGGTTAGTTCGGGCATTGCCGAGACTGGCGTCGTTGCGCTGATCGAAGGTCCAAAACCTGGTCCGGTTGCCTTGCTGCGCTTTGATATGGATGCTCTGCCCATCGAGGAAGAGACCGGCGCCGAATATGCCTCCCAAACTCCAGGGGTAATGCACGCCTGTGGGCATGACGGTCACACGGCCATTGGCCTGACCGTAGCTAAGATGCTCCATGCTCACCAAGCTGAAATATCTGGGACAGTAAAGCTGGTTTTCCAGCCCGCTGAGGAAGGCATGGGCGGCGCGGAGAGGATGGTTACTGAAGGGGTTCTCGAGAACCCGCGCCCAGACGTTTCCTTAGCCCTGCACTTGTGGAACGATAAACCCATGGGATGGATCGCCACGTCTCCCGGCCCAATGATGGCCGCCTCAGAGACCTTCTCAGTGCGCATCACCGGCAAGGGTGGACACGGCGCACTGCCTCATCATGCTGTTGACCCCATCTTCGCTGCCGGGCAGATCATCACCGCGTTGCAGAGCATCGTCTCCCGCAATGTCGATCCCGTTGAGACAGCTGTGGTGAGCGCCACTAATGTGCACGGTGGGTCAGCACATAACATCATCCCCCCCTACGTGGATTTGCAGGGCACCATCCGCACCTTTAAACCAGAAATTCGTGAGGTAGTTTTGGGTCGTTTTCAAGAGATCGTCGAAGGCACTGCCCAGGCTTTGGGCTGTGAGACCGATATTGCCATCGAAGATGTCACTCTGGCTGTGGATAATGATCCTGATGTAACGCAACAGGTTCATGCCGTAGCCCAACGCATGTTCCCCGATGCACCATTAATCACCCAATTCCAGACCATGGGCTCTGAGGATATGTCATTTATGATGGATGATATCCCCGGTTGCTATTTTCTTATTGGTTCTGCAAACGTTGAAAAGGGTCTGGATGCCAAACACCATCATCCCAAATTCGACTTCGACGAAGCCGCCCTGCCGCGTGCGTCTGCCCTGATGGCAGCTGCCGCGGTGGAAGTGCTCAAAAAATAGAACGAAAAAGGGATGGGTGTGCTCCGCACACCCATCCCTTTTTTCGTTCTCCCAACTTCAAACTTCCCACTATAAACTAATCACCGTATTGCTGAGCAAGGAGCCATCGGCGGTTGAGTAGTACTGCACTGAGAACTGCCCATTCCCCAGCGCCTCGACATAGAGCAACGCGCCAAGCACATCATCCACGATTGTGACCACAACCTGGTTTGCCGAAGCGCTGTTAAATTGGCTTTCATCCAAAGTTGTGATCAGGTGATCAGTGCTGCCATTGGCACCAAAGAAGTATAACGTTTTGCACTCGCTATTCTGGCCGACTTTCATATTTACATCAGCGAATAAGGTGTTGGTGATGGCTTGGCATGATACATCATTGGTTGGGTTTGAAAACGTATCCATGAAGATCAAAACCAAATTGTCGAGTAAGGTTTCAAAGTTCTGCCAGCGGATCGTACCACTGCCCCAGGAAAAGCTACCATCTCCACTGACAGCGATTTGAGCGCGCGCGGCATTGTATTGCGCTTCGTTGGTGGTGCGCATGCTGAAGTCCAACGTGTCTGTATCGGGGCCGCCATCGATGATGCCATCAACCTGGG
>CAYTKR010000039.1:0-39045 GCA_964438295.1 uncultured Anaerolineales bacterium
ACACACCCTTTTCTACTATCCCTTCTCACCAGCGACCCTTTACACAATTCATACCACTTCTAAACAACTTCTGAACATCTCTTTGCTAAGCTTTGGACACTCTAGAAAAATGTCACTGCGAGTGGCTGAACAAAGTTCAGCTTGGCGAAGCAGTCTCCCACCATAAGTAGCAGATCGCTTCGTCGTCACGCCTACAGCAGGCTTCTCGCGATGTAAATACTCGAGGACAAAGTCATGACCACAGAAACGCAAACTCTACCGACAAACACATCCCAGACGCAGACACTAAACCTCAGCCGCCAGAAGATCATCGGCGGTATTGGGCTGTTGGCGATCGTTGCGCTGGGTGCCTTTTTGCGCTTTTACCAATTGGGAACTTACACTATCGGCAACACGTACTATGCTGCCACGGTCAAATCAATGCTGACTTCCTGGCATAATTTCTTCTATGCCTCCTTCGAGCCGGGCGGCTCCGTGACCGTCGACAAACCACCTTTGGGCTTCTGGGTGCAAGCGGTTTCGGCCTATTTCCTGGGCATCAATGGCTTTGCCCTGGCGCTGCCACAGGCCTTGGCCGGAACGCTCTCCATCCCGGTGCTCTATCATTTAGTTCGCAAATATTTCGACATCTGGGCTGGGTTGATTTCAGCTCTGGTGTTAGCACTAGTACCCGTGACCATCGCAACTGAGCGCAACAACACCATCGACGGTCTACTTGTATTCGTACTGCTGCTAGGGGCCTGGGCTTTCCTCAAAGCCACTGAGACAGGAAAAACCCGGTACCTTTTCCTGGGCGCAGTATTGGTCGGGCTGGGATTCAACATCAAAATGTTGCAAGCCTACATGGTGCTGCCTGCTTTCTATGCCCTTTATTTCTTCGGCGCTCGCACAGCCTGGTGGAAGCGCATCCTTCAGCTTGGCGCGGCGACCATCGTATTATTGGTGGTTTCGCTCGCATGGGTGGTGGCTGTAGACTTGACCCCAGCAGACGAGCGCCCCTTTATTGGCAGCAGTGAAGACAACACCGTGATGGAGTTAATTGTCGGTCATAACGGGCTGAAGCGCTTGAATATGAGCCTCGGCGGCCCAGGCGGCGCAGATGGCCCTTCGATAACCTCAGGGCAAGGCCCACGGGTTGGAGCCGATGGTTCCTCCATAAATTCAGGCCAGGCCCCACAATTTAGCGATGGCCCTCCAGATGGAAATACGACGCGACCTCAGGGTGGGTTGGGTCCTCCTGGGCAGAATTCCGTTCTCGATGGGAATCAGGCCCAAGGAATTAATCGCCAACCACCACCCGAAGCTCTGGAGGCCTGTACTGATTTGAGAACTGGCGAAGACTGCACGGTCAGTTTACGCAACGGCAATACCATCGATGGCACTTGTTTTGACAATCAGAGTGGGGACATGGTTTGTGTTCCTGTAGGAAAGCAGCCGCCACCGACGTCATCAACCGCCAACGTTCCTGGTCAATTCCCAGACGGCCCTTCGATAAACTCAGGACAGACCCTTGATGGGCAATTCCCCGGTGGTCCTCCAATCGGCCAAGGTCCCGACGGCGGGCAGGGTGGCGGTCCCGGTGCTCGCGGCAACATGAACGGCGGAGAGACAGGTACAGCGGGTGTGCTGCGCCTGTTCGAAGAGCCCTTGGTCACAGAGGCCAGCTGGCTGCTCCCCTTGGTTTTCCTAGGTATCCCTATTGCAATGGTCGCCACAGGGTGGTCATGGCCGCTGAACGGTAAGCACAACAGTCTGCTGCTCTGGGCTGGCTGGCTACTGCCCTCCATGGCTTATTTCAGTTTCACCACCGGCCTGTTCCATCGTTATTACTTGATTATGATTGGGCCCCCACTAGCTGCCTTAGTTGGGATCAGCCTCTGGGGCATTGCCAAACACTGGAAACAGAACCACACCCTCGGTTGGCTGGTCACTGCCTTCATCACTGGGCTGACGATCATCTTTGAGATCTTCATCATTCAAAGCTATCCTGAGTACGCAGGCTGGGTTACGGCTGTATCCATCTTATTCTGGCTGGCTGGAATTGGCATCCTCGCATTGAGCAAACTGATCCCGGCCCACAAAATCGGATTCGCGTTGGTGTTAATCGCTATGCTGGTTGCCCCGCTCACCTGGTCTGCTTTGACCACGCTGAATCCCAATCCCAATGTGGGTCTCCCCACTGCGGGTGTTTCAGCATCCGACCGCACCCGCTCTACCTTCATGACCCCAGATGTGACTACGTTGAGCACAAATGGGCAGGCAATCCTGGATTACACCCTGGCTAACACCGGTCCTGACGACTATCTCCTTGCCACACTCAACGCCCGCGGGGCAGCTCCTTACATCTTAGAGTCGGACCGCAAAGTGCTGACCTTTGGCGGCTTTGGCGGTAGAGATGATGTGATCGGTCTGGGAGAGTTGATTGAGATGATCGATAACGGCGATCTGCGCTACATCCTCGGCATTCCCCAGCAAAAGCAGGAGATTGCTCAATGGATGTCCACGAGCTGTAGCGTGGTCGATGTGCCAGGCGTGATCTCAATGCCCCAGATTCAAGGCGGACCTAGTGGTCCCGGCGGGCATACCGAAGAGGTGCTCTATGACTGCGGAAGCTAAAGCAAAGAGAAACCTTGAAGGTTTTGAAAACCTTCAAGGTTTAGAGATCATTACACAAATAATCAAATACGCGGCTGTGGGGGTATCCAACACTCTCATCGACGCCGCGGCCTACTTCGCCCTGACTCGCTGGCTCTGGCTGGGAACGCTACCTGTGCTGGCGAAAGGGATTGCTTATGCCATCGGCATGACCAACAGTTTTTATTGGAACCGTAACTGGACCTTCAAAAGCAAGGACACGGTATCCCGTGTTCCGACCTGGAAAGCGGCATTCTTATTCACGCTGACGCACATCGCTGCCCTGGGCATCAATGCTGGTGTCATGTATCTGGGCTTGGAAACGTTTAACCTAAATGAAGCCATATCGCTCGTCCTAGCAACCGGCGCGGCCTTTGGCTGGAATTTCATCTTGAACAAATTAGTAGTTTTCAAATCATAAAGATTCACCGCAAAGAACGCCAAGAGCGCTAAGAAAAATAAAAAATTACTTCGCGTCTCGCCAAGGCGTGCAAAGCAAGCGGTAACAGGAGTCGAAAATGAAAAGTTTATCCATCGTCTTACCCGCATATAACGAACAAGCCAATGTGCGCACAACTGTCGCAGAAGTGGCTGGCGTAGCCCAAAACCTTGGTCTCGATCATGAGATTATCCTGGTCAATGACGGCAGTCGCGACCGCACTGGCGACATTGGGCGAGAGCTGGCCAACTATATCCCCGAGTTCCGCCTGATAGAGCATTACCCTAACCGTGGCTATGGTGGGGCGCTCAAAGCGGGGTTTGCTGCCGCTCGAAAAGACCTGATTGTTTTCTTCCCCGCCGATAACCAATTCCATTTCGAGGAAATCACACGCCTACTTGAGCGCCAGGAAGAGGCAAACGCTGATATCGTTTGTGGCTACCGTGCGCCCCGGCGCGACCCTTTCCTGCGAAAATTCAATGCTTTTGGCTGGAATACTCTCATTCGCATTCTTTTTGGCTATTTGTGCCGGGATATCGATTGCGGGTTCAAGCTTTTTCGGCGTGACATGCTCAATTGCGTGGATATCACTTCGGATGGTGCGCTAATCGATACAGAATTCCTTTCCAGCGCTCGGCGGCTGGGATGTAGCATCGCAGAAGTGCCCGTGACCCATCGTCCGCGCGTCGGTGGCGAGGCTACAGGAGCAGACATCCGAGTGATTATCAAAGCGTTCCGTGATCTATGGGGCTTGTTGCAAAAGCAAGTTGCGAAGCGCAATTACCTGAAATGGCGCTTTAATTTGCGCTGAAATTGAGATCAGTTGCTTGAAAGGCTTTTTCAGGAAAACCGGTGGCTTCTGTGTCGCCAGTATTTTGTAGAGTTACCTCAACAGAATCTCTAGAATTAAATCAAACTCCAAATACTTCTAAACAATTCCTGAATATCTATTTGGTATGATTTATGCTATCGATACCGATTCGTTGCTTAGTAGAAGGAGACAACAATGACCGACAAGCCTTCCATATCCAGACGCGAGTTTCTTCGATTAGTGGTAGCCGGCGGCTTCACGTCCGCCTTTGGGAGAAATCTACTCACCCTAACAGATCATGAAGCCGTTGCAACAGAGTTCGACATGACTGTCGCACGAGGATCTAGTGCAAGCCCGACAGCCCTGGTGCACGCGGCTATCGCTGCGTTGGGTGGCATTGAACTCTTCGTCAAACCTGGCAACGATGTGATCATCAAACCCAATATCGTCGCTGCCGACTATTCCTTTGAGTACGCCGCTTACACAAACCCCGAGGTGGTTGGTGCGATCACAGCCCTTTGTGTGGAAGCTGGTGCAGGGCGCGTGCGTATGATGGATCGGCCCGCCGGTGGCACCTGTGAACAGGTTTATGCCCGTAGCGGCATTGGGGATGCAGTCACTTCCGCGGGTGGAGACGTGGAAATCATGAGCGATATAAAGTATCGCAAGGTCGATATCCCAGAAGGTCGTGATATCTCCAGTTGGACCGTCTATGGCGATGTCTTAGATGCCGATGTATTGATCAATGTTCCGATAGCGAAACATCACAGCCTGTCAAAACTGACCTTAAGCATGAAAAACCTGATGGGCGTGATCACTCAGCGCAACAAGTTCCACCGAAACCTGGGCCAGCGCCTGGCTGATCTTACCAGCCTGATCCGCCCCACGTTGACTATCATGGATGCGGTTAATATCTTGATGAATCGCGGGCCCAGGGGCGGCAACTTGAGCGACGTCAAACAGATGAACACCATCATTGCCAGCCAAGATTTCGTCGCTACGGGTGCATATGCTGCCACATTCTTCGGTCAGACTGGCGCGGATATCGACGCCCTGCGTTTGGGCGCTGAAATGGGGTTGGGTACGTTAGATCTGGATAGCTTACGCATTGAAGAGATTGCGGTTTAGATACTCCACTTTTTTACTTATGAACTTCCTGTGCTATTACAGGTGATCTATGTTTTCAAAAAAGAAACCACAGATGAACGGAGATAAACGCAGATGAAAAACTGATAATCTGTGTGCACCCCATTTATCTGTGGTTTTTTCAATTGCAAAGTTGAGAATTCTTTGAAAAAAATGGCAAACCAGGACATTCAAATCACATCGCCTAAAGATCAACATCACAAGTGGAGCCGCTGGCGCAGAGTACGCCAGGCTGTGCAAATCCTGGCGCTGCTGCTATTTCTATATTTGCTGCTTGTCAACTGGAGCGCAGGTGAAGCATCCTCACAATCAGGTCTGTTCTTCCGTTTCAATCCCCTTACGGCGCTGACTGCCATGATCTCAGGGAGAGCCTGGATCCCCAAAATGGGCTGGGCGCTGATCACCCTGGGCGGGACTCTTCTCTTGGGCCGCGTGTGGTGTGGATGGATTTGTCCCTTGGGCACCACCCTGGAATGGGTCCGATTTCGTGAAGCATACCAGCGCTCAGCAAAAGTCTCGCCGCGCTGGCGATCGGTCAAATATATCCTTCTATTACTAACCCTGGGAATGGCTTTGCTGGGAAGCTTGTCGCTATTGATTTTTGACCCCATCACCATCATCACCCGTGCGATCACCACCGGCCTGCTCCCAGCGCTCAATCATGGCATCACGCAACTAGAGCACGCATTATACAAATATCCCCTATTTCAACCTGCAATTAGCTGGATCGAGAGCGCTTTACGCGGCGTGGTACTGCCTTCCATCCAATCGGCCTTTGCTCAAAACATATTCATTTTTACTCTGTTTGCAGGCGTTCTGGCGTTGAACGCCCTGGCAGATCGCTTCTGGTGCCGGTATCTTTGCCCATTGGGCGGGTTATTGGGTTGGCTTTCGAAGATTTCCCTGTTCAGACCGCTGATCGGATCAAAATGCAATCACTGTGATCACTGTATTAGCGAATGCCCGATGGAAGCCATCCAGGCGTATAGCGGAAATGAGATCCAAGCCCACGAAATTATCCCCTCCGAATGCACTCTTTGCCTGGATTGCTTAGCTGATTGTCCAGATAGCCGCATTGCATTCCGTTGGCAGACTCACCCCGTTCTGGCTCCGGAGTACGATCCCAGCCGCCGTCAGGCACTAGTCTCATTGGGAGTGGGCGCGGCTGGGGCGCTGATGATGAGCACTAACGCTGCCGCAAAATCTCCCAATCCGCGCTTGATCCGCCCTCCAGGGGTCGAAGATGAAGATGATTTTCTCTCTAAATGTATTCATTGCAGCGAGTGTATGCAGGTTTGCGCCACAGCGGGACTGCAACCGACGTTACTGGAGGCTGGGCTAGAAGGACTGTGGACACCCTACTTGGTACCTCGGCTGGGTCCTTGCGATTACAGTTGTACTGCTTGTGGAGATGTCTGTCCCAGTGGAGCCATCCCCGTTTTGGATCTGGAAACAAAGCGCCAGCAGGTCATGGGTTTGGCAGTTCTAGATCGCAACCGCTGCCTGCCTTGGGCTTATGCTACACATTGTATTGTCTGCGAGGAGATGTGCCCGGTGCCGGATAAAGCCATCCGGTTAGAAGAAGTCACTGTAGTTGACGAATGGGGGGGAGAAGTTTACTTGCAGCAGCCCTATGTCCTTCGTGATTTATGCATTGGCTGTGGAATTTGTGAATATAACTGCCCCATGGAAGCACAATCTGCTATCCAGGTTCAACGAAGAGTTGCGCTGTAACGTATACCTTCGGGGCCCGGCGGCTTTGACCCTAAACATCACTCGCCAGGTGATCATTATTGATTTACTATCAATACAATTTTGCCCTTCACTGCTCTCTTTTCAATAAGTTCATGAGCGCGTTCTGCCTCTACCAATGGCATACGTTCCGAGACAACTGGTTCTATCTTCCTTTCTGACAGCAGCGAAAAAAGCTTGGTCAGATCATCGTAAAACCAATCTGAATGTTTCTTCCGCCACGGCCCAATGGAATAGAATACCGTTGATCGGGCATTGGGCATAAGATTCCATAACTGTACACGAAGGAAGTCAAGCGGAATACTACCCCCTTTTCCCATAACTGCATCGTAGAATCCATAAGCAACTAGCGTACCACCTGGTCGTAGTGTTTTGAATGACCTCTTGAAATGATCTCCACCTATGGCATCAAAAGCAGCATCAACTCCCTCACCAGATTCTTTCAAAATGTATTTGACAAAATCATCGTTCTTGTAATCGATAGGGGTCGCACCTAAGCTGGCAACCAGATCATGTTTGGATTTTGATGCCGTCCCATACATTTGTAAGTTAAGTAATTTCCCAAGTTGAAGCATCGCAGTACCAACTGCCCCGCCCGCTCCGTGTACTAAGATATGTTGGCCCGATTGGATTTTTGCACAACGATGCAGCATTTGGTAAGCCGTTACATAAGAAAGGACAAGACTTGCAGCCTCTGCTGTATCCAAGTCATCCGGAACAGGCACCAAACTGCTTTCTGGTAGACAGATGTATTCAGAATATGCTCCGACGACTGTAAGCTCCGCCACACTTTGTCCGATATGAAGTTTTGTTACACCTTCCCCTAGCTTATCGACAATACCAACCATATCGTAGCCAGGAGAAAATGGTGGCTTCTCCTTGACATCAGGATACATGCCCTTCCGAATCATCGTATCAGTAAAGTTTGCACAAGTGGCCAATACCTTCACCCGAACTTCACCTGGTTTTGGTTCTGGAAGAGTATTCTCTTCAATAACATTCAAAACATTAGGGCTACCAAATTCTGTAATAATTATGCGTTTGTAACTCATAGTATTATCATCTCTCATAATTTCAGTTGCCTAACCCGTGTTGGATCGCCATTATAGCGGCCTGCGTACGATCAGAAACATCCAACTTCGAAAAAATGGCACTGACGTGATTGCGCACAGTCCCTTCAGACAGATGCAGTTCTTCAGCAATCTCCGTATTACTCATGCCGCGGGCGATAAGGCGCAGAACGTCCGATTCTCGTCCAGTCAACTTATCTAGGATCAACGACGCCGGTTGCTCCTGCTTGCTGGCCAATTGGCTAAATAATTTTCCTGTGACTGCAGGGTCGACGAAAGATTTCCCCTCTATGGTTCCTCGGATAGCATCAACGACAGCTTCACGGGGGGTATCCTTAAGCAGGTATCCGGAGGCCCCGGCCCGGATAGCATCGAAAACCCACTCGTCATCATCGTAGGTGGTTAGCACCAATACTTTGATCTCAGGATGATGAGTACGTATTCGCCGGGTCGCCTCAACGCCATTCAATCCTGGCATTTTCAAATCCATCAATACCAGGTCTGGGGATTCTCGCTCAGTTATTTCCACGGCTTCGGCCCCATCCTGAGCGAGCCCGACTACCTCGATATCCTTCTCTAATTTCAAGAGCATTTCCAGGCCATCACGGATAATAGCCTGATCGTCACAGATAATCACTCTCATAGAAATTCCCATCTAGCGTTAGTTTGACGATAGTGCCTCTCCCTGGATGGCTATCGATGGTCAATTTGCCCCCAACCAATTGGGCTCGTTCGCGCATCCCAGACAGGCCAAAATGACCAGTTTTCTCTCGTTGCTTCACATCAATTCCCAGGCCGTCATCCTGAACTTCGAGTATACCGGTACCCTCCTCAAACGTCAGTCGGAGGGCCAAATTTTGGGCGTTGGCATGATGGATTACGTTTTCAATGGCTTCTTGGGCCACGCGGTAAAGACACTGTTCGATATCTGGGGACAGGGTTGGGAATCGTTCAGGGAGCATCAGACTCAGTTTTAAGGTGCTTCTGTTCACGGCGGTTTCAGCCAATTTGCGGATTGCCAAACCTAAGCCTAAATCATCCAAGGGAGTAGCCCGCAAGGCTTTTAACGCCCTGCGGGTTTCATCTAAGCCCGAGCGGGTGGCTGCTAAGGATTGATCGAGGAAGCTTTGAGCGGTATCTGGTTCCACTTCCCAGTAGGCTTTAACAGTCTCCAACTGTACAGACAAACCGCTAAGGGTATGGGCCAGGGTGTCATGCAGCTCACGGGCCATGCGATTTCGTTCTCGACTGATAGTCAGGTTCTCGAGCGTGGTGGCATAGTGTCTGAGTTGAAGGTTAGCCTGCCGGAGGGAATCCTGCTGTGCTCTCAAACGGGACATCAAACGATAGATGAAGATCCCGATCACCAAAAGACTAATCGTTCTGATGACATTTATTAAGACGATAATTGTAAAGGTTCCGGGATTCACCCGTTTGAACAACATGATGATCAGCAGTTCGAGGGCAGCTGTTCCTACACTATAGAAAATGATTGGCCCCCAAGTATATTGCCAGGCCACCAGAATGAGACCAATGAAGTGAACGGGCAATTGCCGCATGATCATTCCCTCGGCGTTGGACAGCGGGCCCGGAGGCAACTGCGGCAAGAGCAGATGGTGCAGCAAAATAGGAGTCACGGAAATCAGCAGGATCAGCAATGGGAAGTAAGCATCCTCCAACCGTTTTTGTGCCCAACTCCAATATGATAAGCCAAGAAAGCACAGTGCTGCCAGGCCGTTCGTCCAGGCATAAAGCGCCAATGGCGAATTCAAGAATTCTCTATAGATAGTTGAATCCACCAAAGTCATTGCCAGCAGGTAACCAATCCACATCCAGGCAGCAATGCGCTGTATTTGTTTGCCCTTGAATTTGTCCCGTCGCATATTCTTATCATATCATGCAATGTCACAGGCCACTCCTAGCCGGTGTCACGGTTTTTTAGGGTGAACCATGACACCGATCATGGTGATTGAGGAGTGGCCTCATGCCTGTGAGCATCAAAGGGTGACAGCGGCCACTCACACTTTTTCCTGAGAACCTTTAGATTTAGAACAAGACAAACGAAAGGAGAAATTAATGAACACCAAACCCATTTACAATATTCTGCTCGTAACCTTGTTGGCACTTGTCTGTACACCAGGCATCGTTGCCGCGCATCAACTCGATGAGGCTCCGGTAATCCAATTAGTCGAGGATGAAATTGGGCAGGAACCACCTCCCCCAGGTGACAACCAGAATAACGCTCCACCACCTCCACCAAGGGAAGGCTCTGTCAACAACCAGCCTCCACCTCCACAAAGAGAGGGTTCTGACAATGTGCAGCCACCCCCTCCCAGAGAAGATGAAGGCACGCAGAATGGTCAACACCCCCCAAAAAACCAAGACCCTGAGAGCGGCCAGCAACCTCCGCTAAATGAGAGCGGTGATACCACCAATAACCAACAGCCTCCTCCCGGCGGAACTCCCCCTGAGGAAGCAATCGCTGCCTGCAGTGGAGGCATTGAACAAGATGCCTGTGAATTTTCATCACACAAGGGCACCGAGACGGGGGTCTGCGAAGTTGTGCAGGAACAGTTGGCTTGCTCACCCCAACGCGACCCGTCCGACAATCCGCCCGAGAACCAAGCTGATGCACCTCTTGACGCACAGCAACCTGGCGATAGCGATCAAACCGATGGAAGACAGCCTGCTGAGAATGGAGCTGCATATAATATTAAACAAGCCATCTCAGACCATGCGCAGGAAATGACGATCTCTTTCGACGCCCTGGCCTTCCTGACTGGCGACCTCGGTGCTGATTCCTTCTTCCCGCCCGGTAAGGTGGCTGATTTCTGGGGTTTCCAATATCTGCGTGATAACGACCCCACCGAGATGGGGCATAACACCGATTTCCTGACCCAAGCCGCCTTCAACATGCTCAATGTGCTGACCCCTGAGCAGCGCTCCGAGCTGGTGACTCTGGCTGAGGGTCAGGTTGACTCCATTGATGAGTACGCTGAAATGCGTTTTGTACTCATGGACGCTTTCCGTCGTCTGCTGGATGGTGATCTCCCTACCGGAACGTCAAGCCTGGACGAAGAAGCTGTCAAGGATTACTCAGCTGATCTCTATCGGCTGGATGGCGAGATCAGCTTCGAGAGGGCGCAAGTTATGGGCGGTATGCTCAGTTCGCTGGATGAATCTCAGCAAAGCTATCTGGAGTCGCTGACCGGGGTTGGGATGCTCGATTGGCCGGAAGCTGAGGAGCCTTCCGATATTCAGGGCCTCGACCGTGATGTCAAAGTCGCTGTGATGACCTACGCCGGAGACATGTTCAGTTGGTATCTCGGCTCGGTCGAATCAGACGTTTACTTCTGCCCCGAACGCCAAGGGACCTACTTTGGTTCGTTCTATCTCAAAGATGCTCCCGCCATGGGCAACCCCGATTACACTATCTCATCCAACCTTACAGGAGATATGGGGGAAGCCATGTTGAATACCCTAACCCCAGACCAGGCGCAACTCATAACTGACCTAGTAGATCTCCAACGACCCTACCTGCTGGAGATCGTAGATACACGCCAGCTGGTCGCCGTCGAGCTGCGCAAGTTCATGGCTGGCGAATCCGCTGATATGGATGCTGTCTTGGCCTGGATGGAAGAATATGGCGAGTTGGATGGTGCAATCATCTACAATTTCGCCGAAAACTTTGCCCAGGTCGGCTCATCGTTGACCAGCGAGCAAAAAGCCCAGTTGATGGCTTTCCGAGAAGAGATGCTTGGTGATATGTTGTATCCTGATGGTGCATACCTGTACTCACAACCAATTTCCATGCCGGAGATCCCCAATTCGGATTTTCTCTTCAGGTAAACCTCCCACAATCAAAACAAGAAAAAACCGGCCCGGGCCGGTTTTTTCATATTGGGCCTGCGTGAACCGCAAATGCCGAAGGTTTTTCAAACGGGAACATTCTCGAAGCCGTTCATCACATAAGCCATGGCGTTGAGTGTTGCGGCCACGCCGCCTCCACATTAGGTGATGATGCGCTTTTGACGGTCAGTGCCCGGCAGAAGCGCCGCCAACTGCTCCGCCGGCAGGTAGGCATCCCACCCAATCGTCAGGTCCGTGAGTGGCAGGCAAGTGGAACCTGGGATATGCTCATCGTCATGCCAGTCCTGCGTCAGAGAGTTCTGGACGGTCACGTCATCGTTTTCAATAGCAGACTGCACTTCTTCCTTATTGGCAAACATGTCCGCATCGAATTGGGCCTAAAACCTGACCGCTGGATAAAACCGCGCCTCCTTTTCAATCGCCCCACCCGCTTCCTTCCATGCTGGGAAACCGCCGTGGAGCACACGCACATTTTCCAGACCAGCATAGCGCAGCAGCCACCAGGCCCGCGTGGCTGTAGCTAATAGTGTGGTAGCATACAAAATTACCTCGCAAACATTGGCGATACCGTTTTTTTTCGATCTGGTCTGCCAGTTTTTCATCTGCTGCCAGCATGTACTCGTAGGGGCTATCGGTGTCCGAGAAGTCCAGGTGGTTGAAGAAAACCGCTCCAGGGATATGCCCCTGCAAATAATTCTCTTGAGCCGTCGGCATTTTAGCAGCTTCCTCCGGGCTCATGCCCATGTGGAACATGATCGTGGCATCGTAAATGCGGATATTCGGGTCGGTGATTTTGGTAAGCAACTCATGGGTAAAACTTCATATTTAGGACTTTCGCAGTCCAGCGAAAAAATGGTTGGGAATAGGGGGTGGGGGTACCCCCACCCCCTATTCCCAACCCAATCCGCATCAAGTGCGTAACTCCTGATGTTATAACTAAATTTATCCAATTAAGGTAATTTTCGGGGTTAGGTCTATGGGAATCGCCGTCGATACGAAACCATCTCTAGAAAATTGGGTTTTAGAGGGTTGTATGAAGTAGTCGCTTATTCGTATCCCATATTTACTCATGGAGGAAAGAGCATGTCAAAGGATCAGAATTTCGAGGGGGAAGTATTTTTCCCATCACAGGATATCGTACAGAATGCAAATGTCCAGGACTATGAGACCTGGTACCAACAATCTATCGAAGATCCGGATGCCTTTTGGGCTGAACGAGCTGAGGAACTGGAATGGTTCCAAAAATGGGACAAAATTCTGGATGATAGCAATGCTCCTTTCTTCAAGTGGTTCGTGGGTGCCAAAACCAATATCGTCCACAACGCCATCGACCGACATCTGAAAACCTGGCGGCGCAATAAACTGGCACTGATCTGGGAAGGTGAGCCCGGCGATGTGCGCACGTTTTCCTATCACGCCATGGATCGTGAAGTCAGCAAGATGGCCAATATTCTCAAGAGCATGGGCGTGCAGAAAGGGGACATCGTAACTATCTATATGCCGCGCATCCCTGAGCAGGTATTCGCGATGCTAGCCTGCGCCAAGATTGGTGCAGCACATAGCGTGGTTTACGGTGGCTTCAGTGTGGAGGCATTGGCAGAGCGCATCGAAGATGCTCAAAGCCGCGTGCTGGTCACTGCTGATGGCGGTTGGCTGCGCGGCAAAATCGTAGAGTTGAAGAATATCGCTGATGAAGCCATGGCACGCCAACCTACCATCGAAAATTGCATTGTAGTCAAACGCACGAAACAGGAAATCTACATGGAAACCGGGCGGGATTACTGGTACCACGATCTCTTGGAATTGCCCATCGCCAACCCAAAATGCGAAACCGAATTCATGGATGCCGAAGATCTACTTTTCATTCTGTATACATCGGGAACTACTGGTCGCCCAAAGGGAGTTGTTCATACCCATGGCGGTTATCAGGTTTATACGTATACCACCCTGAAGTCTGTCTTCGATATCAAGGATGAAGACCGTTGGTGGTGTGCTGCTGACCCCGGTTGGATAACCGGTCATAGTTATATTGTTTATTCCCCCTTGATCGCTGGAGCTACCAGCTTTATGTATGAGGGCGCACCGAATTATCCATATCCCTATCGCTGGTGGCGCATGATCGAAAAGTTTGGAATTTCGATCCTTTACACCGCGCCTACCGCCATACGAGGACTAATGCGCTATGGCGATGCATGGCCGAAACGCTATGACCTTTCAAGCTTACGCTTGCTGGGCAGCGTGGGAGAGCCCATTAATCCCGAAGCCTGGAAATGGTATTGCAAGGTGATTGGCAACGATGAGTGTCCCATAATGGATACTTGGTGGCAGACTGAAACCGGGGGCTTCGTAATCACACCGCTGCCAACAACGCCTCTCAAGCCAGGTTCTGCAACGAAACCTTTTTTCGGACATGAAGTCGATGTCGTGGATGATGATGGGAAATCCGTCAAAGCAGGCGAAGAAGGCTATTTGGTGCTAAAAAGACCCTGGCCGGGGATGCTACGCACCGTATATGGGGATGATGACCGCTATAAACAACAATACTGGGGAAAGTTTGGGGATATGTACCAAACTGGCGACTCCGCCCGCAAAGACAAAGATGGCTATATTTGGGTCATCGGGCGTATGGATGATGTCCTCAAGGTGAGTGGCTACCGATTGGGCACTGCTGAAGTCGAAAGCGCATTGGTTAGCCATACCACTGTTGCCGAAGCGGCCGTGATCGGTCTGCCGCACGATATCAAAGGCAGCGCTGTTCATGCCTATGTGATCTTGAATGCTGGTCAAACTGGAAGTGATGATCTTGCTAGCAAATTGGTGGCACATGTTGGCAAAGAAATGGGGCCCATTGCAAAGCCAGAGACCATCACCTTCGTTGATAGCCTGCCCAAAACCCGCAGCGGCAAGATCATGCGTCGACTGCTCAAAGCGCAAGCTCTCGGTGAAGATGTAGGCGATACCAGCACCTTGGCAGACTAACAGGTTTTCAACTGCAATATTTTGATCAGGGGATGAGGTGAAGATACAGCGAAAACTAAGAACCGGTGGTGAAGTGAGATTATTACCGAAGAATTCGCTATTTACGGTGCTGCGAATGTCAAGAAGAATTCAGTGAACGCAAGAACACGGCCTTATGGAACTGCAAGATAGATGAAAGACACGGGTTTGTGGAGCAGAAATCACGACCAGCCTGGGAAGCAGAATTGATGGATCCCAAGAGCAAGTTTGTGCTTTCCCATGTTCAAGGCCGACGAGATGAAGAACTCATTCGGCGCTTACTACAGGACGGAGCAGGCCGTCTAGTGGATCGCCATCGGGTGGCCCTATTTACAGATTGCGATACTAGTTATGCCGCCATCTTTCCGGAGATATTTGGACGCCCCTATCACCCAGCTCGAAATGGAACTCAAGGACGAATGCCAAACATTCAGTATCGCATTCCTCGCACCGCCGCTCACGTCCAGGTCATCAATCATCGCCATATTCGACGGCTGAAATCCCTTGAAATTCGCCATACTCATGGCAGCAAAAAACGCATCGACCAAGCTCTCAATGATCTTGGCTAGAAAATGCCCAATACATCTGCGATTGAGCGCCGCAACGATACTGCCCGCTTGATGAGAAAAGCTCAGGTTCGCAAAACATTGGCTTTCTCCAAACGTCAAGATCAGATATCTGCTTTGGGCTGATGGACCATGAATGTTTATAATTGGTGCCGCACACATCGCTCCTTGCGATGCCCACTCCCTGAGCCGCAGGGCAATAATAGTATCAGCAACGCACCCCTGCTATGGCTCTTGGCTTGGCATATTCAATTCTTACTCAAGCTGAGTGTCTACCCACAACAGGGTTGGAGATAATCTCACCTGACTATCAACCAACCAGGGTCATAGAAAAATTCAATTTCTTTGGAGGCCATAATGAAATTCAGGGGATTTACCGGATTTGTCGTCATTTGGATCGGACAATTCGCTTCGCTCTTCGGTTCGGGCCTTACTCGTTTCGCCCTGACGATATGGATTTTCCAACAAACCAATTCGCCAACTGCTCTGACGACGACAGCCTTTTTTGGCATGTTACCCATGCTGGTGCTTGGGCCTCTTGGCGGGGTCCTGGCCGACCGTTGGAATCGCAAGACCGTTATGATCATCAGCGATACACTGGCGGGAATCGCTACACTTAGTTTGCTGTTTATTTATCTGACTGGCGAATTAGCATTGTGGCACTTGTATATTGCCGTCTTCTTCTCCGGTGTGGCTGACACGATCCAACTGCCAGCTTTCATGAGTTCAATTACCATGATGTTGCCTGAAAAACACTACGGGCGCGCCAACGGTATGCGCGAACTGGCCGCGACAGCCTCAAGCATTTTTTCACCGATTGCTGCTGCCGCTTTGCTAGCCTTTATCGACCTGCGTGAGATTTTCTATATCGATCTCCTGACCTTCGGAATTGCCATTCTCACAATAGCAATAACCTTTATCCCCCAGCCAGAGCAAACCGAAATCGGCCAGACCGCGAAAGGAAGCCTGTGGCAAGATATGCTCTATGGCTTCAAATTCATTCTCAAGAGACCTAGTCTGACAGCGCTGCAATCCCTTTGGATGACAACCAACCTGTTTGGCACCCTGGGAAATGTACTTCTAACAGCATTAGTGCTGGCGCGTACAAACAATGACGAACTCGTCCTAGGCAGTGTTCAAGCCATTCTCAGCGGCGGAGCGGTTGCCGGGGGATTGATCATCAGTGTTTGGGGTGGTCCCAAAAAGAAGATCCCCGGAGTATTAATTTTCCTGGCTTTGGGTTCCATCCTGGGACGTGTGCTGTTTGGCATTGGACGTGATTTCTACACCTGGATACCAGGGGCCTTATTTATGTATCTGTTCGTACCTCTGCTCAACGGCACCATTGCATCTATCTGGCAGACCAAGGTACCCCCAGACGTTCAGGGGCGTGTCATGTCGGCGCGCATCACTGCCTCGCGGGCAATGATACCAATCGGCACACTCCTGGCTGGGCCTCTGGCCGAAGAGCTCTTCGAACCTGCCATGATGCCCGCTGGCGCGCTCGCGCCTACATTTGACTGGCTCGTGGGCAGCGGTCCCGGTGCGGGAATGTCGCTTATCATCTTGCTTACCGGAATCATTATGTTCTCCCTGGCTCCCATCGGTTATGCCATTCCGGCAATCCGGAACGCTGAGAAATTGCTACCAGATCATTCAACAAAGAACTTCTAAGTCGGTTCTCTAGGAGTTTCCGGGGTGATCCCCCAGAAGTAGGGGTGAGTATTGTAGAAACAATAATGTCCGAAAAAATTCCCGTTTAAGTTTTTGATCAATATGTCGATAACTTTTATAAGGATTCACTCAATACACTAGCACTAGGAGAGCTTCATATGTCGAAAACTAACTGCTGGGAATTCAAACAATGCAGCCGCGAGTCAGACGGAACCAGGGTGTCAGAATTGGGAGTGTGCCCCGCTGCAGTTGAGACGCGTACAAATGGCATAAACAACGGGATCAACGCTGGGAGAGCATGCTGGGCCATTGCAGGAACTCTATGTGGCGGTCAGCTTCAAGGCACCTTCGCGATGAAATTAAAAAACTGCCTGGTTTGCGATTTCTATAAATTTGTGCAGGCTGAAGAGGCTCCCCATTTCATAAACGCCAGGGAAATCTTGGAACATTTGCAATAGAGCGTTTGTCAATCGTTATTCTTCTTTCAAATTATCGGTACGACACGCTATAGCCGAACATACCAACAAAACCAGGGGGATTTCGACGCGACCAAACTATCTGACATTCCTATTGATATAATCTGAATACAAATCAACCCGTCGAACAATCTTCAAGGATTCTATCCCTATGGGCATTGTTCGCCGCAGATTTTTCATAAGGAAAGATTTGCAAACTGAATTCCAAGTGAGTGATTTATGCGCAAAAATGTGATCAACATCAAAGGAAAATTTTTGAAATTCAGCGAATACTGGTCACCGAAGATCATCTCCCAAATGAACGATTACCACTTTAAAATCGCCAAGGTTAAAGGCGAATTCGTCTGGCACAGCCATCCCGAGACCGATGAAGTGTTCATCGTCATTCAAGGCGAAATGCAGATTGCCTTCCGCGATGGCAATGCAACTCTCAAAGAAGGAGAGATGCTAGTGGTGCCTAAAGGTGTAGAACATAAACCCATCGCAGAAGACGAGTGCCATATCTTGATGGTCGAGCCCGCGGGCACCCTCAACACAGGGAATGCAGGCGGTGATCTCACAGTCGAAGAAGTGGATTGGATTTGATTTTCCCCAAAAAGAGTGTACGAAGGGGGCAGTGCCTCCTTCGCACACCCTTTTTTCGGATTATTTGTCAATTTTTCGGTTTCGTTGTACGCAGACATGGATTAAAGTATGGCAGTAAAATCAAGCCCAGGAGTACGAATAAAAATGAACCAGACCTTACCCAATACTGAAACCATGTATACCGCTTTACTGGAAAAAGACAGCACCTATGAAGGTATCTTCTTTGTTGCAGTGAAAACTACCGGCATATTCTGCCGTCCCACCTGCACAGCCCGCAAACCAAAAAAACAGAACGTGGAATTCTACCCTTCCACACACGAGGCTTTGTTGCAGGGCTACCGTCCCTGCAAAATTTGCCATCCTTTGGGTCAGCAAGGCGAATATCCCGGGTGGTTAAAACCGCTGATGGATGAAATCGAAGCTCACCCCGAACTCAGGCTCAAAGACTGCGATTTGCGCGAGCGCGGCATCGACCCAGCGCGCGTCCGCCGCTGGTTCAAAAAGCATCACGGTATGACTTTTCAGGCCTATCTACGCATGTTGAGAATCTCTGACGCTCATGGACGCATAAAATACGGTGAAAAAGTCATCGATACCGCCTTTGAAACCGGGTATGACTCATTGAGCGGATTCACAGACTCCTTCAAGAAAACCACCGGCTTTTCTCCCAACAAAAGTTCGCAAAAGAGTATCGTCACAACCACAAGGCTCCTGACTCCTCTAGGCCCAATGTTGGCCGGAGCCACCGAAGAAGGGATTTGTCTGTTGGAGTTTATCGATCGTCGCATGTTGGAAACTCAGGTCGAACGATTGAAAAAATCGCTCAAAGCAGAGTTCATCCCAGGAAACAGTATCCACTTCGAAGCGCTGAACCAACAAATCGAGGAATATTTCGAAGGTACGCGCAAAGAATTCAATCTACCATTGGTCGTTCCAGGAACCGCGTTCCAGCAAGAAGTTTGGCGCGCTTTACAAGAAATCCCCTATGGTGCCACACGCTCTTACAAAGAACAGGCCGAACGCATTGACAACCCCAAAGCCGTGCGCGCCGTCGCCCGCGCCAATGGCGACAACCGCCTTGCCATCATTATTCCTTGCCACCGTGTCATCGGCTCCGATGGATCACTGACCGGCTACGGCGGCGGACTTTGGCGCAAGCGCTTCCTGCTTGATCTGGAAGCTCAACATGCTGGTTAGTTTTTCGCGCAAACATCCAAAAACATGAATCTGCAGTATGAAAAAATGAAATAGTGTCCATATAGATCACTGCACTGGTATGAAGCCACCCTCGCCAAACGGGTGGCTTTTTTTAATTTCCAGAGTATGCAATCCCAACTAACCTCTGACTCTGGGTATTATCGCCCATATTGCTTGCGCTTTCGTGGGGGAAATCTGCACATAATAAGTAAATTGACTCTCCTAGTTTGTACATACATAAGAGGGACATTCGTGCAAACAAAACACTCACAAATCCTCATATCACAAACCTATCAATTTTGATAGGCTTCTTTAAGATAAGTGTTGCCTAAGGGGCATGCTTGCCATGCATTTTCCTTTACGAAAATTTCGCAAACCCAATGCCAAAACTCCATAAAAATCACCCCTATTGCACAGCCTTATTTTCTCGGCAAAAATGTCGAAAAGTTGTGCTTTGCAGCGTGGCGATTTTTTGCAAGGCTCTTTTGCGATTCGGATTCGGTACATCGGTGGTTCTTGTTAAAGGGGCCAAAGATGCCATTCCACACTCCACACCGCGCACTCATCAACCCAATTCAGATTTCTACGTCAATGATGTTAAGCACTCAATCTTACCCACGGGTGGTGATTACGCAGATGCGCAGAATTGCGCCGTATCTCACACACCCATCCTGATGCACTCAATGCAGTGAAGTGGCTTGATCCCTGATGACGGCACCATCTAATTAGAAGATGGACTTGTGTAATTGAGAGATCTCCACAAGGAGGAAGAAATGTCCCGCTCGAGCACCCTCAATCAGTTATTCAAAGTGGTTTCTGTAGCAATCATGATTTCGATGACCTTCTCGATGGTTTTACCAACCGTGCAATACGTCTACGCACAGGAGGAAAACTCTGCTGCAGAAGAATCTGTTCCATCAGACGATTCCCCACAAGACGGGGAGTCTGTGGATTCCGAGAATACAGGCGACGCGGATTCGGTCGAAACCGAAACTGACCAAGCAGCAGGAGAGAATTCGGCTGAACCTGAAAGTGACACGTCAAGCGATGCTGAAGGCGATGCCGATTCAGGTACTGCTGACGCGGATGCTGCAGAAGGCGACGCAGACGCTGATGCCGACGCCGCTGACGCCGTCGCCGAAGACGACGCGGATGCGGGAGCAGAGGCAGAAGGCGATGCCGCAGATTCCGACACCGACGCTGAAGCAGACGCGGAAACTGATGGTGACGCCGAGGCCGGAGGTGAGGCGGTTGCCGATGCCGAAGCCGTTGAAGGCGACGCTCTAGGCGATGCCGCCGCTGATGCCGCTGCCGATCCCGACGCCGTAGGTGCAGATGCCGAAGCTGTAGGTGCAGATGCCGAAGCTGTAGGTGCTGATGCCGAAGCTGTGGGTGCTGAGGCAGAAGTAACTGCCTGCGAAGTACCTGCTGACGCCGATGCCGCAGCAGGCGATGTGCCAGCTGAATGTGAAGCCGAACCAGCAGCTGATGAAGATGCTCCCTTGCTCTCCGAAATACCAGAAGACGTTAATCTGGTCGTGATTAATGAAGATGGCCAGGTTGAACCGCTGGCCACGGTGGCCGCTGCGGAGATCCTTGCTGAAGCCGACCCGCAATTTTGCTGGGATGGTGGATGCGCGGATCAACATTTTGGACCTGACGCCATGGCAGCAGCCATCGAGGATGCGCGTTTCCATGCTGATGAACATGGACGCTCGGGGACGATCTTTGTCGAAGCGGGCAATTTCTTTGGTTTTGAACTCGCCGGGTTTGATTTCGGCACCAGCCTGACCATTGAGGGCACGACTGCTGAGCAAGATGACGGTGATCCTGGTGATGATACCCCGGTGACAACATTTACAAGTGAGGTTGGCGTTTACGATAACCTCTTCGGTGACCTGATCTTCCGCAATTTACTTTTCAGTGAAGGATTCGAGGCGATGGGCAACACAGCTGACCTGACCCTGGAAAATGTGATTGCCAATGTATCCTTGGATGATGAGAATGGCCAGAGGGTCCCTGAACCGGAAGACGAAGACGGCCCCCTACCTGCCGCGATTGTGATCGCCGATCACCAGGGTGACGTAACTCTGGATCAGGTTACCGCCGATCATGATCCCAATAATGATCTCCTGGGTGGCGCAATCATTCACAATCCCGTGGAATCGGATGAAGGTGGAGAACCTGGGGATGTGACTGTGATAGACAGCAGCTTCAGTACGGTCAACCCGCCCATTGTTGTGCTTGACGAAGAGAGAGACAACGAAGATCATCGCGGTGACGATATCCCCTCCTTGATTGTTATCTCCAGTGGTGATGTGTCTTTAGACGGTGTTCATGCAGATAACAACCCTGGAGGTGGCGCGCTGATCGATACAACTCAATACGCCCCCATCCCCGCGATCGACCAGGAAGTCTATTGCAGGGACCCCATCGGCTTGATTATGTGTTCAGATACCGATGGGGATGGAATATTGGATACTGTTGACGCGCCGACCTACTGCACATACTTCCCCGGGTGGTGTGAAGCCTCGGTGATCGACGAGACCGCAGCCTGTGGGATTTTAGGTGAAGGTTACTGTACGTTACGGGCTGGCAATGTCAGTGTGCAGAACAGCACCTTCGATTACAACGCCTTGGGTGTGCTGCCTAATGGGCATACCGGACCTCCAGGTTTGGAGATCCTTTCGCTTGGAGATGTTGACCTGACCAATGTGGACGCGCTCGGCAACCCCGCTGGCAGCGTGCGCATCGATAACCGCAGCCTGCCCGGCATGGAGATCGATACCCTGGCTTTGTGCGGCGAACTGGGATACCCCTTCTGCACAAACCCTGGAGAACTGAATTCGGAGCTGATCTGCGAAGAGTTCGCCGCTAGCTTCTTCTGTCGCGGCCCGGAAATTGTCACCTGGGCATTCTGTGAAGATGAAGAATTTGGCAGGTTCTGCCAGAGCACCATGCCCTGGGATGTGCCCCCCGGTGATGTCACTATAACGGACGGCGATTTTGACTTCATCCCCAGCCTGATGTTCGATACCGGTCGTTTTTGCAGAACTCAATTAGGGCGGCTCGTCTGCGACCCCTGGGGAGGGATCGATCCGGATGATTTTTGCAGTCGAAATCCCCTTCGCCCCTATTGTGGTCCTGACGGGATCAATTTCGAACTTTGGTGTGCTGCTCCGCTGGGGCAGGGACCCAACCCTGGCTGCGTCGAGAGCGAGAGTTATGGCTCCGGTGTGGATATCCAATCCCATGGGGATGTGACCCTGCTGGATGTGAACTCCAGCGGCCATAGCAAAGAGGGCGCTTTCATCAACAACCGTGGCCCTGAGATCTATACCTACACGTATCAACGCGGCAGGGGCTTACGCGTGGTTGAGCCTGACTTTGAGTTTGCATTGCCTGATGGTCAGCATCCTCCCGTGGTGTTTAGAAATATTCCAGCTGACAGCCATATTTCCATATATCTGCCATTTGATTTTGAATATTTTGGTAACGTGTATAGGACAATATTTCTCAATACGAGCGGTTTTCTGTCGGTAAATGCTATTGACCCACAGAACCCACCTCCGCCCTCTTGGCTTGCGCAGCCCATATCGCAGCCTGATGCTTGGAATGGCGTGATCGCCGGTTGGTGGGGGCCATTAAACCTCTCCCAAGGAGGTGCGATTCGATATTGGGCCATGGATGGTGGCGATCAAGATGAAGGCGATCAAGTCTTTATTCTGGAATTCAGAAATGTACCCCATCATAACCGACCTGACAGACCCAGGGTCACCATGCAGTTTAAGTTGTTCGAAGCTACTGGAGATATCGAAGTCCATTATCAGAATGCTCCGCCGGTGATTCCCCCATTTCAGGGTGCACGAGATTTCCACTCCGCTGGAGTAGAAAACCCAGATGGAACATACGGATTATATTACTACTACGGCAGGGCTGGATTAGATCAGCAAACTGCAGTGGGCTATTCTACGCTCTATCGCGCATTGGACGTGATCGGCCGTCTGCCGGGGGGAGATGTTTTCATCCAGGATAGCACCTTTAACCATAATGGTTTCGGCTTGGACGTCATCTCCGATGGCGATATCACCCTAGAAAACGTCACTGCCAGCCTTAATGAGGTCGGTGGCGCGTCGTTGAACAATAAATTCTACGACTACCAGGTCGAATACCAGATCGACCAGCAGGCTGTATGTAACCACCCCTTCTGGCCGCGTCCGGATTTATCCTGCCGGGATACCAATCGTGATGGCATACCCGATACCATCAACCAGGGTCTCTACTGCAGGTTTGATCCCTTAGGGATCTGTACGGAAGATGATCGCATTGATGTGGAATTCTTCTGTGACGGCGCTCCCGATGGACTCTGCTTCGGCGGCGAAACCGGAACTGTCTCCATCAGCAGCAGCCATTTTGATATGAATGGCCTCCGTCAGGAAGATGGACCACCCGCATTACAAGTTGAAACCTTTGGCGAAGTGACCCTCAGCGATGTCACCGCCCTGAACAATCCCTGGGGCGGCGCGCGGATCGACAATTCCCCCTTCTTTGGTGATCCTGATTTCCATATCGATGTTCTGGGTTTCTGCAGTGAGGAAGGCGGTTACCCAGGATACTGCCACAACTACGATTGGATTGATGTTGGGAACTTCTGTATGAATAATTGGGACCTCTGCCACACAGAGGATGAGCCCATAATCGACCTGGATGCATTCTGCCATTCTGAAGAATATAATGAGTTCTGCTTCGGAGGCGGTGGAATGTTTGACCTACCTCCTGCCGATGTCACCATCAGCAGCAGCAGCTTTGATTTCGCTACCACCCGCTTCACACCCTGGCGTTTCTGCCAGGATTACAACGGCCATTTCCCCTTCTGTGCTGGTGGGTTGCGCCAGGTGGAGAATCGACTCTGCCACCCCGCCTCCCCTTATTTGCCGTACTGCGATCCTCAATCAGGCTTTGACTCCACCGCTTACTGTGAGGATGGCCTTCGCAGACCTGGTTGTTATTACCGGCAGAGCTTTGGCACCGGCCTCGATATCATGACCGAAGGGGATGTAGAGCTCACAGATGTCAGCGCCAGCGGCCACGGCCAGGCTGGGGCGCGCATCGGCGATTGGGATGTGCGCGCCGGCAATGTCTTCATCGATCCCAGCAGCTTCAACGATAATGGCTACAACAGCAAGGGTGAGGGCGGCGGATTGAATGTCTTCGCCCGCGGCGATATCACCTTGCTGGCGGTCACCGCCAGCGGCAATGCCAGCTTCGGTGCGATCCTCAACAACCAGTGGGTGGATGAACCCACCCTGGCGATCAACGAGCTGGCAGTCTGTGGCGCCCCTGGTGTTCCCAGGGCAATGTGCCTCGATACGAATGACGATGGCATCAATGATGCTTTGAACGATGCCCTGATCTGCCGGGTCCGACCAGAGTTCTGCGATGGGGGCAGCAGTGTTGTTCCTGAGCTGTTCTGCCACGATGCACCCCCATACGCCTGCTACCTCCAGTTAGACCCCGCAGATGTCAGCGTCACCAGCAGCGTCTTCGATGATAACGGCCGCCAGAGGAGTGACGGAGGCCATGCTGGGCTGGAGATCTTCTCCTACGGCGATGTGTCCCTGCAGCGGGTTGCTGCCCGGAATAACCCTTGGGGCGGTGTGTACATCGATAACTTCTTCGATGTCTTCCATGGCTGCAACGGCGATTGCAACCACGAATGTAACGGCCATTGTGAAGACGAATGCAATGGCGATTGCAATGGGCATCCGCCTGATCAGGATGACCCGTCCTTTGGTCCACCTATGGATCTCGATTTCTGGTTCGAGCCGGGCGATGTGACCATCAACACCGGCAATTTCGACTTCAATTCCGAAACCCGGTTCTCCGGTAAACTGCTCTGCCATCAAACCCAAGGCCAGTTCTGTAATGAGGGGCGAGTGGTTTTCGGACGACTCTGCCGGGAATTCCCTGGCTACTGTAGCTGGGAGTTTGGTTTTGATCGCGATGGTTACTGCGCCGATCAACGCGATCTGCCCGGCTGTTTTGATACCCGCAGCTATGGCACGGGTGTAACAATCCTCAGCGAGGGCGATGTCGAACTGACCGACGTCCACGCCAGCGGCCACGGCCAGTATGGCGTTCAGATCGGCGAGGATTCGGATCGCTACATCCTGGCTGACAATGTCTTCATCGACCCAAGCACCTTCAATAACAACGGCTACTTCAGCAAAGGCTGGGGCGGCGGTATGTATGTCGTGGCGACCGGGGATATCACCCTGGACCAGGTTACTGCCAGCGGCAACGCCAACTTTGGCGCCTACCTGGATAACATGTGGCACCAGAGGCCCATGCTCGTGATCAACGAGCCGGCCGCCTGCGCTTTGCCCGATGTTCCCCCGCGGATGTGCCTGGATACGGATGGCGATCAGGTTCCGGATTCCTTGAACGAGTCCTTGATCTGCAGCCGAAGGCCAGAATTATGCAACCCCGTCAACGAAGTTGTCCCCTGGCATTTCTGCGACGAGACACCATTTGGCATTTGCACGTACAGCAGCCCCCCTGACGTGTTAGTCACTAACAGCGCCTTCAACCAGAATGGGTTCTACACGCCGAAAGCTGGTCCCGGCCTGGAGATCTATTCCAACGGTGATGTGACCCTCAACCGGGTTGCCGCGTTCGACAACACCGGTGGCGGCGTGCTTATCGATAACTTCTTCGATATATTCCGCGGTGAGTGTGATCATGGCGGTTGTGCAATTCGCCGGCCTGTTGAAAATGGCCCGCGTCCGTTCGGTCCGCCCGTTTTTGAACCCGGTGATGTATATATCACCAGCGGCTTCTTCGACTACCGGCTGGAGCCGACTTTCGACGGCCAGATGTTCTGTGATGTAAACAGAAGATCACCAGCCTGCACCGAAGGTGGCCGTTTCCTGCCACACATCTTCTGCCGGCATCATGAATATGGCCAGTACTGTGATCCAGTTCTACGCCAGATCGATGCGCTGGGCCTGTGCACCCATGGTGAATGGCTGCCCGGCTGCAACATCAGCTTTGGCACCGGACTTCAGATTGCGACAGAAGGCGATGTCGATCTGATCAACGTCCACGCCAGCGGCCACGGCCGAGCGGGCGCTGTGATCGGCGATTGGGAAAGGGATATCCGCGCCAACGAAGTTTTCATCGACCCCAGCAGCTTCAACAACAACGGCTATAACAGTGAGAGGGGCGGTGGGCTGGAAATTCTGGCCCGTGGTGATATTACCCTGGACCAGGTCACAGCCAGCGGCAACGCCCGCTTTGGAGCCATGCTCAACAACGCCTGGCTACCCTTTGAGTTCGTAGGCTTTTGCGGGAACTGCTTCTGCAATGACCAAGAGGACTATTGCCAGGGCGGGGAATACCAGACCTTTGACCACGAGGGATACTGCGATAGAAATCCAGAATACTGCGATTTCGCAACCCATCAGGTCGATGAGCAGTTGGTCTGCCAGCATCACCCTGGTGCGGGTGAATATTGTGAATACGGCTCCCCGCCAGGGTACGAACCCGGCGACGTCACCGTTACCGACAGCTTCTTCGACAGCAACGGTTGGGTTGACGGCGATAATCCCTATGGGCTGAATATCCGCTCCTATGGCGATATCGAGCTGGACGGCGTCAGCGCCCAGGATAACCCCTGGGGCAACGCCTGGATCAACAACACCTGGGGCGATTGCCATAACGGTGACTGCCCCGATGCCTTCGGCAATGTCTTCGTCACCAACAGCAACTTCGATTTCCACCCCACCTTCGACGGCAACCTGTTCTGCGAGCAATTCAATGAACCCAGCCGCATCTGTGGTGAATCCGGCAGGCGCTTTAACTTCCAGGCCTTCTGCCGCCACGAACACTTCGGCCAGTTCTGCCACGCACAGGGCGGGGTTGACCTGGACCGCTACTGCTACAGCGGCGAGCCCGGACCTGGCTGCAGCATCGGCTGGGGCACCGGCCTGGACGTCATGTCCCACGGCGATGTCACCCTGGTGGAAGTACAAGCCAACGGCAACCGCGAACGCGGCGCCATGGTCAACAACCAGGGCCCAGAAATCGTGTTCTATGTGAACGCGCCCGGCGGTGGTGGAGTCTATACCCTCACCGATCCGGAATTTGATTATCACTCAATCGCTACGAACGGTGGAATTGCTGTTCCGAGAGGCGATGACAACCTGGAGGGGCCCTACGACCTGGGCTTCGACTTTGTCTACTACGGTGAGACCTACGATGAGATCTATATCTGCACCAACGGCTACTTATCTGTCACTGGTGATACGTGTTCATACGGTCCTGACCCAATTACCGATCCTGAGCTGCCTGATGGCTATATCGCCGGATATTGGACTGATATGTGTACTCAGGATGAGGGATGGGGTTGCGAAAATCCTCAAGGGACCATCTACTTTGAAACCTTTGGGCCCCCTGGGAATCGGGAATTCATTGTCCAATTCCAGGGTGTAGGATTCTATAACACTGGCGAAAACGCAACATTCCAATTCAAGCTCTTCGAGGGCAGCAACAACATCGAGGTACATTACCTGGCACTGGGAACAAGTGGTAGCAATTACACCATCGGTATCGAGAACCAGAACGCCAGCGACGGTGTAGAGGTCTATCACGGCGATGATCCCGGCCAGTTGCCGCAGCTCACGGCCCTGGGCTACTACCCCGGAAACATGAACATGGAGGAATGGCTGCGCCTGCGCGGCGGGGATGTGCTCATCCAGGGTGGCAGCTATAATGGCAACGACGTCGGCCTGGATGTGGTCTCCGACGGCAATATCACCCTGGAAGGGGTGGACGCCAGCTTCAACCGCAGCGCGGGAGCTCTGCTCGACAACCAGCGCTACGACTACGAACCCACGCCGGGTGACCCGTTCCCGAATGGCCATCTCCGCCGGGTTAATGGCGTTGGTCCCGGCAATGTCACCATCACCGACAGCTTCTTCGACCACAACGGTGGCTACTACGATGGCGGCCCAGCCGGCCTCAGCGTGCATTCCTACGGCAATGTCTACCTGGAGAATGTCTCCGGCCAGCAGAATGTCTGGGGCGGGGCTTTCATCCACAACGCCGACCTGGGCGGCTTGGCCATCGATCACGGGGAATTCTGTCGTGAATTTTGGAACGGTCCTGGTGATCCTATTTGCCATGATGGGGACGCGATCAACCAGAACTTCTTCTGTCATGAATTCCCAGGAGCTTGGGAAGTATGCTTCGAGGACGGCACCATCGACACCTGGGCATTTTGCGACGATGGGTTCAGTGAGTTCTGCTACGATGCCGAACCCTACGATCTGCCGCCCGCCGATGTGACCGTTTTGGGCAGCAACTTCGATTTCCAACCCATTTTCAATCGGGCGGATTTCTGTCGAGAAACTGAAGATCCGCGCTTGTGTGGTCTGCGAGGACTAAACCAGCAGCTGTTCTGCAACCACCCCGAATACGGCCTGCACTGCGATCTGAGAGGCATCATCGATGCGCAGTCTCTGTGCAGCCAGAACCCCGAGATGCCCGGCTGCAGCGTCAGTTGGGGCGTCGGACTGGAGATCCTGACCCACGGCGATGTGGATATCCAGGATACCAGCGCCAGCGGGCACGGCCAGGGCGGCCTGTGGATTGGCAATTGGGATGTGCGTGCCAACGAAGTCTTCATCGATCCCAGCAGCTTCGACAACAACGGCTATACTAGCGAATGGGGCGGCGGCATGGAAGTCTATGCCCGCGGCGATATCACGTTGGACCAGGTATCGGCCAGCGGCAATGCCGACTTCGGCGCCATCCTGAACAACCGCGTCTTCGACCTCGGTTTGCGGTTGGATGAAGAATTCATCTGCGAAGAGACGGGGCTTGCAGATTTCTGCGACGAGGGTGGGTTCCAGGTAGGGCTCTGGTGCAGCCAGCCTGGACCGGTCCCCGGCTGTGTGGGACCGCGCACGTTCGACGTGGAAGAGTTCTGCGACCTCATGGGCGGCGATCTCTGCTACCTGGCTCCTGACTTCGGCTTCGTCAGCGTCACAAACAGCAACTTCAATAACAACGGCTGGTGGCGCGAGAACGACAGCCCGGCCGCCTTAGATATCGCTTCCTACGGTTGGGTCGAGCTGGACAACGTCTGGGCCCGCAACAACCCCTATGGCGGGGCCTTTATCGACAACACCTGGCGCGAGTGCCATAATGGCGACTGTCCAGATATGCCAGGCTACGTTGATGTCAACAACAGCAACTTCGACTACGTGCCCTTCGACGGCCAGATGTACTGCCGGTTGACCCAGGGCCAGGCCCCGGGCTGCACGCCCGCAGGCTTCAGCTCACTGGAATTCTGCCGGGCGCCTGGAAACGGCCAGTACTGCAGCCGCACGTATCCGATGATCGATGCCGTCAGCCTGTGCGTCGACAGGGAGGGCTTCCCTGGCTGCACGGCCAGTCACGGATCTGGGTTGTCGATCTTATCCAATGGCTATGTGAACGTGACGGATGTGAATTCCAGCGGTCACGGCCGGTTCGGCCTGCGGGTTGGCAATGAGCGCAACCACGTCGGAAATGTCTTCATCGACCCCAGCACCTTCAACAACAACGGCTACAACAGCGATTGGGCTGGCGGCATGGAAGTTTGGTCCCGCGGCAATATCACCCTGCTGCAGGTCACGGCCAGCGGCAACGCCCACTTCGGGGCCTGGCTGGATAATCAGTTCCTGACTGGACCGCCAGAACCGCCTGGACATCCGCAGCCGCGCCGTCTGCACCTGGCGAACGGCTTTGGCCCTGGTAATGTTGTCGTCACCGACAGCTTCTTCGACAGCAACGGTTGGGCTGACTTCGATAACCCCGCCGGGCTGAATATCTACTCCTATGGGGATGTGACCCTGGAGGGCGTCAGCGCCCAGGATAACCCTTGGGGCGGGGCCTACATCGACAACACCTGGGGCGAGTGCCATAACGGCGACTGCCCGGATGTCTTTGGCAACGTGGATGTCAGCCTGAGCAACTTCGATTTCCACCCCACCTTCGACGGCGACCTGTTCTGCCAGTCGGACCGCGAGCCGGACCGCATCTGCGGACCCGGGGGCATGCAGTTCAACTACCGGGTCTTCTGCGCCCACGGCTACTACGGCCAGTTCTGTGATGGACAGGGCGGCGTGGACCTGGGCAGCTACTGCTACAGCGACCTGCCCGGGCCCGGCTGCAGCGTCGGCTGGGGTACCGGCCTGGATATCCACTCCCACGGTGATGTCACCCTGGTGGATGTGGATGCCAACGGCAACTGGGATCGCGGCGCCCAGATCAACAACCGCGGCCCAGAGTTCTTCATTGCTGGTAGCGGTGATGGTGGCGTCTACACCCTCACTGATCCGGAGTATGATTTGGTTGATATCTCTCAAACTGGGAACCCCTTACCCACAGCTGATGATTCTGTGTTTGGCCCATACCCAGTCGGCTTCGAGTTCGACTTTTATGGAAATGGGTATGAGGAAATTTTCGTTTGCACCAATCTTGGGATTACTGTTTTCAATGAATATTGTACCCTTGAAAATTCTCAAATTCCGAATGAAAGAAATCCTAATGGCTTCATTGCCGGTTTCTGGGACGACATGGTTTTAACTGAAGGATATTATGAAACCAGAACTGTGCTAGGAGAGCAGGTTTTCATGGTGCAATTACATGTACGTCACTTTGGAGGAAACGAAATATTCATCTACCAGATCAAACTCTTCGAGGGCAGCAACAACATCGAGGTGCATTACCAGGTTCCACAGGGAGATGGTAATGATTACACCCTCGGCATCGAGAACCAGGACGGCACCGAGGGAGTGGAGTATTACTACGGTAGTGATCCCTTCTTCTTGCAGCCGGAAACGGCAGTGGGCTACTACCCGGAGACCCTGGAAGAATGGCTGCGCCTGCGCGGCGGGGATGTGCTCATCCAGCGCGGCAATTTCAACGGCAACGCCGTCGGCCTGGATGTGACCTCCGATGGCGATATCACCTTAGAAGGTGTCAACGCCAACGACAACCGCACCGCGGGAGCGCTGCTAGACAACCAGTCCTACGACTATCAACCCACCTTTGAGCTGGACCCCCTGGCGGTTTGCGAGGCGCGGCCCGGCTACTGTGACGACGAAGATGTGCTCAACCTGCGCAGGTTCTGCGGCGCCTTCCCAAGGTTCTGCAGCCCTGACGGCGTCGACCACCGGGCTTTCTGTGATGTGCATCCCGACTACTGCCAGGTGGCTGGACCCGGTGATGTCACTGTCACCGACAGTTTATTCGACAACAACGGCGGCTTCGGCGAAGGCGGCCCGGCAGCCCTCACCGTTCATTCCTACGGTGAGGTCTACCTGGAGAATGTCTCTGCTCAGCAAAATGTCTGGGGCGGGGCCTACATCGACAACACCAACCTGGGCCACTGGCAAATCAACCAGGAGTATTTCTGCAATGTTTACGACGGTCCTGCGTGCTTCCCAGACTACACCATCAATGAGCAGTTCTTCTGCAGCGGTGACTTTGGACCAACGGATGAGTTCTGCTTTGATAATGGCACCATCAATCCTGAGTGGTTCTGCGATTTTAGATCTCCCTTCCAAAATTTCTGCGAAATCACCGATCCCTACGAGCTGCCGCAGGCCGATGTGACCGTCATCAACAGCAACTTCGACTTCACCATCTTCGACAGCCAGGCCTTCTGCCAGGCCATGGGGCCCTCACGGGCTTGCCCACCGGTTGGGCGTTTCAACCCCCGGGCGTTCTGCGCTAATCCTCGGGTTGCCCAGTACTGCGACCCGCGTACGGGCCAGATCGATGAGGCCGGCATGTGCATGGAACACCGCGGTATGCCCGGCTGCGATCTAAGCTACGGCACCGGGTTGGAGATCCTCTCCCATGGCGATGTGGACTTGATGAATGTCGAGGCCAGCGGCCACGGCCTGTTCGGTCTCTTGATCGGTAGAGAGGCCAACAGCCACGTTGGAGTGCGCGCCGATACCGTCTTCATCGACCCCAGCAACTTCAACTACAATGGGTACAATTCTGGCCCAGGCATTGGCGGCGGCATGCAAGTTTATGCCCGCGGCGACATCATCCTGGATCAGGTCAATTCCAGCGGCAACGCCGACTTCGGCGCTTACCTCAATAACCGCTGGTACCCGAACGAGCATCCGGAAATCTTGCCTGAAATCATTCCGGTATGCTTGTTCGAACATGATCTGCTCTGCGTGGATTTCGGACAGATTGCCTCGCCTGTCACATCGTTCCATGGCTTCGTACCTGGGGATGTGACCGTGACCAACAGCGTCTTCGATGGCAATGGAAACACCCTCGACCCCTCTGGTCCTGGGCTGGAGATCCACTCGTATGGCAATGTCAACCTGCGGCGCAACGCCGCCCGCAACAACGGTGTCGGCGGAGTTTACGTCGACAACACGGGTTGGCCGCACGAGAACGGCATCCTGCTCTTCGATACCTTGGGGGATCTCCCCAACGGTAATGGAGGCCATCCTGCGTACGGCAATGTAAACGTCACCCAGGGCTTCTTCAACGACAACTATAACCTCGTATCTGGCCAGGGCTATGGCATCTATATCACCTCCTCTGGTAATGTGGACCTGTTGCGTGCCGATGCACTGCGCAATACCACCTACTACGGCGGTTATATCAATACCTCCGGCGACCATGTGACCGTCCGCCAGAGTGACTTCGACTACAACAACTGCGGTTCCAGCAGCGGCTACGGCCTGTATATCACTCACTCCGGCAGCGGTCCAGTCACCCTGGAGGATGTCTCCGTCAGCAACAACTGCGGCAACGGCGCTTACATCAACACCGGCGGCAGCGGAGTCGACATCGACCGGGGCTACTTCGACAACAACACTAATTATGGTCTGTATGTCAACCACTACGGCAGCGGTCCGGTCACGTTGACAGACCTATCTGCCAACCACAACTATGGCGAATACGGCGTCTACGTCAACTCAGGCGGCAGCGGTGTAACCCTTGACCGGGATACCTTCGACCGCAACACCTTCGACGGCAATGGCATGTTTGACGTGTTCGACGGTAGTGGCTATGGATTGTATATCTACAACTCCGGCAGCGGACCGGTCACCCTAGCGGATCTCTCTGCGAGCAACAATTACGGCTCCGGCGCTTACATCCAAAGCTACGGCAGCGGTGTGACTGTTGACCGGGGTACCTTTAACTCCAATCTAGGTTTCACCTGCCAATGCGTCGACTGCTTCGGCAATGGCTACGGTCTGTATGTCCGCAACTACGGCAGCGGGCCAGTCAGGCTGACGGATGTGGATGCCAACTCTAACTCCTACTATGGCGCCTTCGTCAGCGACCATGGAACGGGTGTTTATGTGAATGGGAGCAACTTCGATGGAAATGGCTACAATTATCTAGACCATCTGAGTGGAAATAACTACGGCGATGGCTATGGTTTGGCTGTCCATCATTATGATGGCGGACCGGTCGAATTCAGTGGTGTTTCGGCCAGCTCCAACTACTACGGAGGCGCATACGTCTACACCCGCGGCTCCCATGTATTGATCAACGATGGCAGCGTCTTTGATTACAATGGCTACTACGATCCCGTCGGACAGGTAGGCGGTGGCTACGGCCTGGATGTTTCGAACCAAGGCAGTGGTCCCGTAACCTTGGCGGATATGTCAGCCAGCCACAATCAAGGTCCGGGAGCGAGCGTTTACACGTATGGACATGGCGGCAATATCTTCATCTACCGCAGCAATTTCG
Organism: uncultured Anaerolineales bacterium; assembly: GCA_964438295.1. Classification (GTDB taxonomy): domain Bacteria; phylum Chloroflexota; class Anaerolineae; order Anaerolineales; family UBA11858; genus NIOZ-UU35. The sequence goes on from CAYTKR010000039.1 coordinate 34,002, forward strand.
ACAACAACAACCACGGCAACTTTGATCCACAACTGCAAGGTGGCCACCATCAACAATTCGATGCCACCGTCGGCCTGGATGTTGCCACGGATGGTCAGATCATCCTGCAGGATGTCTCTGCCAGCGGCAACCGCGACAACGGTGCTGGCTTGGGCTGCATCTATCAAGGAGATGATGTGCGCTGTCCCAGCCTGGTGCAGGTCAACCGCGGTCTCTTCGATAACAACGGCTTGCCCTTGCCGCCGTTAGATCCCTCCGATCCGAATTTCCACGATGATCTGTTCCATGCCAGTGCCCAGTCCGATGGCCTGCTGATCTTAGCCGACGGGGATGTGCGCGTGACAGAGACCTCGGCCAGTAACAACCAGGGCAACGGCCTGGCTGTGGGCATCGTAGATTGGGACCAAACAGACAGGGTCAACATTGTCAACCAGGTACCTGGCACGATCTTCATCGACTACAGCAACGCCAGTTTCAATGACAACGGTCTAAACGGTATCTTGTTGGCCACCAATCATGAGGCTTACCTGGCTTATGTCAACGCTTTGCGAAATACGTACTACGGTATCTTCGCTCCAGCAATCACAGATGCGTTTGAGAACGGTGTGGATTTGACCGGCCCGACGCTGGTCGACCTGCTGTGTGTCAACCGCTCTGGCGGTGTTGCTGGTCTCCACATCGATGGCCCCTGGATCGATCACGGTTGTCCTGGTGATGGAGTTGGAGGAGATGGTGGTGGCGATGGCGATGGCGACGGCGATGACGTTCTCACCGTAACCGACCTACCCTTCTTCCCACTGCCGATCCCCGTCACCGGTATTGGTGGCACGTTGCTGGATCTGCTGGGTATCTATAAAGGCGTTGGGCCCATCGACACCGAAGAAAAAATCGACATATTGATGGGTTTAGTTTCAGAAGATGCGTCACCAATAGGGACGGACCTCCTTCCGCTCGAAACTCTCGGTTGGACCCTGCTGTCCACCGAATTAGGCAGTCTGATCGCCATGCCCGAAGGAACCGGAGATACCGCACGCGCCTGGGATATCCACCTTGACAACCTGACCACCGAGCAGAAACAAGCCTTAGGGGCAGGTATCACGGTGTTGGGTGGTGTCGAGGTCGATGTTCAGGTCGGCGGCGCTTCAGTTCTCGAGTTGCCCAGTGGTGGCATGATCGTTTCGATCCCCATCCCTGAAGGTGTGCCTGAAGGTACAGTCTTCACCATACAGGTGTGGGACCCTCTCCTGGGTTGGTTGAACATCGAAACCGTGGTTTCACCCGATGGTTATGCAGTTGGGGCGTCACCCTTTGCAGGAACATTCATTCTGACGGGGAAATAAGAACCGAATCAGAATCAAATCCCCTTCCTATGCTAGGAAGGGGATTTGAAATTCAATCAATTTCCTTGGAATACATATCAGGATAATGAACGGGGGTTTTGGAATTCCCATCGTGATCTCCAGACTTTCACAGCGATTCTCCAACTGGATAGTCCCACGGCGTTTCCCAGAGGCCCGACGATTCCAGAGTGGCAGGTTGTTTAATGTATAATATGTGTTAGATTTCACGGAATACTAATTCACATATTTTTTGGGAGAGGCACACGAGGAGAACAGCAATGATGAATATCAAGCAACGCTCTTTCACCGTACTTTCTGTATTAATCATATGTGCGTTAGGTATTGGTGGGTGTGTTCCGCCTCAACCATCTGAAACGCCTACGCCAACGGAGATCATCGATCATTGCTCAAAAGAGCATATCGATGATCAGCTCTTACCGCTTCAGTTGGTGATGCGCGAGTTTGATGATACGTCCTTTGTTGCCCAGCGTACGCCGCGTGATCAGCTTGCTACGGTTATCTTGGCCTTACAAGAAACTCGCCGCAAGGCTGTCGATCTGCAAGTTCCAAACTGCCTAAATGCCTTCCATGAATTGCAGATCATTTATATGGATTCTGTGATCACCACCTTTTCAAACTTTCTGGGGGGTGTTGATGTCGAGCAAGTTCAAGCCCAGACAGCTCAGGCGCGTGAAATACGTTCGGTCTATGAAATCGAGCTGGCAGCTTTGTTGGGCGTGACGCCTGTGCCAACCGCAACCTTTCTACCACCCCCAAGCCCTACGAATACCCTTTTACCCACAGCCACTCCAATCCCCACCGATACTGCTTTACCCTCGGACACTGCAACCACAGAACCGATCTTAGCAGAAGCGATCACACGTGCAAATCTAAGGATTGGAGCAGGGATGGATTTTAATGTGATTGGAGTTCTGGAGCCTGGCCAGACCGTTGTCGTTCTTGACCGGACAGAGGATGGTGAATGGATCCGTGTTGAATACGAAGATGCAGAGGAAGGTCTTGTTTGGATCAATTATGAACTCGTGGAACTCAGCGTTCCCATCGAGGAATTGCCAATTTTTACACCATAGACGTGATCTTCGATCCAGGGAGATTACTAATAAAGTTACATAAGATCATTTCATAAGTCAATCTACTACGTAACATTCACTAGCGGGGCGGTGAAGCCGCCCCGCTTTTCATTTCTGTTTGACCAAATTCCCAGCTTGCTCTATACTCTAGTTTAACGAACTGCGAAAAAACAGGAGCGATCATCAATGAATTGTTGGCATTGCAACCAACCTGCCCAGGCTGTGTGCCGTTTTTGCGGCCGCGCGGTATGTAAAGCACATACCCAAACCATGAACTACATCGTCAGCGTGTACCCCAGTGAGAGCAAAAAAGTGCTCAAGTCGCTGGTAGTCGCCGACACCGTCTATTGTGGCATCTGTAAGCCGCAACCAGAACCCTTAGAAACCCCCTATTTAGACTAAAGGTCAGGGACGCATGACCACAGCCCGCATTTTCTGGCAATTCCCTGAGGGTCAGTCGCACGAACTTGTTCTGGTCAACGAGATCACTACCATCGGGAGGGGGCGCGATTGCGACATTGTCTTGCTCGATGAGCGCGTATCTCGACAGCACACTGAAATCTATTTTGATGGGGAGAGTTTCCTGGTCTCAGATCTAGGCAGCTTCAATGGGACATCTCTTAATGGAGAAGTGATTGGAGACACGCGCTCGCTCGAACACGGTGACCAACTCCAAATTGGGCCTGTCGGACTCCGTTTCGAGTTGGCAGCCATCCCCGAGAAAAAACAGCGCTCCACACTGGTTGTCCCTGAATCTTCCCTTCGAGCATCACTGCAAACTCACGATGGCACTCGCTTCAAACTAATCAAAGAAAGGAGCAGAATTGGCCGTGGGCAAGGTTGGGATATCTGCCTGCAAGACCGGGCTGTTTCGCGTCCCCATGCAGAGATCACTCGTCAGGATGATATTTTTATCCTGACCGACTTGAGCAGCGCCAACGGGACGATTGTCAATGGTCAATTGATCAGCGAGCCGCAAGCCCTTGAAGACGGCGATATGATCCTTTTTGGGGAACACCCTTTGATTTTCAAGATAGAGAAAAGCCAGGCATGAACAGGGGAATTTGGTCTTCGCTGCCAACGGTAAATTCCAGTGGGGGAATCTGGCATAAAGTTGAAGCTACAGTGCCACCGAGTTTAGGAGGGGAGTTCAACCTTTGGCTGAATTTGGGGGGACGGCCGGGTGGCATGTGGGGAAATTTGGAAGATGAAACTCTTTTGATCTATGCACGCAAAGAGAGCGATATCTGGGGCGAGGTAAACGACGAAACGCTGATCATCCGGCCGCGCTATGACTTGTGGCACGAACTTCGACAAACAAGCTCAACCTCTCGAACGGACCGCGGCATTTGGGCACAGGTCGGCGAAGAAACCCTGGTCCTGGCACCAGGGTTGACCCGTCAGGGCAGTGCAGGGGTTTGGGAGGCGACATCGCAAGCAGGAGATTACACCCATCGAAAACCTACTCGTCGGTTAGGCTGGGCTTTGAAGCAACTCCACACTGTGGGGGGGGATGAATACTACATCCTTAAGAATACCCGCTCAGGCACCTATGTTCGGCTGAGTGAAGAACAACTATTTCTGTGGAACTTGATGGACGGCCAGCACACGGTTCGTGATATCGCAGTGGCTTATTATGTGCGCCATAAATCTTTGGCTGTCGAGCGTTTGCTATCGCTGCTGGGGCAACTGGAGGCCAAAGGGTTTCTGGTGGAAACGCGCGCTGATTTATTCGCGAACACCGCCCAGGCGCTGGGTCAAAATCGGGTGCAGCGTTTGCGAAGCTGGCTGGTACGAACATTCACCCAAAAAACCTTCTCACTAAAGGGGATCGACGGCACTCTTACGAAGTTGTACAGGGCTGGTTTCTTTTTGATCTTCACCAGGCCTGTGCAAGTTCTGATCTTGCTGATCACTGGTATCGGATTAGCCGCATTCGCCTATCATGCCTGGCAGGGGGGATATTCCGTATTTCGTGGGGGCAGCGAAACTCTAGCTTTAGGGTTAGTAGGGCTGTATTTCGCCCAGTTCTTGGCCATTCTGTTGCATGAGTCCGCCCATGCATTTACCTGCAAGTTCTATGGGCGTGAGGTGCGCAGGGCTGGTTTCATGATTTACCTGGGCATGCCTGCTTTTTTCGTCGATACCAGCGATATCTGGATGGAACCGCGCCGCCCACGTATGTTGGTCACCTGGGCAGGGCCGTATTCGGGTTTCTTCCTGGGAGCGGCAGCCAGCCTGCTGATTTTCGCCATCCCAACTCCGGCGCTGGCAGGTTGGTTTTTTCAATTTTCTTTTACCTGTATATTGATGTCATTTGCCAATTTGAACCCGCTCTTGCTCTGGGATGGCTACTACCTGCTGATGGATTGGTTGGAGATGCCCATGCTGCGTCAACGAGCCATCGATTTCGTCCGCAAAGATCTGCGGGAAAAAATCTCCGCTGGCGAACCCTTTAGGCGAGATGATAAAATCTATGCTGTCTTTGGTTTGCTTTCGCTGGTATGGACGGTGATTGCAATTGGTGCATCCCTGTGGGCAGGGATGCGCACCTTCGTATTGAAATAGATCATTGAAAATCTGCCGAAAATAGGGGGTGCGGGTTTCAAAGAA
>CAYTKR010000040.1:0-38610 GCA_964438295.1 uncultured Anaerolineales bacterium
CCCCACCCCCTATTCCCAGCCAAATCCACTTCTGGTGAGTAGCTCCTTTTGTTTAATTTGGCTCTCTAAAATGTACAGCGCTAGGTTCAGAAAAATGTACCAAGAGTATCACCAATAAGGTTTGATGATTGGGGACTCTAAATATTCATTGGCAGCAACCTCAACGCTAATTTCCCCGGCGAGCACAGAGTTCATATAACGGCTCATCCATTGGTAAAGCTGGGAAAGAGAATGCTCCAACTCAAGGCGGATCAATTTCGCCAGGGGTCCGGCGTTCTCGATGAAGCCCGTGTCTATGTAATCTTGTTTGGTTTGTGCAATATCATAGGGTAGTCGGATGATTTTGCCCCCCCATTTACCATTTTGGCACTCGATTTGGGCATAGGCTGCGCGCGCATTCCCATCGAAGGGCAGACCCACGGAACCTGCATTGACCACCAGTGTCTGCTCGACTTGTCGAACCAATGGCCGGTGTGTGTGACCTACGGCCAATACCGCGGGGGGTGGGTTGATCAACTTCTTCAAGGTTTGATCTGCCATTTCAGGATAGATGCCATGCCGATTACTGCGCATGGATGCGTGCACCCCCCGAAATTCGCCAGACCCACTTTCTTCGTGGCTGAATTCCTCGGGCATTGCTTCTAGCGCCTTTGTATCACATCCCAGTTGTTCATATGTCCAAAAACTGTAATGGAACAATTCATATAGCGGTCCTTCTCGAGGTGCATCAGGCTGTGAATAGACGATGACATAATCTTCGTGATTGCCGCGGATGACACACCACCCCTCCTGTCGGGATTTCTCTTGAACGAATTCTAAACACTCGACAGGCCGCGGTCCGCGATTGACTGTATCACCCGCTACGAAAACGAGATCAGGGTTCCACTTTTGGACGTGATCTGCAACCTCTAACAGCGCCGGATAATTTGCATGGATATCGGCGAGTACGGCGACTTTCATCAATCGGTTCTCATTTCGATTTATTGATGATGGAAATATAATCTTGGGTGACAGTTCTATCGATATCGGCTCCCAGGTAGGCAATCAGCTGCTCTGCGGCTTCAGCTTTATTCTCGGCATCACGCTGGCTCCAAGTACGGCTTTTGACTTCCACAAATGTCCCCAGGTCTGGCTGGTCGATACGGTCCAGGTTGATGTAGAATTCGGTGCCCTTGAATAAAACTCTCCATCGCAGGCGGTCCTTCTCAATGAAGGTTTCACTCTTGGGATTGAAGTACTCTCTATAGAAGCGCAAGCTGTGCGTTGCGGGTGCAATGAAGCGACTGCGTGAAAGGAGCACGTCGCGCGGGAAATGACGTTCGCGGGTTCTGCCGATCATTGTCAACCGGTAACGAACTTTCGAACATTCCCCGCTTGCATCGATGAATTCATCTTCTCGGTAGCGCAACTCACCTTGGGATGGATCATCGAAATGGAAATAGGTGTCATATTCGTGGTAATGACGGCGATATAGAACTTCCAGATCTGATTCCTCGATTCTTTCGATAATCGCCTCTGGATTGTTCACATTCACCTTGACCTGTACCTCGAAGCTCTCTTGCTCCAAAGCGCCGCCTATTGCGATCAACTTTGAAAGCACAGACTGTTCTCTTTGGACCAAGAAGGCATCTATTTGTTTGGCATAGTCATTAGCGCGCTGGAGGAGATCCTCTTCGGAAACAGTCAGCAACTCCTGCTCACGCATCAACCATTGACCATTGACCATCACGTCGGTGACATCGCTGGCTTTAGAAGCATACACCAATTGAGCATAGACCCCCTCTGGATCACGCCTGAAGCGAGGCGCGTTGTGCAGTGGAGAGATATCGACCAGGATCAAATCGGCTCGCTTCCCAGGTTCTATTGAGCCGGTGATGTCTCCCATGTGTAGGGCTTTCGCGCCAATTCGAGTGGCCATTGCCAAGGCTGTTTTCGCAGGAACAGCCGTGGGATCTCCGGTTGATCCTTTGGCAACCAACGCAGCTAAGCGAACCTCTTCGAACATGTCAAGATCGTTATTGGAGGCGGGTCCATCCGTGCCAATGCCCACATCGAGATCATGTTCCAACATTTCAGTTATGGGCGCAAAACCTGATGCCAACTTCAAATTCGAGGAAGGGTTGTGAGCTACTCCAGCTCCATGTTTGTGAAGGGTGTGGATTTCGCCGATATCAACATGCACACAGTGCGCGGCCAGCACCTTGGCGGAAAAAAGATCATGCTGTTCAACGTAAGGGATGACCGTCATCCCATGCTCTTCCTGGGAATTTTCAACTTCTATCAAAGTCTCTGCTAAGTGGGTATGCAACGGTACATCATTTGTCGATGCAATCTCGGCTGTTGCTTGCAGGATATCTTCGGTGCAGGTGTAAGGTGCATGGGGAGCTACCGATGGGACGATAAGCGAATGTCCTTTCCAGCGCTGGATGAAATCTTGAGAGGCTTCCAAGGCCTGTTCGTAGGAGTCTGCGTCTGGGGAGGGGAATTTGAGCACGGTTTGTGAACACAGAGCCCGCATGCCGATCTCGGCCGTCGCCTTAGCAGCCTCTTCTTCAAAGTAATACATATCGGCAAAACAGGTTACACCAGAGCGAATAAACTCGATACATGCTAATGAGGTTCCTAAATGGACAAACTCTGGAGAGACGAATTCTCTCTCTACCGGCATCATGAATCCCAGCAGCCATACATCCAGGCGCAAATCATCGGCAAGGCCGCGCAGAAGAGTCATGGCAGCATGCGTATGCGCGTTGACCAGCCCGGGCATGAGCACCTTGCCACCACAATCAACGGTCTCTTTGGACGTGTATTGTTTTATGAGCTCACTTTCTGGACCTACCGCGACGATACTGTCACCATCCACTGCGACAGCACCGGGTTCAAACTGGTGGAAATCTTCGTCCATCGTCAGGACGATGGCATTCGTTAATATTCTATCAATGGATTTAGGCATAAAGATCCTTATTAATTATTTCTCGAAGTGCATAGTATGGAGCGAAGACCCAACCTCCAAAAAACGCGCTTCACGAAGATAGCTTTCGCAAAAAATCTAGACTCAAATTGACAGTCCATAGGGGCGCCATTTGTGGTGGGCCTCCATAGGTCCTTTTGATCTGCTGTTCATCATCTGGTGAGATTACAACCAGGTGCATGGTTTGCTGTGAATCTCCGGGAATCAACATGACCCCTAAGCATACATCAGCCTGATGAGCCTGACAAGTGTTCTTAACTGCATGGAGTAGTTCTTCGGGAGAAGGGGGTGGAGAAAGGATTTCTCCGCCTACGAATGTCTCGCCTTCACCCGCTAACCGGTGAAGCAGACGACCCCCAAGACTGGTCTCTACTGCAGCCAATTTCCATCCCTTTTGGGCTATACGATCGAGTACGACTTCTTCTAATGTATCCTGATCTGCACCATAGATCCAATGTCCAAGCCGTTCGTGTAATTGAGCTTCGACATCATGGATCAAGGCATCGGCTTCCGCTTCGGATTCGGCTTTGGCTGTGATACGAATATCCACCTGGCCCGCATGTGCGGCCATCCCCACGGTGGGATTGCTCAATTTTTCCAGATCACCAATGCGCGCATCGATGGCTGATTCTCCCACCCCAGAGGTGTGGATCAGGCGTGATTTTATGATCTCCCTGAGATCGAAGCGCTCCCGCAAAAATGGCATGATCTTCTTACGCATCAGGAATTCCATCTCGCGTGGTACACCAGGCAAAGCGATGATCACATAACGACTCGATTCACAAATAAAAGCTGGAGCTGTCCCGACTTTATTCTCAACGGCCCGAGATCCCTGGGGAACATAGGCTTGCCGCTTATTGTTCTCCGTAGGAGTACGTCCATATCGTTGAAAGCGTTCCTGAATTTGTTCCCATAATTGAGGTCGGAATTCCGTTTCTACACCTACCGCCAGGGCGATGGCTTCACGGGTGGGGTCATCCACAGTGGGGCCAAGACCGCCGGTGGTGATAATGATATCGGCGCGCTGAGTGCCCTCGCGGATGATCTGGGCGATGCGCTCCCGATTATCTCCTACTGTAGAAGTGCGATAAAGATCTACCCCGGCATCGCGCAATGATTGGGCGATATAGCGGGTATTCGTATCTACGGTTTCACCGAGTAGTAATTCGGTTCCTATCGTTATGATTTCGGCAGTTGACATTCAGACTCCAGTGAGTGATTGGATGTTGAAATATTTTTACCACGTTACTTCCGTACCAAGTCCAAGCTGTTTGGCATTCGAGAGTGCTAACTGGGCAGCCATAGCGTCCTGGACAGCAACACCAACGGATTTGAAGAAAGTAATTTGATCGGGATTTTCACGGCCTGGGGCATTGCCGATGACCACAAGTCCCAGTTCAGTGAGTTCATTGGGGTCAAGCATGTTTGCTTTGATGGCTGCTACGAGCTCACCGGCTTCTTCCAGCATGGCTTCGTGAGAATCTACAAACACTTTGGCGCGTCCGGCTGTCTCAGGGGGGACTTCGATCATCTCTAATGTATAGGACCCCACACCATTGATGTGAGTCCCAGGGTTAACAGCCGAATCTGGAAATACAGGAGACGTTGAGGTTGTGGCGGTGCAGATGATATCGGCCTCGGCAAGTGCATCTTCGGGAGCAGAAGCCACCCGGAGGTCGTCAGGGATCAGCCCCTGGCCAGCCATTTCTTCTACAAACACATTTGCCTGCGCGGCGTCGAGATCAAATATCCAGACAGTTTCTACTGTTCTTACAGAACAGACTGCTTCGAGTTGGGTGCGGCCTTGCACCCCCGCCCCGAAGATGGCTGCGGTTTTGGAATCTGGCCGAGATAGGATATCCGTTGCGGCACCTGCCGCTGCGCCAGTGCGGATGGCTGTCAGGGTTCCACCTTCTAGCATGGCCTGCGGAACCCCATTTTTGGGGTCTAAAACCAGCACGGCGGCGTTTATGGTGGGGAGGTTTTGCTGATGATTATTTGCAAATACGGATACAACTTTGATTGCCAGAGCCTCCTCACCTGCTTGTACGAACGCGGGCATGATCAGGCTGACGCCCTCATGGGGTACCACAGGCAGATGTGAGCGCACGGGTACTACCGCCTTTCCATCTGAGAGGGCTGCATAACTCGATTTTGTTGCCTCGATAACGGCATCCATGGGTAAGGCTTTTCGGACTTCATTTGAATTGAGTATCAACATGGGTAGCTCCTGAGAATATCGATCAGCACTTACGCAGTTTATGCATTTTCAGGGTAGGTACCCAAAGCGTTGGATGTCAGAATATTCAAGACTCGGTTGGGCTAGCTACCCCAAGTGCGTATTTCCCGTAAGAAAAACAAAGAGCGCAGTGATAAGGGATTTTACCATCACTGCGCTCTGGAAACGCTATTGGCAATTTATTGAATTGTGTATTTTACTCGATACCCAGGTAGGCTTTTTGCACCATTTCATTCTGGCGCAGATTTTCTACGGAATCGTTAAGGACGATCTCACCTGTTTGCAATACGTAGCCACGATTGGCAACTTGAAATGCCATCATTGCGTTTTGTTCTACAAGCAAGATGGTGGTGCCTTCCTCGTTGATGCGTTGGATGGTATCGAATACGCTCTCAACCAGCACGGGTGCTAGTCCCATGGATGGCTCATCCAAGAGCAACAAGCGCGGAGAAGCCATTAGGGCTCTTCCTGTGGCAAGCATTTGCTGCTCACCTCCAGAAAGAGTCCCGGCAATTTGAGTTCGGCGTTCCTTCAAGCGTGGAAAAAGGTCGAAAACTCGCTCGAGGTCGGAATCAATACCGGCTTGATCATCTCTTGAGAAAGCGCCCATTTCCAGGTTTTCCGCTACGGTCAGCTTCGCAAAAATACCACGACCTTCGGGGACCATGGCGACACCCTTATAGACGAGTTCATGGGCTTTGAATTTTGAAAGGTCTTCTCCCTCCAGGTTGATAGAACCTTCACGAAGCATGACCAACCTGCTTATGCAGCGCAGGATGGTAGTTTTCCCTGCCCCGTTCGCGCCGATCAGCGAGACGATTTCACCTTTTTCGACAGTGAGAGAAATCCCTCTCAGCGCCTGGATATTGCCGTAGTAGGCGTGAATGTTATTGACTTCCAGTAGTGCCATAGGTCATTCTCCCATTAGAGTTGAGCAGCAGCGCCGCGTCCCAGATAAGCCTCGATGACTCGAGGGTTGCGTTGGATTTCGGCCGGTGATCCTTCGGCGATTTTCATTCCAAAGTCCATCACTGAGATATTTTCACTGATGCCCATGACGACTTTCATATCGTGTTCGATGAGTAGAATGGTGATGCCTAATTCATCTCGTAGGTGAAGGATGAAGCGCATCATTTCAGCAGTTTCATGGGGATTCATACCCGCAGTGGGTTCGTCCAAGAGAAGCATCTTGGGCTGGTTAGCTAACGCTCGGGCGATCTCTAAACGTCGTTGCGCGCCATAGGGCAGGTTAGTAGCTAATTGATCGCCTAAACTTTGTAGGCCAACAAAATTCAAGATGCGGATAGCCTCTTCAAGCGCTTCAGCCTCTTCTTCTTTGATGCGTTTTGTCTGGAAAATCGCTTCTGCCCAAAAAGTTTTATAGTGGCGTTCCCGACCTACCAGAATATTTTCAATCGCTGTCATATTGGAAAACAAGCGAATGTTCTGATATGTTCGGGCTACACCTAAGCGCGTGATCTGGTCAGGGGATTTACCATTGAGTAAGGTCCCATTGAAATTAATAGTTCCTTCATCGAACTCATAAAACCCGGTGATGCAATTAAAAAAGGTCGTCTTGCCGGCACCGTTTGGACCGATGATGCTGATGATCTTTCCTTCTGGCAGTTCAAAATCAAACTGATTGACTGCAACGAGACCACCGAATTGTTTCGTAACACCTTTCGCAGATAATACAAGCATGGTGATTTCCTCTCAAAGTTTGCTAATCGCTGCTACCAGCTTCGAACTCTTCATGTGCATGGAGTTCGCGTTTGATGGTCTCTGATGGCCAGAAACCTTCGGGTCTGGCTAACATCATCACGATGAGCAAGGCGCCATACATAAGCAAGCGGTGTTCTGCGAATTCTCTGAGCAATTCAGGCAGTCCCACCAGGATCAAGGCACCTACGACAACGCCAGGCAGACTTCCGATACCGCCGACAATGATCAGTGAAAGCACATTGATCGACACGATCAAATTGAAGCTGTGAGGGAAGATGGATGTCAGCTTGCTGGCAAAGATCGCTCCTGCCAATCCGGAGAAGGCAGCACCTGTTGCAAAGGCTAATAATTTGGTGTTTACCAGATTGATGCCCATTGCCTCAGCAACGGTTTCATCTTCGCGCAGGGCCATCCATTGCCGGCCGAGTCGAGAATCGCGCAGCCGCCAGGAAATGAAGGCTGCTAAGAGCACTCCAATGAGTACGATGTAAAAAAGTGCCTCGGGTTTTATCAGTTCATAGCCAAACAGGCTTGGTTTTGGAATTTGGAGTACTCCCTGTGCACCGCCAATGAAGGGTTTGAGCATATCCGAGAGAGCCAAGATGCGGATGATCTCACCAAACCCCAGGGTAACAATTGCCAGGTAGTCGCCACGCATGCGCAGAACCGGAATGCCGAGAATAATCCCGAAAAGGGTCGATGCAAGCACGCAGAAAGGTAACGCTGTCCAGAAGGTGAACCCAAGTCCTAGGTGACCTTCGGAAGTCAGGATGCCCATCACGTATGCGCCAATAGCAAAGAATGCCACATATCCCAGGTCAAGCAGACCAGCAAATCCGACCACGATGTTGAGACCTAGACCCATCAGAACATAAATCCCAACGTTGTTGACCACTTCGGTCAGATAGGTTCCCAACAGCAATGGCAGGATGAGTAAAAGGACGATGCCTATGCCGATCCTGACCCTATGGATTTTGACATCTCTAGTCGAAGGAGTTTTTTGATCGTCATCCTGCGCCTTGGATTTTCGAGAGCTTGACCAATACGTGAGTGCAGCTACAAGGACGAAAATGATCAGGGCTACCACTGGGTTTAACGCTTTTCCAGAGAAAATTATTTTGGAAACCGCGTGACCAAAGAAGGCTCTTACCCTACTGAGCAAAATTTCAGAAAAAGTCCCCATAATCAAGGTCCAGAGGACGCCGTTCGTGATGGGTCTCTGGATATTTTGCGGCAATATTCTCAAGCCTGCAGCCAACAGGCCAAGGAGGCCAGTGACCCCAACCAGAATCCCAATTCCAACTCCAATGCTTTGGCCAAATGTTAACATGTGGATCAATTCAGGTGAGACATTGACTAGGAATTGACGAATATCGAAGGATGTAGCCAGGATGATTAGAATGATAAGGGGTATGGTCGTGATCACTCCGATGAGTAAACCATTAACCAACGTTTTCCCCGAATTTTCATGTTTCGTTCGCTCAGCAGCGATAGACGCGAAGGCGATAGGGGCAGCGAAAAGGAAGATATGCCCCATGCTAAAGAGGCCAGCAACCATTTCTCGTTCTGCAAGTAGCCCGAGAAAGCCAATCGCACTTAAACTAAGCGCTATCAGGCCAGAGAGTAGCCCAAGCTTGATAACCTCACGAATGTCGATGGATTTTGAATCAGTCATGGAAGTTACCTCACGCTTTCTCTTCGGCCAAACGTTCGCCTAAGATACCTTGTGGTCGGAATATCAAGATCAAGACGAGCATAGTAAAGGCGATTACGTCTTTCAACTGATGGGGTGCGGGGATACCCAACCCCTCCAAGAAGAGCCCAGGACCAACCGATTCGAACATCCCCAGGAAAAACCCTCCCAGTGCAGCTCCAGGAATACTTCCAATTCCACCAAGCACCGCTGCGGTAAAGGCTTTGATGCCGGGGATAAATCCCATAAAGAAATGCACCTGCCTGAAAACGATCGCATAAAGAACTCCAGCGATACCCGCCATAGCGGAGCCCAAGGCAAAGGTCATGGATACGGCTCGGTCAACATCAATTCCCATTAAGGCTGCTACATCCTTGTTTTCAGCCACTGCCCGGATTGACTTACCTGTCTTGGTTTTCATGACGAAGAAGTACAATCCAATTAGCATTAGGATGGCAGCGATGATCACGACAACGTGAGATTTAAGGATCGAAAATCCACCTAAATTCAATTTACCCGCAAGTATTTGTATTTGCGGGAAAGGCTTGACCTCTGATCCGTATAGACCCCTGATGAAATTCTGCCAGAAGAAAGAAGCCCCGATCGCAGTGATTAGAGGTACCAGGCGGGGGGCTTTTCTCAAGGGGCGGTAGGCGACTCGTTCGGTCAGTAGAGCAATTCCTACCGAGACGAGAACAGTAACAACTGTGATCAGAAGGATGCTAATGATCGGGTAGGTGTCCAGAAATCCTGATTCGCCCATCGGTTGCGCCAGGAAAATTGTGGCTGTCATTATGCCAGCCATAAAAAACTCACCATGGGCAAAATTGATCATAAAAAGGACGCCATATACCAAAGTGTAGCCAATGGCGATCAGGGCGTAAAGACTCCCCTGGGCGATTCCGGCGATTATGGTTTCAGTCCAGGTAGCTGCAGGATAAGGGTTTTCTATAATCGTTGCGATTGTTCCCCAAACAACAATAATAATGATAACAGCACGAAAAACCCACAGCACGAGATCAAGAACATTGATATCTTGAAGACGTCGTTGCATGGATTATCTCCTCTTCTCTCACATAAAGGGATGGGTTCGGTGATTTTATCATGAACCCATCCCAATATGAACGCTAGATATGGTCGTTATGACCTGTGAAGCTTAGGGCCAAATGCGCTCGTAGGCACCGTCGTTGAGTTGTGATACAGAGATCTTTGGATCAGCGCAGTCACCATACTCGTTGCAGGTCAATGAGCCGGTGATGCCCTCGACGCCTGAAGTAGCGTAAAGGCAGGTGCGCAGGGCCTGGCGGCCAATGTGTAGGCTATCGCCATCTTGAACGCCAACTTCTTCAACGCATGCAAAGATCATGTTGGCGGCGTCAAAAGCGTGGGCGTGGAAGACCGAGATGGGCTCAGAGCCATACTTATCAACGTAGGCAGCCAAGAAGCTATCATAGGTATCACCGGAGAAGGACAGATCGGGTCCGGAGAAGTACATACCCTCGCCAGCTTCGCCAACTGCCTCGATGGCAGCTGCGGAGATCATGCCGTCAGCAGCAGCAAGAATGGTTTCCTCGAGGCCAGTAACCTCTTTGGCCTGCTTGGTCAGGAAGCCACCCTCAGCGGTGAAGACAGGGTAGTACAGGAACTCAGGTGGGCCAGCAGCGGCGACCGCGGAGAGCACCGGGCGCATATCCGTATCACCCTTGTTGACAGCGGTGAATTCGACGATCGTGCCACCAATCTCTTCGAATGATTCGGCAAACACAGCCGCAAGACCCTCAGTATAGGGATCGCCATCGTGAATGGCAGCAGCTGAAGTCACACCCAAGACGTTGTAGGCGAAATCAGCCATCGCCTTGCCCTGAACCTTGTCGTTATGCGCGGTTCGCAGGTAGCCGGGGTTGAAGGCTTGATCAGGATCAGTCAATGAGGGGGCCGTGTTCGAGGGGGATACCATCGCGTAGCCAGCCTCTGAAACCACCTCAGACATGGGGACGCCAGCGCCGGAGCAGCTTGTGCCGACAACTGCCAAAATGGTCGGGTCAGAGGCGATCTTCTGACCAGCAGCCTGACCACCCTCTGCAGAGCAGCCATCGTCCTCGGCCTGCAGCTCGATGCTGTGGCCCATGATCTCGCCCTTGAAGTCAATAGCGATTTCGACACCGTACTGGGAGTCTGTGCCCAGGTCAGTGTTGGGGCCAGAGATAACCAGCGCAGACGCAATGCGGATGGGTTCATCGGGTCCGTAGGTCACACAGCCGATGGGGTCCTCACATTCGAATGTGGGTCCGCCACAAGCAGCCAGGGCCATGCTGGCAATCACCAGCAAACCTAAAATGATAATACTTCGCTTAGTCATACTTCTTCCTCCTCGGAAGGATAAGAATGGATAGGAATTTTCACGTGGGAATAGGGAACAAATCAGTATTGATCTTATCGCTGGCGCCTCCTTTCATTCGGATACAAAATGTATGTTGTGTTGTGGTGGTTTCCGAAGCGAATTGAATTGATTTGGAAATTATGACGCTATCGCTTCCTGCGCCCACCCCGTACCAAGATACCAAGATTCTACAAGTACGAAAATGGCTGGTCAAGAGATGATATTAGGCTTTTATGAATTATTTATTCTTCTGGCTGTACAGCAATTCTTCGCGAATGCGCAGGTCGGTGTTGCGAATTTTCAGGGAAAGATCGGCGGCAAGGTTGAACATCATTTGATACCCCAAATCCGGGTATGTTTCGCAAAGCCCTCTAAGATTCTCGCTCCCGATTACGAGTAAATTTGTGTTATCCCGCGCTGCACGCGCAGTTGCTGATCGTAAACCTTGATCAACTAAGGCAATTTCCCCAAACGATTGACCGCGGCGTAGCGTAGCGATTGTTATTAGATTGGCCCCCTCGTCTGGATTGCTGCTTACTAAAGATGGGTTGATCAGAATATCTACTTCCCCTTGGGTGATCACGTACAATTCGTCGCTGTTGGTATGTTCGAAGAATATAATTTCCCCCGTTTTATAGGCACGTTCCTGACACAGATTCGCGATAAGTTCGAGTTGAGTTTGCGATAAACTAAAAAAAATATCCGCCTGTTTGAGTAAGTTAGTCTTGGCACTCATTTGTAAACTCCTTAGGACAGAATAGCATATTTTTGAAGAATGTCAAATGTAGGTGTAATAAAAACAGCTGATTAAAAGATGATTTTCTAAACCCCCACAATGTGAAGAATTTCATGTCTATACAGGTTGTCTGACAATTGACTTTTAATGGGTTGTTTGCTACACTTGCAATTGTCAGACAACCGGCAATTTCAACTTATTTTTGATCGATATTCTAATAGAATGGCGTTTCTAACTGTCAATAATGCAGACTCAATGATCGCTCCCAATCACCACTGCGCTGGAATCGCGGGCAGTGGTTGGTTTCATTTTGGGGGGATTTCCTAAACGTGAAACCATTATCAAAACCTTCAGAAAATTCGATTGCTGCTATAGATAGTAATGCAGCCTTGTTATTTCTAGTTTTATTGTTTGGTTTTGTGGTAGTGAAGAATGCCTGGGTTGGTGATGATGCCTATATTACGGTTAGAACGATTGAAAACTTCCTAAGTGGTTACGGACCGACTCACAATATAGCTGAGCGCGTGCAAACGTTTACTCATCCATTATGGATGCTATTGCAGTCTGGGATCTATTTTCTGATCAATCGTGTCCTGGGTATTTATTTTTGGGCTGAATTCTATTATTTGAATGTCCTAATTTCAGTAGCTCTATCTATCCTGGTCGCCTCCCTTGTAGTGTTCAGAAATGCCAGAACCTTTTGGTCAGCCTCGCTAGGGGTGGTCATTTTCTTGATGTCAAAAGCGTTTATAGATTATTCAACCTCTGGATTGGAAAATCCCCTGACACATGTGTTGCTGATCGTCTTTATCCTTTTATTTCTGGATGGAAATCGAGAAAACCCGCGCAGGTTATTTGGATTATCTTTTATTGCGGCCTTGGGGGGATTAAACCGATTAGATACACTTCTTTTGTATTTGCCGGCGGTCGTGTATGCATTCTGGCAGATGGAAGACAAAAAGAAAGCGCTATATCAGATTGTTTTAGGCTTTTTGCCGTTGATTATTTGGGAGTTGTTTTCGTTATTCTATTACGGGTTTTTGTTCCCCAATACCGCCTATTCCAAACTGAATACTGGGATTCCCTTTGGCCGCCTCGCAAGACAAGGGATTTATTATTATCTAAATTCACTCAGCCTTGACCCCGTTACATTACTGATAATCGTATTTACGTTTGTGTTGTCATTTATTGGAAAGCAGCGACGGCATTTCCCTGTCTTGATCGGTTTATTTTTGTACTTATTGTATATTGTCAGAATCGGCGGGGACTTCATGTCTGGGCGTTTCTTTGCAGCGCCTTTGCTGATTTGTGTGATCTTGCTGACGCGCTACAAATTCGAGCAGATAAAATCATTCCTGGTAGTGGTGGCGGTTGTGCTCGTTGTTGGCCTTACCTCACCACGTCCACCGATCATGGTCACCTCGCATCCCATCGAGAAATTCGAAAACAAGCCCAAGATCGATGAGAAGGGCATCTCTGACGAGCGCTTGTTCTATTTTAGAAGCGCAGGGTTGCTGGTAGATAATCGTTCACAGGTGTTTCCAGGTTCCAGATATGCAGGCCGTCAATGGATCTCCGTAAAAGAAAACCCTGAAGTTGAAATTGCAGGCGCGTTAGGAGATCATGGTTATGTGACTGGGCCAGATGTTCATGTGATTGATCTATTTGCTCTTTCAGACCCTTTAATGGCTCGATTACCAACATTGGATCTGGAAGTTTGGCGGATTGGCCATTTTCGGCGTGATATTCCTGATGGTTATCTGGAAACCCTGGCCTCAGGTGAGAATCAAATCGTAGATACTAATTTAATGCAGTATTATGATAAGCTTAGTATCGTTTCACGTGGTGATCTCTTCGATTGGAATCGTTTGGTTGAAATTTGGAATTTCAATACCGGGAAATATGATTACCTGCTTGTGGCTTATGTTGCCAATACAGGCACGGTGCAATACTAATGGGTATGTATTATGACTGAGAACATAACACAACGGACGCAAACCTTGGTTGATGTTGCCATGGGGCGCGAATCTGCTGATTTGGTGATTGAAAACGGACAATGGGTGAATGTGCAATCTGGGGAGATCATCCAGAATACGGATATTGCCATAATCGGGGAACGAATAGCTTATGTGGGTCCTGATGCTTCCCACACAATCGGAGAGAAAACCCAGGTAATCGATGCAGATGGCCATCATCTTGTACCCGGGTTACTCGATGCGCACATGCATGTCGAATCGGGTATGGTGACTGTGACGGAGTTCGTGCGCGCTGTGGCGCGACGAGGAACCACAGGTATGTTCATTGACCCTCACGAGATCGCCAATGTTTTTGGCTTGAAGGGTGTCAAGCTGATGGTCGATGAAGCGGCTGTGCAACCCATCCATGTTTGGGTGCAAGCTCCCTCCTGTGTTCCATCCGCTCCGGGTTTGGAAACCCCCGGAGCTAGCATCGGGCCTGAGGATGTCGCGGAGGCGATGAGCTGGGATGGGATCATCGGTCTGGGTGAAATGATGAATTTCCCTGGGGTTTTCGATAGTGACGAGCAGATGCACGCAGAAATGGCTGCTACGCGCGCGGCAGGAAAAGTCGTAGGCGGACATTACGCTTCACCAGATTTGGGGATCCCATTCCACGGGTATGTGGCTGGCGGCCCCGAAGATGAGCACGAGGGTACGACGAAAGAAGATGCCATCGCTCGTGTGCGACAGGGTATGAAAGTCATGATGCGCTATGGCTCTGCCTGGCTCGATGTGGCTACACAGGTGCGGGCGGTTTTGGATGATGGCCTTGACCCCCGGCATTTCTTGCTCTGTACGGATGATTCACACTCCCAGACGTTGGTGGAAGAAGGTCATATGGACCGGGTTATGCGCCACGCAATCGAGCAAGGTTTGGACCCGATCACGGCGATTCAGATGGCGACCTTGAACACTGCTGAACACTTTGGGGTGGCGCGTGATTTAGGTATGATCGCGCCAGGGCGCTACGCTGATATCCTCTTGGTCAGAGACCTCTCGAATTTCCAGGCCGAGAAGGTCATTGCCAAAGGGCAGGTGATCGCAGAGGGTGGGGAACTGCTTATCGAACTGCCTTTATTCGAATATCCTGAATGGGCCTCAAAATCTGTCAACCTTGGCAGGATCATCAATGCGGAAGATTTTTGTTTACCGGCTACTGGTAAAACGCGCACTGCTAACGTTATCGGTGTGATCGAAAACCAGGCTCCAACTAACCATTTGAAAATGGAAGTTCAGGTAGTAAACGGCGAGGTCCCAGCAGATATCGAGAAAGATATCGTCAAAATCGCTCTGGTAGAGAGACACAAGGGTATCGGCAAGGTGTTTGTCGGATTAGTGCATGGCTTTGGTTTCACAGAGCCCTGTGCCATCGGCACCACAGTTGCCCATGATAGCCACCATATGATCGTCGTAGGCACCAGTGATTCTGATATGGCGTTGGCTGCGAATATGCTGGGCCAGATCAACGGTGGCCAAGTGGTCGTTAGAGACGGCCGGGTGATAGGTCAAGTCGAACTATCGATTGCGGGTTTGATGTCCACTGCTCGCGCTGAAGTGGTTTCGAAGAAAGCCGCGTCTGTTTTAGAAGGTTTCGCGGCCTGCGGGTGCAGCCTCAACAATCCCAATATGCAACTCAGTTTGTTGGCTTTGGTTGTGATCCCAGAATTGCGTATATCCGATCTAGGTCTTGTCGATGTGACCAAGTTTGAATTTATTCCTGTCCTTGAAGACTAGTAATTTCCTGAAACATATCTGATGAGCGAGCTTAGCCGATCCGAGAAACTTCATAACCAACTTAATGAGATCATTGCGCATGCTGAACCGGGTGAGCAGTTGAAGTCTGAGCCGGTATTAGCAAAAAAATTGGGCGTATCACGTGCCACATTGCGCGAAGCCATGCGAACTTTCGAGACGCAAGGCTTGCTCCGCCGCCGTCAAGGTGTGGGAACATTTGTCGTGCGCCCAACCCACGTGATCGACAGCGGTCTCGAAATCCTCGAGAGTATTGAAACCTTATCTGAGCGCATTGGGTTACCTGTATCTATGGGTGAATTTCACATGGCAGAGTGTGCATCAGATGCCGTAGTGGCAGCCAAATTGAATGTTGAACAAGGTGAAACTGTGCGCTGCATATCGCGTGTGATTTTGGCAGATGAAAGACCGGTTGCCTACTTAGTGGATACTCTGCGTCAGGATTTGCTTGTTCCCGACGAGATTGGACCTACTTTTACCGGCTCGGTGCTGGATCTCTTACTAAGTCGGGGTGATCCTGGCCTCGAGCACTCGCGCTGCGAGATCAATGCTGTAGCAGCGGATTCTGAAGTCGCTCGAGCGTTGGATATCCAGCGAGGCGATTCTGTGCTGCGATTTGAATCTCTGCTGTTCAATATCGCTGGCGAACCAATCGATTATTCGTTTAGTTATTTCTTACCCGGCTACTTTCGTTTCCATGTAGTCAGGAGAGTCGAATAAACGTTAGGAGTTACGAGTAAGGTGTTAGGTTTGTAATCTAACTTCTAACTCCTAACCCCTAGCAAAAAAATACAATATATTAATCTGGAGGTTTTTCCAAAATGCGTAGTTTTTTAGGTCGTGACATTTTATCTTTGAAAGAGTTCGAGCGAAATGAATTCTTCCGCTTGTTCGAAGTTGCAGAACATTTGGAGCCCATTGCTCGAAACCGCCGCAATACAGATATTCTAAAAGAGAAGACTCTGGTAACGGCATTTTATCAGCCCAGTACTCGCACTCGATTGGCTCACGAAGCTGCCATGCTCCGCCTTGGTGGCCAGGTGACAGGTTTCTCTGATGCCAAGATGACGCGCGCAGGTGATTTCTACCAAGAGTCGATCAAGGACACAGTCAAGATGTTGGAGTTTTACGGCGATGTGATCGTTATGCGACACTTCCAGCTGGGCGCTCCTCATGAGGCTGCAAAATGGGCCTCTGTGCCGATCATCAATGGCGGTGATGGTTGGGGTGAACATCCAACGCAGATTTTGACCGATCTGTACACCGTTCTGCGCGAAAAAGGCCAGATCGATGGTTTGCGCTGGGTCGCCGTTGGGGATATGCGCATGCGCACTATGCACTCTCTTGGCCATGCCCTGACCCAATTCGATTGTCCCATAACCTTCGTTGCTCCTCCAGGAATGGAAATGCCTGAGAATTATCAGGATGATTTCACATCCATGGGTCTCGACTTTGCGTTTGCAGATCATGTCGGCGATGTAATTGCGGATGCTGATGTTATTTTGGTTGAACCTACCGTTCAGCCCGATTACACGAAGTCTCGCGATGAACGCGAAGGCGATGTGGATCTAACCCCCGCGAACTACAAGATTACCAAAGATTTATTGGTCAACAAGGCCAAGTCTGATTCCATCTTGTTGCACTCTCTTCCTCGCATGGATGAGATCCCTCCCGATGTAGACATTACCCGCTGGTCACGCTACTGGCAGGAAGCCTTCAACGGTGTTGTCATGCGAATGTCGCTCTTGGCCTCCGTTCTTGGGGCAATGGAATAAATAGTCATTTGGCCGGGTAGTCATCAGTCTTTAGTCAATGGCGAAGATTCAAAGATTTGAAGATATGCAATGTTGGCAGAAAGCTCGCCAATTAGCAAATACTATCTATGATCTGACAACTAATGAAGAGTTTGCGAAAGATTTTGATCAAAAACGCCAAATCCGCCGAGCAGCCAGTTCAGTAATGCATAACATAGCTGAGGGCTTTGATGCGGGATCTGATCCAGAATTTTCTCGATTTCTCAAAATGGCTCGACGATCTGCAAGCGAAGTTCAGTCTCAATTGTATCTGGCTCTTGATCGAGGATATATTGTTGAATCTGGTTTAGAAAGTGCTTACGGATTGGCAATAGAGGTCAAAAAGTTAATCAACGGACTTATCGCTTATCTCCAAAAATAACTTTTGGCTATCTGACTAATGACTACCCAACTAAAGACAAAACGACTAGGAGACAAAAATGCAATCTGATTTAAGAGGCCGAGACTTAATCGGCGACCTGGATTTCAGCAAAGAAGAAGTCGAAACGATATTGGATGTTGCCTGGGATTTGAAGCGTAAGCGCGCCTTGGGAGAATCCCATGCCTACTTGCGTGACAAAGTGTTGGCGATGTTGTTCTTCTTCTCAAGCACCCGTACGCGCGGTTCTTTTGAAGCTGGCATGGCTCAATTAGGTGGTCATGCTGCATTTATCGAGAGCCGCACGACCCAAATTTCTCACGGTGATACCGAGACAGAAATGGGTGAAATTTTTGGACGATATTTCGATGGCATTGCTATCCGCCACGTGGATTGGGGAATTGGCAACCGTTATCTCAATTTGGTAGCCAGCGCATCACGCGTTCCCATTCTTAACATGCAGTGTGAGATTTACCATCCTCATCAATGTCTGGCAGACCTGATGACGATCATGGAGAAGAAAGGCCGTGATCTGAGGGGTAAGAAAATGGTTGTTTCTTGGGCTTATGCTTCATCCTATCTGAAACCAATGTCGGTACCACAGTCTTTGATTTTGCAGATGCCCCGCTTTGGTATGGATGTGGTTTTGGCGCATCCTCCGGAATTTAATCTAATGCCCGATGTTATGGAACAGGCTCAGGAGCAGGCGCGCAAGTATAAAACCGGATTCGAAGTTGTGCATGATATGGAAGAAGGCTTCAAAGATGCTGATATCGTCTATGCAAAATCTTGGGGCCCACTGATGACCACCCATGATCCAGATGAGGGCAAGGTTCTTCAAGATAAATACGAAAGCTGGATCACCGATGCCCGCAAGATGGGGTTGGCGAAAGATGACGCCATCTACATGCATCCCTTGCCTGCAGATCGAGATATCGAGGTTACAAGTGAGGTCATGGATGGACCGAATTCCGTTGTCTTCGACGAGGCTGAAAACCGAATGCATGCTCAAAAGGCTGTTATGGCCTTGACGATGAGGTAACCATATGTCTGAAGGGAAACTAGCTGTCGTCGCGATCGGCGGAAACTCGCTGATAAAAGATAAGAAACATAGCACGGTTGAAGATCAATACGCTGCAGCGAAGGAAACTACCTACCACATCAGCGACATGATCGAAGCGGGTTGGGATGTAGCCATTGGGCATGGGAATGGTCCCCAGGTTGGCTTTATATTGCGCAGATCTGAAATCGCTGCGAAAGTTGAAGGCTTGCATGAAGTGCCCTTGGAAGTTTGTGGAGCAGATAGCCAGGGCGCAATTGGGTATGCACTACAGCAAACTCTTCAAAATGAACTTGCAAGCCGCGGAATTGAAAAGCCAGTCGCTACCGTGGTAACCCAGGTTGCTGTTGATTCGGCAGACCCGGCCTTCAATGAGCCATCCAAACCCATTGGAAGTTTCATGGATGCGACTGAGGCCAAAACTCGTGAAACCGAACTGGGATGGAGCGTGGTAGAAGACGCTGGTCGTGGCTGGCGTCGAGTGGTACCCTCTCCCAAGCCGATCGAGGTTCTGGAATTCAAAGCAGTAAAAGCGCTGCTCGATTCTGGGACAGCAGTGATCACTGTTGGCGGAGGCGGGATCCCTGTAGTTGACAAAGGCGATCGTCAATTCGCTGGTGTGGCAGCTGTAATCGATAAGGATTTCGCCAGTAGTTTATTGGCCCAAGAGCTCGGTGCGGATTTGTTGCTGATCTCAACAGCTGTGGAAAAAGTAGCGCTCAATTTTGGGAAGCCGGAGCAAAAGTGGATTGACAAAATGACAGTTGCGGAAGCCAAGCAGTATCTGGCAGAAGGGACTCACTTTGCGAAGGGTTCTATGGCGCCAAAAGTTGAAGCCATCATTTGGTTCTTGGAAGCTGGTGGTAAGCAGGCGCTTATTACAGACCCTGAAAATATCGGACGCGCGTTGCGCGGCGAAACTGGTACTTGGATCGTCCCATAGTGTACAATATTCGTATGACTCTATTTAGATTTGATCATCTGAGAAAGGAGGCCCAAGCCCAAGAGATTTACGAGACTGTTTATTAATGTGATTGACGTTCAATTTTCTATCAAGAGACATTTCGGAGGAGTTTTCTCATGAAGAATAAAGTTATTTGGTTGTTTAGTATGCTGATCATCGTGGCTATGGTGCTGAGCGCTTGTGCTCCCGCTGCCCCTGAAGCTCCGGCAGAAGAACCGGCTGAAGAAGAGATGGCAGAAGAGCCTGCTGAGGCCGAAGAGGCCGAGGAGCCCGCCGAAACAGGTGGGTTGATGATCCCCGATGTTGAAGAAGGGAAATTCAATGTTGCAGTTGTGATGCTCAGCAACCACGATGATGGTGGCTGGTCACAGGCCCAGTGGGATGGCATCAACTACGTTCAGGAAAATGTTGATGGCGTTAACACTGCTTACATGGAATTGGTTGCAGAAGGTGCTGATTCTGAGCAGGTATTCCGCGGTCTGGCCCGCAAGGGCTTCGACTTGATCTTCGGCGGATCCTTTGGCTACATGGATGCCATGGAAGTAGTTGCTGAGGAATTTCCCGACACGGGTTTTGTTCACATCAGTGGCTATAAATCCAATATGACCAACTTCGGCAACTTGTTCGGCGCCATGGAAGATATGAAATTCTTGGCCGGTATGCTGGCTGGTTCACGCGCCAAGGCAGACGGTGCTGACAAAGTCGGTGGTATGGCTACTTTCCCCATCCCAGAGGAATTCCGCCTGTTCAATGCATATGCATTGGGCGTTCAAAAGACCTGCCCCGAGTGCTCAGTAGATATCCGCTGGATTTACACCTGGCATGACCCTGTTGTTGAGCGTGAAGGATCAGATTCGCTCTTCGATGCTGGCTCCCACGTTGTGATGACCGGCGCTGATACCCCCGCTGCTGCTCTTGCTGCTGCGGATCGCGAAGGCGTTTATGGCATCAACTACGACTGGATTGGTGGATGCACCCTGGATGAATGTATGACCTCTCCTTATTGGATTTGGGGTCCAGTGTTTGCTGAGATCACCGAGGCCGCCATGGCTGGTGAGTACGAATACGGCTGGCACTACTTCGAGGCTGTTGATGGTGGTTTGGGTCTTTACGGTTTCATGGAAGGTCAAGAACTTCAACCCGGCGTTGCAAGTTTGCCTGAAGATGACCTCAAATTGGTGCAAGATACACTTGCAGCAATGTTGGCAGGTGAGTTCACTCGCTTTGACATCTTCACCGGTCCCATCACTGATAACACTGGCAACCTGGTAATCGAAGAAGGCAAGAGCTTCGATTATAACGATATCGACCAATTCGCACCTGGTGCACCTGGCCTTGAGGCTGAATATGGTATGTACTGGTGGAATGAAAACATTAATGCAGATCTCCCCGATCTATAAAAATTAATGTTATCCAATGGGTGACCAGAGATATCTGGTCACCCATCTTGAAATCATTTCTAAAAATTGATACTTTTATAAAAAGGTGTGTGCAGGAAATCCTTACACCTGCTTACACCTTTTTATAAATAGCCCTTTGATCTCTAATTCGAAAGCGGTGAACAACTATGGCAGAAGAAAACTCAGGAAGAGATTACATCAATGTTGTCAACATGCAGGGGGTTAGCAAACGTTTTCCAGGCGTTATCGCAAACGACCAAGTAGATTTTGAATTGCGTCGGGGTGAAGTTCACGCTCTCCTCGGAGAGAATGGGGCTGGAAAAAGCACGCTGATGAACGTGCTGGCTGGGTTGTATCGCGCCGATGGAGGCTCGGTCACTATTCATGGGAAGCCTGCAGATTTTGGGTCTCCTCGCGAAGCGATTGATGCAGGTATCGGTATGGTGCATCAACATTTCATGCTGGTTCCATCGCAGAGTGTGACAGAAAATGTCTTGTTGGGATTAGATGAACCGCGCTTCCGAATGAATTTGACTAAATATAATCGCAGGATCGAGGAAATCGCTCAACAGTATGGTCTCCATGTTGATCCGGCTGCCAAAATCTGGCAACTGACCGTGGGAGAGCAGCAACGTGTAGAAATTCTTAAAATGCTCTACAGAGGCGCAGAAGTATTGATCATGGACGAGCCCACTGCTGTTCTAGCGCCCAGTGAGATTGAAGAATTGTTCAAAACCTTACGTTCAATGACGGCGCAAGGTAAATCGATTGTCTTCATCAGTCATAAACTTCACGAAGTGATGGAAATATCGGACCGGGTTACTGTATTGCAAAAGGGGAAAGTTACCTCATCTGGAATTCAAACCAAAGATGTGACCAGGGCAGACCTGGCACGCCTCATGGTCGGGCGTGATGTTGTATTTCGAATAGAGAAAAAACCGGTCGAAATCGGTGGTACTGTTCTCTCTGTTCATAACTTAAAAGCCGAAAATGATAAAGGCTTGCCTGCCCTCAATGGGGTTAGCCTTTCTGTTAGCCAGGGTGAAATCGT
This sequence comes from uncultured Anaerolineales bacterium, assembly GCA_964438295.1. Classification (GTDB taxonomy): domain Bacteria; phylum Chloroflexota; class Anaerolineae; order Anaerolineales; family UBA11858; genus NIOZ-UU35. The sequence goes on from CAYTKR010000040.1 coordinate 22,159, forward strand.
AGGCCTTGCCGGTGTTGCAGGAAACGGCCAAAACGAATTGGCGGAAACATTGACTGGTCTTCGAGAAGTAACAGAAGGGAAAGTAATCGTCAATGAAAATGATGTGACTAACAATCCTGTGAAAAAAGGGATTCGCCAGGGAATTTCCTTGATACCTGCGGATCGTACACTGGTTGGAACAGCGCCTAATTTGAGTGTTACCGATAATGTCATCATGAAGAACTATGACCAGGAACCAATTGGACGGGGTTGGATAGTCAACGCCATCGAAGCGAACAAGTATGCTTCAGACCTGAAGGAAGCATACGATATCATGGTGCCGAACATTGACACCTCGGTCAGGTTACTTTCAGGTGGAAATTTACAAAAGGTCATCTTGGCTCGAGAAATTTCCAGTGAGCCCAAGCTGATGGTCGCAGTTCAGCCCACTCGAGGTCTTGATGTTGGTGCAATCGAAGGAGTCCAAAAGTTATTGTTGGCCCAACGAGAGGCTGGCGCGGCGATTCTATTAATTTCTGAAGAACTGGATGAACTAATTTCTCTCAGTGACCGGATCTACGTTATCTATGAAGGTGAGATCATGGGGGAGGTATATGACGGCGATATCGACAAGATCGGTCAAATGATGATGGGAGCTCGACTAGAGCACATTGAGAATGAAGGAGTTGCCTGAGATGACAGACGCAGGGATGACAAAAGCAACATCGGGCTTCAAGCTGCCTTTTAAGATTAATATTGAACCTCGCGTAGAGGATCCACCGAAATGGTATTCACCTATGTTATCGGTGCTTGCCGTGGTATTTGCATTGTTAATTGGAGCCTTGGTAATCTGGCTTGGAGGGGGTAACCCCTGGGCAGCGTACTCGCATATTGCTAGATATTCGTTTGGGAGTGTGGGAGTATTGTCCGATACAATGGTAAAAGCCATTCCTCTGATGCTCACAGGGTTGGCTTGTTCCGTGGCGTTCCGGATGAAATTATGGAACATTGGCGCAGAGGGGCAATTCTTTTTAGGGGCTTACGGAGCCAGTCTCATTGTACTTTTACCCGTTTTGCCCGAAGATGCTCCCCAATGGCTATTTATTATTGTCATGATTGCCTCTGGGATGTTATTTGGAGCGCTGTGGGGTTTTATCCCTGGCTTCCTAAGGGCTCGTTATAACGTCAATGAGATTATCTCTACCCTGATGATGAACTACATTGCCATCCAGTGGAATAATTATTTCATCTATGCGGTCTGGTCTGATCATGGTTTCCAGTTGACACGCATGTTTCAACGCAATGCCTGGCTGCCGCGCCTTTCTGATTTAGCTGAAACCATGCCCGCCTTTCGAGGATTGACCACTCACATGGGCCTGGTGTTTGCGATTGTTGCTGCGATTATCTTGTGGTGGATTCTGGCCAAGAGCCAGTGGGGATATGAAATTCGGTTGATCGGTGATAACCCTCGCGCGGCTGAGTATGCTGGCATATCGATCAAAAGAAATATCGTATTGGTAATGATGCTCTCTGGAGCATTGGCTGGCTTAGCTGGCATGGCAGAAATTACTGGTGTTGTGCATCGTCTACAAGAATCCATTTCGCCTGGGTATGGGTTTACCGGTATCATCATAGCCTGGCTGGCAAAGCTCAACCCCATCGCAGTGATTCTGGCCTCAATTTTATTTGGCGCTTTGATACTGGCCGGACGAGAAGTTCAGCCTGCGGGTATCCCCACATTGATCCAGGGCGTGATCATGGTGGCATTGATTGCCAGTGATTACTTCCTGCGCAATCGCGTTACTATTACACGCCGCGAGGAGGTATGAGATGGACTTAATAATTATCATAGCATCGGGTGTTGCCACCGGTACAGTTTTGCTCTATGCAACCGTAGGGGAAATCTTTTCGGAAAGGTCTGGAGTATTGAACCTGGGAGTAGAGGGGATGATGCTGGTTGGAGCGATGTTTGCTTATAAAGTTTCAGCTGGTACTCAAAATCCATGGTTAGGTTTATTGGTAGCCATGCTTGCCGCAGGTGCTATCAGCCAGGTTCACGCCTTTATAACCATCACGCTCCAGGCGGATCAGGTCATTAGCGGCTTAGCTTTGAACTTCCTCGCAACAGGGGTCAGCTTGGTCTTGGGTGAGGGCCTCACCAGCCTGCGCGATGTTGTCCCACAAATGCCAAAGTTTTCAATTCCAGTTTTATCTCAAATTCCATGGCTTGGCGAAGTATTCTTTGATAATCAGAGTGTGATGGTTTATATCGGTTTTATCTTCATTCCATTAGCCTGGTACTATATAAATCGCACACGACCGGGAATGCATTTGCGCGCGGTGGGTGAATATCCTGCTGCAGCAGACACCTTGGGTATCGGGGTATACGCTTTGCGTTATTTCTATGTCTTTGTGGGTGGCCTGTTGGCAGGATTGGCTGGCGCGACGATCAGTCTCTCGATCTCTCCTGGTTGGTTCGGTGCATTGACGACTTCCGGACAGGGTTGGATCGCTGTCGGCTTGGTGATTTTCGCTCAATGGAATCCGGTTCGGGCCGCGGTCGGAGCGTATACCTTCGGAGCCTTACGACGATTGGTGTTGGATATTCAAGGTCCAGCAACAGTCTTTGGCTTGGCCAATCCATTTTTCTATAACACCAACTTGGGATTTTTCCTGAAGATGATTCCTTTTGCATTTACGGTTGTAGTGTTAATAATTGGATCACGGGAAGCCAACCGTAAGCGTATCGGGACACCTGCTGCACTGGGGTTGCCCTATATCCGCGGCCAACGCGGTTTGTAAAGTAATTTAATGTTTTGTTTGTCTCTCACCGCAGAGCCAGCTGAGTCATCTCTGCGATCTCGGCGAACTCTGCGGTTTTATTATCCGAGTAAATGACACATGCTAATTCTAAATTTAGATGAACGACGAAAACTGATTCAGGCTGGGCTAGGGGATATTGCTTTGGATTTGATCATCAAAAATGTGCAGGTGGTCAATGTCTATTCCGGCAAGGTGGAGCTTGGCGCCATTGGCATAATTGATGGGCGCATTGTCGCGCCTTATGCATTTGATTATGAAGCGCAGAAGGTGGTTGATGGTGGGGGACGCTTTGCAATACCAGGATTTTTCGACACGCATGTCCATATCGATTCGACCTTGGTTGTTCCTGAAAACCTCTCACATTTAATTGTTCCCCATGGAACGACCACCATGCTGGCTGATCCTATGGAAATTGCTAATGTGGCCGGTTTGCAAGGGTTTAAAGCGCTGCTGAATTCTATTCATGAATTGCCATATCACATCTTCCTGGAAGTTTCATCGCGTGTGCCCACAGCCCCAGGGTTGGAAACCACCGGCGGTGAGTTGAATTTGATGGATGTTCGAGAAATTCTGTGCTGGCCGGAAGCTGTCAGCTTGGGCGAATTAGACCCTTCGAAAGTGCTCGAGTTGCGCGATGAATATTTACTTAAGGTTGAAGCGGCCCAAACCATTGGGAAAATCGCCAATGGACATGCAGTGGGCCGTGTGGGTAAAGAGTTGGTGGCTTACGCTTGTGGTGGTCTGTTAGATGATCATGAGTGTGTTGATTATGCCGAAGCGCTGACACGGCTTCAGCTTGGCATGGCAGTTTTGATACGAGAAGGCAGCACTGAGCGTAATCTCGATCTAATTCTTAAAGGCATGGTCGCAGATGGTTTCATTGGCTCGCCCCACTTGATGTTCTGCACTGATGACAAGCACCCTGATGAAATCCTCGATGAGGGACACATTGACTTTATGGTCAATCGTGCAATTGAGTTGGGCGTACCCCCGGTGACTGCAATTCAGATGGCAACTATTAACGCTGCAAAACATTTCCGCATAGAACATATCGTCGGCAGCCTTACCCCGGCGCGTTGGGCGGATTTCATCCTCTCAGAGCGTTTGGAAAAGATTATCCCAAGCGATGTTTACTTCAAGGGGCAGCATGTAGCCAGCGATGGTAAATTGATCGTTGAGCCCCCGCCATCGGAATATCCCGAATGGATTTATGAAACCGTTGAAGTCAAGCGAGGCAAACAGCCTGAAGATTTTGTGCTATCAGCTGATGGCGAAAGCGCCAGTGTTTGGGTGATCGATCTTTATCCCGATCAGATCATCAATGAGCAATTGCAGGCTGATCTGAAAGTTGTGGATGGATCAGTGATGCCCGATCTCTCGCACGATTACCTCAAGCTGGCAGTCGTTGAACGTCACGGAGAAAATGGCAATATTGGTGTGACCTTTGTGCGTGGCTTTGGGATGCAGAATGGCGCCCTGGCATCTTCTGTAGCACATGACCATCACAATATCATTGTCGCTGGCACCAATGATGCTGATATGGCCGCTTGTGTTCAAGCCATCGAAGAGATGCAAGGTGGTCTTGTAATCGCTGCAGACGGCAAAGTTTTAGGGAAACTCCCATTGCCTATTGGTGGCCTGATGAGCGAAGAGCCTGTGAGTGATGTCATCGAAAATCTGGAAAAGATCAATGAGATTTATCACTCATTGGGCGGCACATTGCCTGCGCCGTTTATGACGATCTCTTTTATTGGATTGCCCACTGTGCCCAAACTGGGCTTGACCGATATGGGACTAGTGGACGTGCTAAAGCACAAGCTGATCAGTCCATTTGTGATTTAGTTTCGCCCTCACCCGATCGGCTGAGCCGTTCGTCACGCTCATGACGATACCCACCCCCTCTCCCATTGGAGAAGGCAACCGGAGCAGATTGAGGCTGGGGTGATGGAAATTGTTTTTGACGTTTTTGGAGTAATTTCGAATGCAAGAATTCGATTTTTTGCAAGCGCAATCAATCAAAGAATTATTAGATTTATTGAATGAATCAGAAGTTCGCATCCTGGCGGGAGGTACCGACGTCATCCCCAAGATGCGAAACGATCTGTTTTCAGCCTCTGCCCTAGTGGATGTGAGTCAGCTTGATGACTTGCGCATCATCGACGAACGAGATAGCAAAATTTTCATTGGTGCCCTGACAACTCATCAGGAAATCGCGAATTCAGCCTTGCTTCATGCAGAGAACCCAGCATTGGTTGTTGCTGCTGGAACTGTGGGTTGTGTTCAGACGCGCAACCGAGGCACACTAGGAGGCAATATCGCTAACGCTTCCCCCGCCGCGGATGCTGTACCACCTTTGTTGGTTTACGACGCGCAGATTCATCTGATGAGTAAGTCTGGAAAGCGCGTCATGCCGCTATCGGAGTTTGCCACTGGTCCGGGAGCTACGAAGATTGCATCTGATGAGTTCATCCACAGCGTATCTTTCACTAAATTGGGCGGCGCTTGGGGATCAGCCTTTCAGAAGATGGGCAAGCGCAGCGGTATGGCCATCGCGGTGGTCAGCGCGGCAGCTGCGGTTGTGTTGGATGAGGATGGGAATGTTGAAGATGCCAGAATTGCCCTGGGTTCTGTGGCCCCAACAGTTGTACGCTGTCCGGTAGCAGAATCAATGCTTATTGGCCAAGAGCCAACTTCTGAGAACGTCCATCAGGCTGCCCAGGCCTGCGCGCAGGAAATTTCCCCCATTGGGGATGTGCGTTCGACAGCGGAATATCGAAATCATGCCGCGGTGGTGTTGGCTGGCAGGGCTATCGACCAGGCCATATCTCAAGCAAAGGAAAAATTCGAGTGAAATCAATCCAGGTATCATTAATCGTAAACGGAAAAGAGGTAACGCTGACCAGCGCCCCAAATCGCACCTTATTGGATGTTCTGCGAGAGGATTTGGGCCTGACAGGTGCAAAAGACTCATGCAGTGGTGAGGGGGAATGCGGGGCTTGTACAGTGATCATGGATGGGGCGGCGATAAACTCTTGCCTGGTTTTCATTGGACAAGCAGATGGCTGTTCTGTTGAGACGATCGAAGGGCTGGCAGAGAATGAGGACCTGCACCCCTTGCAGCGTGCCTTCGTGGAGGCGGGCGCCGTTCAGTGTGGATACTGTACCCCGGGCGTGATCATGGCCTCCAAAGCATTGCTTGATGATGTTCCTAATCCCAGTGATGCTGAAATTCGAGAAGGTTTGTCTGGTAACCTGTGCCGGTGTACTGGCTATGTCAAGATTGTTGATGCCGTACGCATGGCTGCGGAGGAGATGGTGCATGACTAAAGAAACCATCACCCTTGGGAAAAGCGAACTGCGCAAAGATGCCTGGGCCAAGGTAACCGGGGAGGCACAATATGTGGCTGATATCCCCCATGAGAATTTGTATTTCGGAGCAGTAGTGCGCTCGACGGTCCATCACGGCCGGCTGATTTCAGTGGAAACCTCGAAAGCGTTTGATGTCCCGGGTGTGCTAAAAGTGATCACGGCAGAAGATATCCCCGGCGAGAAGGTCTTTGGCGCGCTGATCCATGATCAACCGCCCATGGTAGTGGATTTGGTACGTCACCGGGGTGAGCCGGTAGCCATCGTGATTGCCGAGACGAAAGCTTCAGCACAACAAGCGGCAGAATACGTCGAGATGGAATTTCAACCCCTCAACCCGCTGCATGATCCTGCTGTGGCGGTGACCCCTGAAGCTTCACGCTTATATGCTGAGGGCAACTTGATATCGCATTACGAGATCAAAGATGGGGATATCGAGAGCGGCTTCGAAGATGCCGATGTGATCCTGGAAGAAAGCTTCTCTGTGCCGTTGGTATCACCAGCCTATATGGAAACAGAGAACGCCGTGGCGCGTTGGAACGCCGATGATACGCTGACCGTGTGGGTCAGCTCGCAACACCCTTTCACAGATCAGCTTGAAATTGCAGCGACATTGGGAATTCCTGATGAGAACGTTCAGGTCAAGAGTGCTGTAATCGGGGGGGCATTTGGAGGGAAAGAAGACGCCAGTATCGCCATCCTGGCCTCGTTAGCGGCCTGGGCGGTGAAAGGCACCGTTAAACTGGTCAACACGCGTCAAGAGTCCTTCTGGGCGCATCCCAAGCGGCATCCAGCGCAGATACAGCTAAAGCTAGGAGCCAAACGTGATGGGAAATTCGTTGCCTTGAAGGCCAAAGCCCATGTAGATACTGGCGCATTTGCCTCTTATGGTCCGGCGGTGGGTATCATACTTACGGAAACGCTGGCGGGTTCCTATCATGTCCCCAATGTCGAACTCGAAACCATGGTCGCCTATACCAATAATCCCTTGGCTGGGGCAATGCGCGGCTTTGGTAGTCCCCAGTCGCATTTCGCCATCGAGAGCCTGGTGGATATACTGGCACATGAATTGGAACTTGACCCCGTCAAAATTCGGGAGAAGAATATCTTGCGCGAAGGCGACAAGATGTTCACCGGTGTGGTTGTCAACGAGACGGCCAACAGTTTGCCCGAATGTCTGCAGCGCGCTGAAAGGATCCTGGCGGATTTCGATTCTATCGAACCTGCTCCCGGAATGGTTGCTGGGAGTGGCATGTCCTTAGTGATGCAGTCTATGGGGTTGGGCGCGAAAGTTCCTGATGACTCAACCCAAGGTCTCGAATGGTTGCCCGATGGCAGCGTAGCCATTCATTTAGGTTCTCCCGATCTGGGACAGGGCTTGACGATGACGGCAGAACAGATCGCTGCTGAGGCCCTGGAGCTGCCTTACGAGAAGGTCAAATCGATTGATCTGGATACATGGGAATCACCGAATGGCAATGTGACCTGCGCGTCGCGGATGACTTATATGGTCGGCAACGCTCTTGTTGATGCCGCCGAGCAGCTCAAAGGCCAAATGCTGGCTCAGGCCGCCCGGCTTTTGAATCAGGCTCAGGACAGCCTGGCATATCAAGATGGCCAGGTGATCACGGCTGGGGGGGAGAAGATCGCTGTGAAAGAGATCGTCAGCCGCGCGGCTGACGATGGGGTCGAACTCAAAAGCGAGGCTACGTTCAGCTTCCCTTACCCCGAGGAAACTACACCTCAGCATCTGCCGATTGGCATGCCGCATGTGATGTTCTGTTTTGGCGCTCAGATTGCACGTGTGGAAGTCGACCCCGATATAGGAACTGTGGATGTCACGCACGTCACGGCCATCCACGATGTCGGCCGTGTAATCAGTAGACCAGGGGTGGAGGGTCAGATCGAAGGCGGAGTGGCTATGGGTTTGGGCTATGCATTATTTGAAAGCATGGACCTGAAGGCAAATGGTCACTGGGTGGATAGCTTCACGGAATATCTCATCCCCACAACCAAGGATATGCCTTCGAATTATGAGAATATCATTCTGGAGATCCCCGAGGAAAGCGGCCCCTTTGGAGCCAAGGGCATCGGCGAGGTAACTGTACCGCCTACAGCACCAGCGATTGCTAATGCGGTATTTAATGCTACAGGTATCAGGGTCAAATCATTGCCCCTAACCCCCGAAAAATTAATAGCGCAACGCTAGATTCAAACCAGGTATGTAGGCTCTCTAGGAATTGCCGAGATGAGATCCCCCGGCGTTTCCCGGAGAACTAATACAAACAATTGCTTATAAAAAATGGACATCACAATTCATAACGCGCTACTTGATCAGTCCTTAGAAATCGTAGATATTGGGATTTTGAATGGGGTGATCGCAAAAATATCTACAGAGAAATTAGATAAAGGCGAACGATCATATGATGCCAAAGGTGGCCTGGTTGTGCCACCATTCTTTGAGTCTCACTTTCATCTCGACAACACCTTGCTTTGGGGAGATGTAAACGAGAGCGGCACTTTGCGAGAAGCTATCGAGCTTTATGCAAACCGAAAAAGAGCCATGGATATCGAAGATATCGTCGACAGAGCAAGCGAAACCTTGAGGATGTGCGCCGCGAATGGTGTTCTACACGTCCGTTCCCATGTGGATATCGATGATATTGGCCAATTGAAACTTTTGGAGGGCGTCAAGGCAGCCAAAGATAAATTCTCGGGAGTGGTGGATGTGCAAATCATCGCTTTCCCTCAGCACGGCATGGTCCGTGATCCAGAAACTGTCGAATTGATGTATGCTGCCATGGAGAGCGGCGCGGACATCGTCGGGGGGATCCCTCACTTCGAGCGTGATATGGACGAAGCTGCTCGTCATATCGAGATCGCCTTTGAAATCGCCAAAAAGTACGATGCTGATATCGATATGCATGTAGACGAAGTGGATGACCCCAATTGGTTTTCAGTGGAATTATTAGCTGAAAAGACCATTGAAGAAAATTACCAAGGCCGGGTTGCAGCCGGTCATTGTTGTTCGATGGCCGCCTGGGATGAGGATAAATTCCAACGCATTATCCCCAAGATTAAAGAGGCGAAACTAAATATTATCACCAATGTTTTGACCAATTTGGTTGGACAGGGCCGAGGAGATAAGCCTCCCGCTCGAAGAGGCATACCACCCCTGAACAGGCTCGTCACAGCGGGCATAAACATTGCAAGCGGGACAGATGACATGTTGAATATGTTCTATCCTTTTGGTAATATGAATCCATTGGAAGCGATCAACTTTGCTGCTCACGCCGGATATCTGACAACGCCTGAACTCATCGAAGCTGCCTTTGATATGCCCCTTTACAACGCAGCTAAGACCTTTCGAATCGATGACTATGGGATTGAGGAGGGCGTTCCTGCCAGCCTATGTCTATTGCCTGTGAGCACTAAAGTTGATGCCATCAGGCTACATCCAGCGCCGTCGCTAGTAATGCGAGATGGCAACATCCTGGTGCGGACTGAACTAAACCAGATTTTTGGTGGTTCTGTTCCCAATTGAATATTTGATCCCCAAGATCGAAGCAAAATCAGGAACTCACCTGGAGAGGAGGTGTAACGAACAAATAGACTTACAGAGTAGTTCCCTAAACATAAAAAGCAAAGTATTTTCTGGAGGTTAAGATGTTATCAAGAAAGTCAGTAATTGGGATTTTATTTGTGTTGATGATGGCTCTGCTGTTGGCTGCATGTGGTGGTGCTGCTGAAGCTCCCCCCGCCGAAGAAGAAGCAATGGCAGAGGAGCCCATGGAAGAGGCCGAAGAGGCCGAAGAAGCCGAAGAGGCTGAAGAACCCATGGCAGAAGCGCCGACTACAGTGAAGATTGCCTACTTCTTCACAGGCCCGTTGGATGAGCCCTGGGCCCAGGCGATGTATGGTGCAGTTCAGCGCGTCAAGGAAGATACCCCTCATGGCTTGACCATCGAAGATAAATGGTTTGAGAAGGTTCCCATTGACGACTACGAAAAATTCATTCGTGACGCGGTCGAGACCGGAGAATTCGACATCATTTGGCTGCACGATGCCTCGGCAGGTACCGATCCGATAGATAATCTGCGCGCTGAATTCCCCGAGCAGATTTTCCCCGTGACAGCTTCCAACTATTTTCCGGTTGGCGGCAACGCCTACTGGATCCAGGCTTATGCGCATGAACCTGCCTATCTGAGCGGTGTGATCGCGGGTCTGGTTACGGAAACGAATACAATCGGCATGGTGGCTGGATTCCCTTATGCCAGTGTTAACCACCTGCTAAATGCCTTCGTGGCAGGCGCTCGCTCTGTCAACCCAGACGTTAAATTCAAGTCAGCCTACATTGAAGCCTGGTGGGATCCCGTAAAAGCCAAAGAAACCGCCCTGGCTCAGATCGAAGCTGGCGCAGATGTAATTTACAGTGAACGGTATGGTGGATTTGAAGCCGCCCGCGACAAAGGCGTTTATGCTTTTGGCAATCAGTCGGATGTTCATGATCTCGCTCCTGAGACGATCATCACCAGCCCTCTGATGTACTGGGATCCGTCCGTGGCTTATATGATTGATCTTTGGTATGACAATCAGGTTAATGGCACAGCCTATGACGCACCCTCAGATGCCCCAGTCTTCTTCCTGATGAAGGATGGTGGGTCTGCACTGGCTCCGCTTTACCAATTTGAAGATGAGTTGCCGGCGGAAGTTCTGGATGCCTACAAGGCCGCTTTAGATCAGATTTTGGCCGGAGAACTTGAAGTCGAACTCAAATTCGAAGCTGTAGAATCTGACTAACCACGGTTTAGATTTGGGGCTGTTCGTTCAATAAAATTTGAACAGCCCCATTTTTGTTTTTTTGAAAAGGTAATCAAAGATGATTCAGGAATCCTTAAATCCCGTCTTAGAGATCGAGAATATATCCAAAAGCTATGGGACCTTCTTCGCAAACAAGGACATATCCTTTGCTGTCCAAAAAGGGGCCGTTCATTGTTTGTTGGGAGAAAACGGCGCTGGAAAATCTACATTAGCTAAATGTGTTTATGGTGCTTCAAAACCAGATTCTGGGAATATCAAGTTCAAAGGCCAGGAGGTTTCTTTTTCATCACCCCGAGATGCAATTCGTGTAGGTATCGGTATGGTTCACCAACACTTTGTGTTGGCAGAACCGATGAACGCGGTAGAAAATATTATCGTGGGCGAAGAATCCACCGGCGCCGTTCTAAATTTGCAGAACGAAACCAGTAAAATTCAATCCCTTTGCGATCAATATGGATTGACATTTGACCTCAGCTTGCCCGTAGCTCAATTGTCAGTCGGCGAACAGCAATGGATCGAAATTCTCAAAGCCTTGTATGTGGGCGTTGATTTGTTGCTACTAGATGAGCCGACTGCCTTGTTAACGCCACAAGAAGTCGAAAAATTATTCTCGATTATCCGCAAGATGGCTGAGGATGGTATCACGATCATTCTGATCACCCATAAGTTGCACGAAGTGATGGATATATCACAGCGTGTGACCGTTTTGCGCAAAGGTAAGATGGTTGCCACAGTGGATACTGCTGAAAGTACTAAATCGTCCTTGGCGGAACTTCTGGTTGGGCGTGCATTCGATTTCAAAGTAAACAAAGAAAAAGTAGAAAGGGGAAATCCTGTTCTAGAAATCGAGGGTTTATCTGTCAGGCGGGATAATGGAACTGTTGGACTAGATGATTTTTCCATAACCGTGCATGAGGGTGAAATCGTAGGATTGGCCGGCGTCAGTGGAAATGGTCAACCTGAATTATTCGACGCCTGTGTGGGCGTGCGTGATGCAGAAACGGGAAGTATTATCCTGGATGGTGAAGATGTCACAGGATTATCCTCGCTTGATATATCCAATAAGGGTTTGGCCAGTATACCTCAGGACCGTTTGAAACAAGGGCTGATCAGTGATTTCTCTGTCCAGGAGAACCTGATCCTTGGCAAGCATGGCAACAAACCTTACAGCGCAAATGCAGTCATCAATTGGAAAACTGTACTCGACTATTCAGAAGAGGCCATCCAGAATTTTAATATTGCAACCATGGGCCCCGAGCAACGCGTGAAGCAGCTTTCAGGCGGTAACCTCCAGAAAGTAATCCTGGCTAGGGAATTGTCCCATGAAGTTAAGGCTGTAGTTGCCAGTTCACCAACGAGGGGATTAGATATTGATGCAACCTATTATGTCTACCAGCGATTTCTCGCACTGCTTAAGGAAGGAGCAGGGATCTTGCTGATTTCTGAAGATCTCGACGAAATCTTTAATATCTCTGACCAGATTGCAGTGATTTTTAACGGTCAGATAATGGGCAAATTCGCTTCGGGTGAAGTCAGCAGAGAACGAGTTGGTTTGCTGATGGCTGGAGTCAGGGAAGAAGATGGATATGAATAAATATTCCTACAGAATTGAAAAACGCAAGGATACCGGATTTGTACTAAGCACACTTTCAACTATCGTTGCTGTATTGATTTCCCTAGCAGCGACAGCTGGGGTTATCACGCTTTCAGGAAACGATGCCAAAGTTGTGCTCTTCGCCATCGCAGATGGATCGTTCGGAAGCTTGAGCGCGATCATCGATACCTTTATCAAGGCAACCCCCATCATGCTAACTGGCTTAGCGACGATTATTGCATTTCGTGCCAAAGTGTGGAACATCGGGCAAGAAGGACAGCTCTATGGTGGAGCGCTTGCAGCAACATTTGTAGTATTAACGTTCCCAAACCTGCAATTGCCGGCAGTTGTTTACATCCCATTATTGTTGGTTGTTTCAATGATCGGAGGAGCAATTTGGGGTGGAATTCCCGGATATTTGCGATCAAGGTTTAATGTCAATGAAATTATCATCACGGTGATGCTCAACTATGTGATGCAATATTTAACAACCTTTCTGTTAAATGGAGCTTGGCAGGAACCCGGCAGCTATTACTACAACACGATCAAATTTCCAGAATCGACCTGGCTTCCGCTGCTATTCGATACCCGCTTGCATTTAGGATTTATTTTGGCTGTCATCACTGCCTTTGTCGTATATTTTTTGATGTGGAAGATGAAATTGGGTTTCGAGATCCGAGCTACAGGAGATAACCCCACTGCTTCACGATACAAAGGTATTAATATCAAAAATATTTCACTAATCGTATTGCTAATTAGTGGCGCAATTTCCGGTTTTGCCGGCGGGATTGAGATTCTCGGTATCCATCACAGGTTGGTCTTTGGATTTTCCAGCGGCTTCGGATTCACCGGCATCCTGATCGCTTTATTGGGGCGGATGCATCCCATTGGCGTTATTCTTGCTTCCATCTTTTTTGGCGCATTACACAATGGGGCTTCGGCCATGCAGATATTTTCAGATGTGCCGCGCTCATTGGTGAATCTGATTATGGGTCTCATCATTATCATGATGCTTCTCTGGGAAGCGATTTTTACGTACCGGGTAAGGAGAGTAGAGAATGTTAACTGATATTTTTCAGGTCGGTCTGATCGTAAGTATTCTTGCTACGGCCGTTCGCATGGGAACAATTCTGGTACTCGGTGCTTTAGGCGAATTAATTGCTGAACGAGCGGGAGTACTTAATCTGAGCGTGGAAGGCATGATGCTTACAGGTGCCTTCGCTGGCTTTTTGGGCGCATTTTATACTGAATCTTTATGGTTTGGGGTATTCACTGCTGCGTTGGCTGGCATATTGATCAGCGCAATCTTTGGCGTGTTGGCAGTCATATTTCACATAGACCAAACAGTCAGCGGTCTCTCTGTTAACATTTTTGCCAGCGGTTTGACTTTTTACCTATACCGGACATTGTTTCCTGACGTTGGTGGAGAAAATATTCCCGCGCTAACACCCTTCTCGCAAGTTCATATCCCCTTCCTTTCTGATATTCCGATCATCGGCAGAATTTTCTTCCAGCAATACGCTCTAACCTACATTGCATTTGGAATGATGCTGCTGATCGCGTTCTATCTATATCGAACCAAGAGCGGTTTGATATTGCGAACTCTGGGTGAAAACCCTCGTGCTGTTGATATGAAAGGCATCAACGTCACACTTTACCGCTTTATGGCAGTATTGTTTGGAGGAATGATGGCGGGATTGGCGGGCGCATTTATTACCCTGGCGTCCGTGGGTATCTTCGTAGCAGATATCACTGCAGGGCGAGGCTGGCTGGCAATTGCCATTGTCATCTTCGGAGATTGGAAGCCCAGCAGAATCTTGTGGGCCAGTCTGTTCTTTGGGCTGATCGATGCGGGACAAATGCAGATTCAGGCCTTAGGCGTTCAACTCCCCTTCCAGGTATTCCTGGCCATGCCTTACGTTCTGACAATCGTGGCAGTGTTCTTGGGAAGGAAAAAATCCGGGGCACCAATCGCGTTAGGTGTACATTACGTGCGCGAATAGCCTACGCAAATTTTTAGGAGCTTAACCTACATGAACAAATTTACCGGTTATCGATGTTCCATTTGCGATACAGTATATGGACCTGATGAAATAACTTACACTTGCCCTGCCGATGGCGGCAATCTGGACGTAATCCTGGATTACGAAGCCATCAAGAAATTGCCTGTGGATGACCTGGTCCTCAAGGACGAGGCATCCCTTTGGCGTTATCTGCGCCTATTGCCCGTCCCCGACCCAGGGGGATACAAAACTCCCCTTCGGGCTGCTGGCTGGACCCCGGTGTTTTCTCCAATTCCCCTAGCAGAAAAACTAGGTCTCAAGCATCTGTGGATCAAGGATGAGAGCAGCAATCCAACCGCTTCATTCAAAGATCGTGCCAGCGCCGTTTTGATGGCACGCGCGCGCCAGATCGACGCGGAAATTGTTGTCACTGCTTCTACAGGCAACGCTGGGGCTGCCCTGGCTGGGATGGCTGCCGCTGTCGGCCATAAAGCCGTTATCTTCGCCCCCAAGACCGCGCCTCCGGCCAAGATCGCCCAGTTACAGATCTTCGGAGCCAAAGTTCTACTGGTTGATGGGAATTACGATGCTGCCTTCGATCTCTCGGTGCAAGCCTCAGAAGAGTTTGGCTGGTATTGCCGCAATACGGGTTACAATCCATTTACTGCTGAAGGCAAGAAAACTGCCTCCTTCGAAATGTGGGAACAATTGCCAGAGATCAGTGATCAGTTAGCGCTGTTCGTGTCTGTTGGCGATGGAAACATTATTTCAGGGATCCACAAAGGTTTCAAAGATTTGCTCGAGCTTGGGCTGATCGAAAGTATGCCGCGTATCTTTGGTGTGCAATCCGAAGAGTCTGCCGCGATTGCTAATGCCTTCAACGCCGGCACCGAGGAGATCGAACCCGTCAGCGCCACCACCCGCGCAGACAGCATCTCCGTCGATCTGTCACGCGATGGCCTGCGAGCTTTAAGGGCTGCCACCCAAACCAGCGGCGCGTATATCCTGGTACCCGATAGTGAGATCATCGCGGCCATTGCTGATCTAGGGGCGGTCGGTATCTTCGCTGAACCAGCTGGCTCGGCCTCCTATGCAGGACTTGTCAAAGCGGTAAAAGATGGTTTGATCGGCCCTGATGATCCTGTTGTGGTGGTCAACACCGGCAGCGGGCTCAAGGATGTCAAGGCCGCTATGCAAGCCGCGGGCGAAGCTCCGGTCATCGAGCCCACTCTCGATGCAGTAAGGAAGTTGCTTTAAGGCATAGAACCCCGGTTAGCCTTTGGTGCATGAAACCGGGGTTCTGTATGATGGTATATGTTTCAATCGAAAGTATGGAGTAAAGAAGCTCGCTATCTGGCATTAGGCGGGCTGATCGTCATCCTGGTCGGTTTGGTCTGGTATTTCAGGGCTGTGATCAATCCTGTAGCTATTGCAGCATTGCTGGCGTATGTACTTTACCCCGTAGTCCGGTTCTTGTCCAAACGCACTCGCCTCTCTCGGCGTGCATCAGTTGTGATCGTATATGTGGTCTCATTGATACTGCTGGCATCGACGCCAGCGATCATCGTGCCCACTGCCGTTAGCCAGATTCGTTTATTGTCCCAAAATATCGAATCTCTAATGACACATTATGGTGAGTTGTTGGATACGACTGTGACATTCATGAATTGGAGCTTTTCGTGGGGGCAATTCCTCCCTGATGTTCCGGGGATTTCTACTGATATCTTTGCTCCTATCGCCGAGAGCGCATTTGCAATTGTTGGCTTTGTGACCAAGAACTTCATGTGGGTCCTGGTCATCCTGGTGAGCTTTTATGTCTTTACCGAAAAAACGAACGGACAAAGAAAGTCCGAATTGACCCTCCTC
>CAYTKR010000041.1:0-38402 GCA_964438295.1 uncultured Anaerolineales bacterium
ATACCGTCATTCTGGAAGGCTCAGATGTACAGGTTAGGGGCATCATCGATGGTGGCGAGGACGATGAAACCAATGGTGACACGTTGAATTTCAACATGAGCACCAGCGATCAGGACGAGTTCGACACGGCCAGCACGGCCATCGACACTGCAATTGGAAACGGCCACGCTGATAGTAACTTCGCCTGGAACGGCGGCACCATCACCTGGGTCAACTTCGAGACATTGCTGAATAACCTGCATCTGCAGGTGGCTGCCGCCGCGGCTGCTCCTGCTGCTGATGACAATGGTGGAGATGTTGGTGGCACTGATGATGGCGGTGATTCTTCAGTTACTACGATCTACTCCGATAGCAGCGTTTCGGTCAGCCAGGATGGCAGTGGCGCGCTGCATTTCTATGCTGAGAATGGCGCCTCGGATCACTTGATTGTTTCGGTGAGCCAGAGCGACTATTCGAGCGCTGGGGCTGGGCAGGTGCTGGTCACCGTAGTCGATGACGAACTGGGCGTGCTGCTATACGTCGAAGCCCGGGGCAATGGCCAGATTGTGGTGCAGTACTACTCTACCGCCGATGGCTCGCTGCTGAGTAGCACAGTGATTACGATTTAGTGGGCAGCCATCAATCTGCATCCAGAACCCCGACTCAAAACTTAAGTCGGGGTTTCTATAAAAATAACTCCAGTTGAAAGCTACACCTTACTGATGCACAACTGGCTCAGATGGTTTGAAAAATGTTGTCGTTCAAATTAATTGATGTTCACCCTCACCCTGACCTTAGCTGCGCTGCGGTCTGTCCCTCTCCCAGTGGGAGAGGGGTTGGGGTGAGGGCGAGTCAGAACACTCAAACTTTCAGCACCGAAGCTACTCTAAGATATACAACAATGCTCCGGTGCTCAGGCACCGGACCCAAAGGAGAAGAACCATGTTTCGAAAATTATTCTCAATCACACTGGTATTAGGCCTGCTGGCTGGACTGACCCAGGGTACACTCACCCCTGCCCTGGCAGACTGTCAAGATACTGGTGACGTCGGTGATGGTAGTGGGGGGGATATTATCACCTGTGACAATGACCCAGGCGCCGATGCTGATGGGTATACGGCTGGCGCTGGGAACGACCAGATCACAATCGAAGCAGGCGCAATAGTAGGGGATGGAGTTGGCTTAGATGATATTAAGGGCAGTGATGGTGACGATACAATCACCAACAATGGCTCCGTGGATGATGATATTTTCGGCGATAGCGGCGACGATACCATCACCAACAATGGCACCGTGGGGGATGATCTTGCTGGTGGCGATGATGACGATACCATCACCAACAATGGCACCGTGAAGGATGATATATGGGGCAACGATGGTGACGACACCATCACAAACAGCGGCACCGTGGAGGATGGCATCTATGGTTTAAATGGCGATGACACCGTTACACTAACTGGCACGCAACCAGAGGTGAGCGGCACCATCGATGGCGGAGAGGGCGAAGAGGATGAAGGTGGCGATACGCTCAACTTCAACATGAGCACCAGCGACCAGGACGAGTTCGACACCGCCAGCGCAGCGATCAACACCGCCATTGGCAACGGCCACGCTGACGGCAACTTCGCCTGGAACGGCGGCACCATCACCTGGGTGAACTTCGAAACCTTGCTAAACAATTTGATTGGGCCAGTTGTATTGGTTGAACCTGTGGATGCACCTGCTGCCGATGATGACACCGGCGGTGCCACCCCCACGACCGTGTACTCGGATGACAATGTCAGGGTCAGCCAGGACGGCAGCGGCGCGCTGCATTTCTATGCTGAGAATGGCGACTCGGATCATCTGATTGTTTCGGTGAGCCTGAGCGATTATTCGAGCGCAGGGGCTGGCCAGGTGCTGGTCAGCGTAGTCGATGACGAACTGGGCGTGCTGCTATACGTCGAAGCCCGGGGCAATGGTCAGTTCGTGTTGCAGTACTACTCCACCGCCGATGGCTCGTTGCTGAGCAGTGCGGTAATAACGGTGTAAGAATAAAACAGGAGAAAAACATGTCTAGAAAACTAATCACAATTACACTCGCCCTTGGCTTGCTGGCTGGGCTGACCTTGGGCCTGCCGGGTAACGCCCTGGCCCAATCTGACGACTGCACACCAGATGGTACGATAAACGACGATACCATTACCTGCCCAAGCGCCGATGATAATGGAGTCAGTGGCGCACAGGGAAACGACACAATCACAGTTGAGGCTGACGCCTATGCCGATTCTGTTAATGGTGATTTTTCAAATGAGGCGATATGTGCAGTTCCAGGACAATGCGGGAACGATGAAATCATAAATCAGGGCAACGTGCTCAACGATATCAAAGGCGGCGGTGGTGATGACACAGTCACACTTCAGGGAGAGAATTCCACTGTCGGTGGCCAGATCGATGGAGGCAGCGGCACAGACACCCTAAATTTCAACATGAGCACGGATAACGAGACCCAATACAACAACGCTCAAGCAGTCATCGCAGGTGGCGGTGATGGAAACTTCGCCTGGGGCGCGGGTACGATCACCTGGGCCAACTTCGAGGTCTTGGTGGATCAACTGCAGTTGACATTGGCAACTGCAGCCCCTGCTGGTGGCACAGATGAAGATGATGGTGGTTCTCCGGCGACCATTGCCTACGCGGATGTTTACGTATCCGTAGTCAATAGCGGCGGCACATTGCAGTTCTACGGTGATAACGGTGGCTCTGATTACTTGATGGCTTCCTTGAGCGAGTTCGACTATTCCAGTGCCAGTGCTGGTCAGGTGCTGGTCTCTGCCAATAGGGATGAGTTGGGGGTCTTGCTGTATGTTGTAGCCCTGGGAGACGGTCGGCTTTCAGTGCAGTACTATTCCACCGCCGATGGCTCGCTGTTGAGCAGTACGGTGATAACTGTGTAGAGGTAGCAATCAATCTACCACCAGAAACCCGACTTCTAAAAAGAGTCGGGATTCTTCAGAATAACCTCAGTTGAAAGCTAACAGCTTACGAAGAAAAACAACAATGCTCCGGCGCTATTGCACGGAGCGGCGAGCAAGTGTCCGCAATGAGTTCATTTGTTCGTGCAGGAGAAGATCAATGTTAAAATAGCAATTCACTCTCACCATCGCCTTTAGTATGTTAGCTGGACTAATCTTTGTCATTCCAGCCCCAGCTCTGGCTGTAGAAGGTTGTCCGGATGGAACAGCTGCCTCAGAAACGATCACCTGTACTGCCGATGATGCTGACGGCGTCGATGGCGAAGGGGGAGACGATACCATCACAGTCAATGGTGGCGCGAACGTAGGCTATATCAACGGTGATGATTCGACGAATTCAACGAACGTCGCTGGCGCGGATACGATCAGCAATGCAGGCATGGCGATAGATATCTATGGCGAAAATGTACATACAGGCAACGGCGCTGCGGATACCATATCCAATTCGGGCATCATGGGCACTATCTATGGTGAGATTGTTTATTCTGGAAATGGTGGCGATGACACGCTCACCAATTCAGGTACCGCAGAATCTATCAATGGCGATCAAGTTAGTATCGGCAACGGCGGCGCGGATACCATCACCAATTCGGGCACCGTGGATGGAATCGTTGGCGATAGTGTTGGTAACGGCAACGGCGGAGATGACACGATCACAAATACTGGAACGGCTAATGATATCTATGGTGATAACGTAACTACTGGCAACGGCGGCGATGACACCATCACCAATTCGGGCACCGTTGGAAATATCCATGGTGAGTATATTCGAATATCCGGCGAAGGCGGCGACGATACGATCACCAATTCTGGCACTGTAACGAATGATATTCAAGGCAATGGCGGCGACGATACCGTCATTCTGGATGGCTCGGATGTACAGGTTGGGGGCACAATCGATGGCGGCGAAACTAATGAAACCAATGGTGACACGCTCAACTTCAACATGAGCACGAGCGATCAGGACGAGTTTGACAGCGCCAGCGCGGCGATCGAAACTGCCATTGGTAATGGCCACGCCGACGGCAACTTCGCCTGGCACGGCGGTACCATCACCTGGGCTAACTTCGAGGCTCTGCTCAATAATCTGATTGGGCCTGCCGCACCAGCGGCAGAACCCGCTCCAACTGATGATCCTTCTGCGGATTCAGGTGGAGGTACCACGACCGTGTACTCGGATGGCAACGTCTCAGTCAGTCAGGACGGCGACAGCGGTACGTTGTATTTCTACGGTGAGAATGGCGCCACGGATCACCTGATCGCTTCCGTCAGCCAGAGTGAATATTCGGGCGCCGGTGCCGGCCAGGTGCTGGTCACCAGCATCGACTTTGAATTGGGCGTCTTGCTGTACGTTCAGTCGCTGGGCAACGGCCAGTTTGTGGTGCAGTATTACTCCACGGCCGACGGTTCGCTGCTGAGTAGTACGGTGATTACCGTTTAATTGATGTTCACCCTCACCCTGTCCTTCGCTGCGCTGCGGTCGGTCCCTCTCCCAGCGGGAGAGGGGGTGGGGTGAGGGCGAGTCAGAACGCTCAAACTTTCAGCACCGAAGCTGCACTAAGATTAACAACAATGCTCCCGTGCTCAGGCACCGGACGCAAAGGAGAAGGAAAATGATTAGAAAACTACTCACCCTCACAATTACTCTCGGCCTGCTGGTCGGGCTGACTTTGGGTTTGCCGGGCATTGCCCTGGCTCAAGAAGGCTGTCCGGATGGAACAGCTGCCTCAGAAACGATCACCTGTACTGCCGATGATACCACCGGTGTCGAGGGTGAGGCAGGGGACGACACCATCATAGTCAATGCTGGCGTCACGGTGTCCGAAAATATTGATGGGGATGATTCATTTTCTTCTACTGACGGCGGTAATGATACGATCACCAACTATGGCACCGCGGATACTATCTTAGGTGAAAATATTATCGCAGGCAATGGGGGCGATGATATCATCACCAATTCTGGCACTGTGGTGAACAATATCAGAGGCGATGTTGTTACCACCGGCAACGGCGGTGATGATACGATCACTAATTCAGATACTGTGGGTGGCACTCTCTGGGGAGATAATGTTGCTACCGGCAACGGTGGCGCGGATATCATTACCAACACCGGCACCGTGGGGTCGGCAATCTATGGAGATAATATTACTACCGGCGACGGTGGTGCGGACAGCATCACCAATTCTGGCACCGTGTCTCATAATATTATGGGTGATCGTGTCGTTTTAGGTAACGGTGGCGATGATACTATCGACAATTCCGGTATTGTGGAGGATTCCATCGTGGGTGATTGGGTTGAAGATGGCGACGGTGGTGATGACATCATCACCAATTCTGGCACCGTGCAAGATTCTATTTACGGTGATGTAAATCTTGATGGTGACGGTGGCGATGATATCATAACCAACAGCGGCACGGTGGGGAAGAGTATTTTTGCTGCAGAAGGCGATGACACCGTCATCCTGGTCGGTTCGAATGTCAACGTGGGGGGCACAATCAAAGGCGGCGAGGGCGTTGAAGACGAAGGGGGCGACACACTCAATTTCAGCATGAGCACCAGCGACCAGAACGAGTTTGGCAATGCCAGCGCGGCCATCAACAATGCCATTGGCAACGGTCACGCGGATGGTAGTTTCGCCTGGAACGGCGGCACCATCACTTGGGTGGAATTCGAAAACCTGATAAATAATCTGCAGTTTTTGGGCACACTGACAGTAGCTGCACCTGCGGCTGCACCAGCAGCCGATGACTCTGGTTCTGCTACCCCGACCACTACCGTGTTTTCGGATGCCAACGTCTCAGTCAGCCGGGATAGCGAAAGTGGCGCGCTGTATTTCTATGGTGAGAACGGCGCCTCAGATCACTTGATTGCTTCCGTAAGCGCGAGCGAATACTCCGGCGCAGGTGCTGGCCAGGTGTTGGTCACCGTGGTCGATACTCAGTTGGGCGTGCTGCTGTACGTCGAGGCGCTGGGCAACGGACAGTTGGTGGTGCAATACTACTCCACGGCCGACGGCTCGCTGCTGAGTAGTGTGGTGATTAGTGTCTAAGGCAGGCAAAACAAAAAATGAGCTCAACTTCTGCCAGAAGTTGAGCTCATTTTTTCATTTTGACTGGAATATACTGTAAACTAAGTATTAAAATTTTTGCTTTTTGAGCTATGGCCGGTCCCCTGAACGTGCCGGAGTGACTCGGTCGGGGGACTGGTCACAGCAAAATGTGCACATATTTAGTTTACGGCGTAGTAATTCTGGGGTAGTATGTTCCCTAATACTCTGCCCACTATCCACTGCCCACTGATCACCATCATTTCTCCTCTATCTGCTCACGGCCACCTTGACGATTTTCCCGTTCTCATCAAAGGTCAAGCGCGCATAGGCCGGGTGCGTGTGGAAGGCGTCTCTCGTTTCTTTGCTCATAGTGACTACGCGGCGTTGGGGGTCCACTGTCGGCCGAGATTTGGCCCCTAGCTGGCTCGTAGGACAGGTGTGGCCCTCACAGCAGCACTCGGCATGTTCGGAACTCATGGAGAGATCGGCGCCTACCATACCCGGGAGATACTGCTCGACCAGGCGTTTGACATTGCCCAAGACTTCATCAGGGATGGGTTGTGATTTCTCAGTTGTATCGGCCCGGTCGCAAATGGTCTTCACTGGGGGCGGTGCCTCTGCGAAGCGCTGCACTTCTTTGGAAATTTTTCGAAAACCTTTTAGTTTTTGGAAACCCGAAAGGTTACCTGAGTTGGCCAGCGGATCGCCATAGAGCACAAAGGAGATCAGGGTCTTTTGGTCTTCACCGTCCAGGTAGCCCTGGCGTTTGTGCATTTCCTTGGCCAGGTGGATCTTGGCGCGTCGCAGCGCTTCACCGGCCGGAAAACCCTGCTGGAAATATTGCCAAAAGGCTTTGCCCAGCAGGTCGGCCGCATTGAGCGGGGTGGTTACCGAACCATAAGCGATAACCGTTGAGCCAGCAACCGCCTGGCTGCCGGAAGCCAGGAATTTCAGGGCTAGAGATTCCTCCACAGAGCGTCCAAAGATGTGCGCTCCATAGCATGCCTCACTGAAGACAACTTGTGGGGCACGGCCGCCGTTGACCACATCTTGGGGGCGCAGGGCAACGGGGTAATCAGGACCCTCATCGCGGGGCTTCAAGCCCGGCTTGGGATAATTGGAGGGATCGCGATGGCCATACCATTCGGGGGCGTCAATCAGACCATGCAAGTTGAAATAACCTAATTCTGCGGTAGGCTCGGGGATCTGGTTGTGCTCTCCCACGGGGGGCGAGGTGATCATCTCGCGCGGTTCACCGATCGTGCGGAACACCGAAAGCGCAGCCCGCTGCCAGACTTCGGCGGTATACCCGAAGCTCAAGGGGTCTTTGCGGCGCGGCATCAGATGGTTCAAGATCCAATCCAGAATGGATCGCAGCCAGCCGCGATGGTTGCTGTTGACTTCGATATGCCGCTTGGTGATCGACCGTAAGGTTTCCAGTAATAATTTCGGTTCAGATCCTGCGCCACCGGGGATGCGCCCTACTGGCCATTCAGTAATGAAGTAGTTTTCATCGCGGGTCGCATAAGGGTTATCGGAAGGCACATCACTGTCGGCATCGTCGGTGGGGTTAGGCAAGTGATGGTAGGGCACCACATCAGGCCCGCCAACGATCATCAGAGCGCCGATCATGGCACCTTGCTTTTTCAAGGCCTCATCCAGGTCCGCCAATGTTAGCTTCAACTTCCAGGGGTCATCAGGAACGCTGGGCTTGATACCTAATCCCGTCATGCCGGCTGGATCATCAGCGTAAACCAGAATCGAACCCCATCCGGGTCGTTCCCGCAGGGCGAGAACCAATTTTTGCATGGCGTCATCAATGGCGGGTGTGTTTTCTGTGCCAAACTTGCCCTCCAAGCCCGCCCGGGTGCTGAAGACAACATAGATTGGCAAGCGCCCATCCGAGCCAGCGACATCCGAGATGTCCAAGCGGTGAGCGATTTGCGCTATTTCGTCTTCCACTGAGCGCGGAGTCTCAGGCTCATCTGCCGGATCGGCCTGATCTGCCTGATCGGCCTGATCCCCGTGCAATATGTCCTTGAATGTTGACCTGGCTTTTTCGAGTTCGTCTTCGAGGGCGACAGATTCCGACTCGGGGATTGGTGCGGGTTCCACGTTCTGCTCCGCTGGACCTGGCTGCGCTGCCGCAGAGTCCAGCTTGGATTTGCGCGTTACTGGCAAGCCTTCTGCCGGCATAGATTGATGTGCTTGTTCGTTGATTTGCTCGTCGGCGACAGCTGTTTGGAGAGGTTTGACAGGTTGCTCGGACGGGGGTTGAGAGGGTTCGTCAGGCCTGGAGGTTGGTTCTGCTTCCTTAGCAGATTCTGTTTCCTCGAGATTGCGCTCCCAGACATATGGCGGCAGGGGTTCCACCGGAGTGGGCAGTAAATTCCAACCCAAAGCTGCGGCGACCTCGGCGGGGATGGATACATCGATGACGGTTTGCATGCGTTCTGGCCACAAAGTTTTATAGGGGTTGCCCGTCCCCCAAATTCGCGTGGCCACCTGACCACTGGGATCATTGGTCGCGGCGCGGTGCAGCAAGGCCACTGCTTTGTCGGATTCCCCGCCTCCCATCATGCTGTCTGCCAAGATCAACATTACAGGCACACACTCAGGCCAGCGTTGGTGGTAATGCCCAGCGATATTCTGGATGGCAGCTTTTGGGGCTCCGTTTTGCGCCCAGAGACTCTGCAAGTGGGTGACACCCAGCAAAGCAGGGATCGGCTCTTCAGCCAACGCCAGGCTAATCTGTTCCTGAACGGTATCGAAGTCGCCTTGGGAGAGGGCTTTGCGGGCAAGGCTTAGGGGGCGAGTCCAGGCTGGGGCGGGCAGAACCCGCTTTGGGTCCAGTTGGGGCGTCCCGCTCAATACCTGCACACAACCCTGGGCTTCGTTACTCCCTTTGGCGGTTGAGCCTGCATCTGCAATTTCGAGGCGTAGTTGTTGAGCTTCCATAAACTCAGGGTCAGACTGGCAGATCTTCTCGATCATGGCGGGGGCGTGTTCGCTATGGCCGTCCGCGAGCAGAGCCTTGGCGCGCAGTAGGCGCACATACAGGTCATTGTCATAGGCTGTCAGCCAGGCAAGCGCTGTTTGACGGGCGAAGCGGTTGGCTTTGACCAGCAGAGCAGTATGCAGGATATCCAGCAAATACTGACGCGGCCAAGGTTTGCCCTGGGGGATTGGCTCTAAGGGGTTTCCGATAGGGAGGTGTTGGGTCGTGTTCATATAATCTCTCTCGTTGCGTTCACTGTTCTACGAGCCGGTTCTAACAGAGGCAAGCACATTCTTTGGATTGTGGACCAGGTTGAGTGCGATGATGGCGGCTAGCTGGCGTTGGATGCTGACATCCTCAGGGGTTAGATGGGCAGCTTTGCGCAGCATCCGCTCCGCGTTGGGATAATCTTTGGTTTCCTTCAGCGTCATGCCCGCCTGGTAGTATGGGTGCGGGTCTCCAGGTGCGATGGCGATGGCTTGTTGGAAGGTTTGCAATGCCAAATCATATTGCCTGCGCTCGTGATACGTACGGCCAAGTTCGATGTAGGGTTCGCCCCAATCGGGGAAGTGATCGATCGCTTGGCTAAGATGCTTGACCGCCTGGTCGAGTTGCCCCTTGCGGCGCAACAATTTCCCAAGGGTATTCAGGAGATGGGCTTTCTCTTCCAAGGAAAGGTCCACTCCGGAAGATTGCAGGGCTCGTTGGGCGGCCTGAATAGCACGCTGGCTCTCTCCCGCATCAGCCAAAGCCTGGGCGTGGGCAACCAGGATTTGTGGATCTTCGGGATGTCCAGCAGCCATGTTGTTTAGTGAATCAAGGGCTGCTTTCTCGCCATGAACATAGCGACGGAGTTCCACGGTTTTGAGGAGCAACTCGGTGGTAGGCAGGATGCGCGCCGAGGCCGATTCCAAAGCTTTCAAAGCCTGTGCCTGATCGTCCATCGCGATCAGAGAATCTGCCTGAAGCAGCAGGGCTTGAGGGTCGCCGGGCTTGATCTCGAGCGCCTTTTTGACATGCTGTTGAGTACCTTGTGGGCGGCCACGCTTCAATTCGATCTTCGCCAGGATCAGGTGCGGGTCGGAACTCTGGGAATCGAGTTGAAGAGCCTGCTCGGCACACTTCTCGGCCTGCCTGGATTCGCCCTGAGACAAAAAGATCTCAGCTAACGAAAGCCAGGGCTGAGGGTTTTCGGGAGCCAGATTGGTGGCGCTCTGGAGTGCTTTTATGGCAGCATCGGTGTCTTGAGCGATCAGGTGCGCGGCCCCCAATTTTTGATGATGTGCCATCTGGAGTGGTTCCAGTTGAGCGGCTTTCTCAAGGTGCGCGATGGCGCTTTGTATTGCTACGTCATTATGCTCCCCCTGCTCTCCAGTCAGCAGGTCTGCGGCCAGCGTATGCCAGTAGGGTTCGTTATCCCAAACCGATAGCAGCCCTTTCACGGACTGCTGTTGCATGTCGATATCACCAATGTGTTGGGCGATATTGGCTCTGATGGCGTAGAAGATCGGGTAATTGGGATGAGCAGAACGAATGGCGGCATCTAGCGCAGTTTGGGCGGCATGGGAGGCTAGAATGGGATCAACATCAGCCAGAGAAAGAGCTACATGTCCCCAAATCTCAGGAGAATCGCTTTGACCTTCCTCCGTCTCGTAGATTTTTCTGGCAGTTTTCGCGGCGAGTTCTGTATTTCCACTGGTTCTCAATGCAGCCAGAAAAGCAGCCTTATTATCGGGTGTGGATTTCAAGTCTGTGAGGCCCTGGGCGTGTTCAAGGCTGGGTTGAAAGATAGCTTGCCCACGTGCGAGCCAGGTCGCCAGGAAGTCTTGGTAATAGTCGGTGACGAGAAGCGTATCGCGGATTGCATCCAACGAATTCGTTGCTGAGAGTATGGCCGCTTCGAATTGCTCAAAGGCATGTTCCGCCGAGGCTGCCTCGCCGAGCCCATTATTCTGAATGTTCAAGAACCGGCATAAATGCTGGTGCTCTGCGCGCAGCACAAGAGTACGGGCGAGTTCGGCGAAAGAACGCGGCTCATGGGGGACGATCTTGGCGGCTTCTTTGAGCAGGTAAATGGCAGAATCCCAGGCTTGACACTCGATGGCGGCCTCAGCGATTGCCAGCGATGTTTCGGGAGAGTTTGATAAACCTTCGCTGAAATTGCTCAATGAGATCAGCGCGTTTTCCAGTGTCTTCTTCGCTTCGTCCGCATTTCCTTGTCGTAAGTACAAGCGCGTTCGCAAGGCAAGGGTGCGAGGGTGCTGGGTGCCAATTTTCAGGGCTGCTGTGAGCGCATCGGCAGCCGCAATTTCGGCATCATTCGTGAGCGCCATTTCGCCCTTGAGGCAATAGAATCCAATTTGATCGGTTGATGCTGTGTCGATGCCCGCAGATTGCTCGTGAAGAGCCTGATGCGCCAGACCCGGTTGCATCAGACCCAGTGCCAATTCGGCGTTCAAAAGCATCGCCGACAACTTGTGTTGGGAATCAGGTCCTTCTAGGGCCTTTTGGGCGCGATAAACAGCTTTGTTGAGATTTCCTTTTGCCCTGTGGAGGCGTGCAGCCTGCAAGCTCAGTAGCGGATTTTGGGGTGTTTTTTCCAAACAAGCTTCGATCCAGGCTGTGGCACTATCGACCTCACCCAGTTTTATCAACAATCCAGCTTTGCTGATCTCCAGAGACGCATCCTCCTTATTTATTTGAAGGGCTTCCTCGATAACTTCGAGCGCGGCCTGAATATCGTGATTGACTTCATGGGCATGGGCCAGGTGTTTGAGTAAGTTGGTAAGAAAATCGATATCTTCTGAAGCGCTTTCACGATTTGCTTTATATAAAGCTACGGCACGTTCCAGACTGGATGCAGCCCGAGGGATATCCCCGATGATGATCAATCCCTCCGCTGCGGTTGCCAGATCAGCCGGTGTGGCATATTCTAGAGTCAGGATCTGATCGAAGGATGCGCACGCGCCGGCTAAATCTTCAAGTTGAAGCTGGATTTGCCCTTTTTTCAGGTGCAGTTGGGGTTGCTGAGGATCCAGAGTCAAGCCCTTGTCAATTGCTTCCGAGGCTTCCTGGGGTTCATCGATTTTAATGGCAAGTTCGGCAAACCAGGTCACCAGATCGAGATTGGACAGGTTGGCTTGCATGACAGATTTGCCGACTTGCAGGGCTTTATTCGAAAGATTGTTGGCCCGGTAAATTTCTGCCAACATTTGGGCGATTTCAGTGTCTTCGGGGTACTTTTCCCAGGCATTTTCAAGAGCGGCTAACGCGGTTTCGGCTTGATCCAGTTTCAGGGCCACCCGGCTGAACCCCATCGATAGGCGTTTCATCCAGGTTGGATCTTGGATTAACTCAGACCCCAGAGCTTGATGATAGGTTTCCACAGCGGCTTGCGTTTTGCCGTTGATCTCTAGGGTTTCCGCGAGCAGCCCTTTGGCGATGCTATGCCCAGGATCTTGTTCAAGTAGGACTATAAGGCTGCTTTCTGCCTGATCCAATTGCATGCGCGCTGCGACTTGAGCTTGAGCGTAATCGAATTGGATCCCTGCATTTTCCGGATCATTTCTAAGAGCCATAAATAGAGGCGAAAGAGCCTCTTCGGGTTGGTCCAGATTTAGCAGGTTTTTTCCATACACATGGGCCAACCCAGGGTGGGATGGCCAGCTTCGATGGGCATTTCCTAGTACCCGGTTGGCTTCATCGAAATGCCCAAGCTCGGTGAGTGTTTCTCCCAAAGCCGTAGTGATCTCGATGCTCAAATTGGCATCATCAGCCGAGACCAGTTGAGCCGCACGCTGGTAGGCTTTGAGGGCTTTTGTTGTGGAGTCATACGCCCGGAAATTATTTCCCAAAGCAAATTGAATTTGAGGTGATGCCTGCGCAGCATGCGAGGCGGTGAGCAGTGTCTGGTGTGCCTTTCTCTGTTCGCCTCGAGCTCGTTGACCTTGGGCTAAGGCGAGCCAGGGGTCGGGGAGTTCGGGAGATAGTTGAATAGCCTTCTCAAATTGCTTTAACCCTTCATCAACTTTGCCTAAGGCGGTGTGCGCCTTCCCTAGGATCGTGAACGCCAGCCCGTTTTCAGGATCATGTTCCAGGACCTGCTCGCAAATCTCGACTGCAAGGCGGGGGTGGCTGGCGTGAAGAGCGCAATTTGCCAGGGAAAGATGATCGTTCGTCCGAAATTCATCTCCCTGCTGGATGATGCTTTGGCGATCTTTTAAGGCTTGATCCCATTCACCAAGGTTTTCCAGGGTATCGGCCAACGACCGGCGTAGCTCCAAATTCTGTGGATCTAACGTAACAGATAGGTGGAACCATCTGAGTGCTTGCTCTGATGCACCAGAGCGCTTCAAGGCTTGGGCCATAACGTTCGCAGCATTGAGATCGTTGGGCTTTGCTGCAAGAATTTGGCTCGCCAACGATATCGCCTCAGCGGTTAGGTTAAGTTCTAAAAGTTGCGCAGCAAGTTCACCCTCATCGAGGCTGTGTAGCTCCTCGATCTTGCTGCCCTCTAGCGCTTCGATTGCCAATTCCCGGGCAGAGCTGACATCACCTTCTTTTGCCGCCAGTTTGGCCTTTAGCAATAGGGCAGCTGCGGAAATTGAAGACTGATCGTCAAGGGTATTTGCAATCGATTTAGCCTCATTGATAAACCCGTGTTCGCTTAAGGCCATCGCTAATGCGATTGAACCTTCAACGGGTTGGCCTGTATCGTTTTCATTCCAAATAGAAAGGGCTGCTTCGGCATCCTCAGCCTCGGCCGCGGCCAGTGCAGCTTGCAGTACCAACGTGGTCTGGATCTGCTCGACAGCTTCTTGCGCCGAGGCCAGTGCCTGGCGCGCATCTTCAGGGTTCGCAGACAAATTTTTGAGATCTGCTTGTTGAAGGTGGGCCTGGAGATCATTGATTGGTGTGGATAACCGGGAAGTGACAGCTTTTTCATTGTTGACAGGCTTCTTGGGAATATCAGTTTGAACACTGCCAGAGAGGCGCCCGGTAAGTTCTTGTGCAATCTGGGGACGTTGGGTCCCCAGGGAGTTGAGTATCGAAAACCGGTGCTCGGCAGGGGCTGCTGAGAGGAAGCGCTCCAAGATTTCTGTCTGGCTTTCGAAGGTCAGAGGGTTTGAGAGCAAAATATGGAGGACTCGTTCGAAAGGTAGAGATTCCAGCAGGTCGGCTTGATTCGGGATCAATTCGTAAAGGCAGGTCAGGGCGGTATCTACCAGTGCAGTATCAGGTAGGATCTGCCACTGTTCGGGTTTGTCTCGCAAGGCCAGGGCGAGCAACCCAGCCTGGTTTAGATCTGGCTCGCTATCGTCTGTCAAGTTTTCCAGGGCTTCCTGCGCTTTAGCGACTAATTTCGCGGGGAGGCTATTAGGTACATTGCTCAAATCTGCGGCACGGAGCTTGTATCCTAACGAAAGCAGAGCCAGATTTGCCGGAGTCCAATCCTGGGGAGTAGAGCCCATCTCGGACATGGCGCGCTTCCTGAATTCCTCGTCGCGAAGCGCCCCCCAAACGAGTGCATCCTGCCTGAGGGCAGGAATCGTCTGGGACCAGGAAGTCTCGGGGAAAAACTCTTTTAGATCAAGAATGAACGACATCGAGTCCATTAAGATGTTAGCCTCCGTAGAGGTACAATGCGAGTCCAATTGCCGCCGCAATCTGGAAAGCTCCCAAGAAGAGCAAAAGTGTTCCCAGACCCGCAGTGGTGCGTACCATTTGGGTAGTTGCAGTGAGCAGCGCGGAAGCATTGCCGACCAATCCAGACAATTCTTGGGCTAAGCCTTTTTGGGCGAGCTTGCGGGTGTGGGCAGTGATCTCGCGCACGTCACGTCCCATGGTGCGGGTGAGCAAGACCAGCACGCCCGCGATAAATGTAACCGAGCCCATCAAAAATAGGCTCAAGGTCATCGCGAGGAGTAATTCAGATAAGTTGATGTTATTCATGGCGATCTCCAGTCTTTGCTAGACGTTGCAAGAAGCGTTCCAGGCTAATTTATAAATTGATACTCTTGTTAGGGCACTTCTTTGTATGTACTGATATCAGGTCAAACTATTGACGAATATCCCTTACCTAAGTAAAATCTCTCCCGTTGTTAATGTCGTCGCCAAAAGATTGGTGGCGGCGTTTTTTTGCGAGGAAATCATGACTGAAGAACAGCAAGTACCCGAAGTTGATCCCCCCGAAGATGTTACGAGCGAAGTTGTCAATCTGAGCAGCACGCAGGTTGGAAACATCCAGGCTGATTTGGTGCGCCTGCAGCAAAGTGGTGCTCAATCGATTAGCGCGACGGAGGTCGAGTTGCGCGCAGGTGGCGCAGGGCAGGTTGATGCACGCGAAGTCACCATTACACAGGGCGGAGCAGTCGCTGTGCAGGCAGAGTCTGTCGATATTACCCAAGGTGGCATTGGTGTAACCCGCTCCAACGCAGCGACTGTCGTTGATGGTGGGGTGGGTGTCGCTTTTACTGACGAGGCCACCTTGCAAAACTCACAGGCCGGAGTGGTAGTCGCTCGTGAAGTGAATGCCGATAAGATCCGCACTGGTTTGCTGCTGACAAGCGAAGTTAACGGCGATGTAGAGACCGTTCTCGATACACCCCGGGCTGTGCTTGTAGGTCTGAGCGCAGGCGCGGCCATCGGTCTGGTGCTTTGGGTCGGTCAATTGATTTCAAGACGCAAGGGTTAGTACACCGTAAACTAAATATGTGCATATTTTGCTGTGACCGGTCTCCCGACCGAGTCACTCCGGCACGGTCAGGAGACCGGCCATAGCTAAAAATACAAAAAGTTTTGATACTTAGTTTACAGTGTAGTTAGTTCGATCATGAAAGTGTTGTTGTGTGGTGAACTGCGTAACGAATAAAAGACAAGTGTTACGTAGAATAATTATTTTGAGGAGCGAGGGTAACCCGAAATAATCGGGTGAGAGGCGCTCCGAGGAAGGATAGAATGGCAGAACAAATTATATTAGAAGCCTCGAAACGAGAGGTGATCGGTAAGCAGGTCAAGCAGATGCGCCGTGAGGGCAAGCTCCCAGCCGTTTTATACGGACATAAAGTCGATGCCACTCCCATCGTATTGGATCTGCGCGAGACTTCCAAGATCTTACGCAATGTGGGTTCATCTACGTTTGTCACGCTAAAGGTGGAAGGGGCGGAATACTCCGTGTTGGTGCGTGAAACCCAAAAGGGTATTATCAGCCGCGAATACATGCACGTTGATTTCCAGGCCATTGCCATGGACCAGTCGGTACGAGCTCAAGTTCAATTAGTCATTAATGTTGATGATGTTCCTGCTGCGCGTGAATTTGGGGCGATGATCGTAACCGGCTTGGACTCGCTCGATATAGAAAGTTTGCCGAAAGATCTCCCGGAACAAATTGAGGTTGATGCGTCAATTTTGGCGAGCATTGGTGAGAACATCATGGTCAGAGATTTGGATCTTCCAGAAACCTTGACCGTGTATGATGATCCAGAGACTATGATTGTTGCAGCTGTTGCACCGACCTTAGTCGAAGAAGAAGAAGTCGAGGAAGAGGAACTTCTGGAAGCCGAACCTGGTGCGGATGAGCCTGAAGTTATCGAGAAAGGCAGAGCCGAAGACGAGGCTGCTGGAGAGTAATTTTATGTTGAGAACATCCCGTCAGGTATATCTGGCGGGATGTTTTACTTTAACTGATGAAGAATAGGCCGATTCGCAGAATTTTGGGACTCCTTTTTGGGTTGATCTGGCTGACCTCAGCGTGTGCATTTGGATCTGAAGATGCCGATACCAACCCTACCCAAATTCCTACAATAACCCCCACAACCGCGGTCCTGCCTCCGGAGATCGCCCAACCTGGAGCGATCCGTCAATGGGCGATTTCTGCCGAGGCAAGCAGCTCTTACGCAGATCCAGAATGGGCCGCTGAGCAAGCCACTGGGGAACCGAATACCGAGCGCTGTGGCGACTACCAGAGCGCCTGGGCTCCCTCAGGTAGCGATTCTGAGGAGTGGTTGGAGTTGCAGTTCGAAACCCCGGTATTCGTCACTGGTGTGAATATCGTGCAAACCTTCAATCCAAGTCAGATTGCCAAAGTGGAATTGGTCGGCGCCTTCGACCGTTCGCTAACAATCTTCGAGCAGCCGCCCACACAGGTTGACCAACCCTGTCCATATATGTTGTCCATTGGGGTGGCGAAAACCACGCTGCTCTATCGTACAGTTCGTATCACCGTGGATCAATCTGTACTAGGCCTGGGATGGAATGAGATCGACGCTGTTCAGTTAGTTGGGGATACGCAATAGGGGGCAGGGGGATTATTTATATCGTTCTTCGGGTTGGGAAAGACCCAAAGCTTCTAATAATAGCATTGTCATGCGGGCGCTGGCCCCCCAGAGCACCTCGCCATCATAGGGCTTGAAGTAGATCACAGGAAGTGGATCGCCTTGATCCATGAAGCGACGGTATTGCGTCTCGCGGTTCGCAGAGTCAGCCAGCCATTCAAAGGGAATGGAAAAGATGCGACTTACCTCTTCGGGCTGTGGGCGCAGTGTGTAGGGCCAGGGGAAGGCGCCCACAACAGGTGTGACCAGATAATTGGTGACAGTTAGCATATCGCGCAGTTTTCCCAATATGCGCACATCTTGTGGGACGAGTCCGACTTCCTCATGCGCTTCCCGCAGGGCAGCTTTATAGGCGTTAGGGTCCCCGGAGTCACAGCGGCCGCCGGGGAAAGCCACCTGGCCTGCGTGGCGATCATTGGGGTGCTGTGTGCGCCGGATGAATAGCAAGCGCCAGCCATTGTCTGTGCATAAGAAGGGCATCAGCACCGCGGCGTGTTGCGGGGGATCGTGAGTCCAAGTGATCGTATACGGCGATTCAGGAGGCAACCCTGAATCGAGCGCTTGATCCAAGCGTTGGGTGATCTGTTCTTCTGATAATTCCATAAACAAATGGAAAGCTAACGGTAAATGTTTTTTCTGTGACCAACCCTGACGATTTCGACGATCAAGATCGAAGTTCGTACCGAATAGATAATCCGATAATCACCAATTCTTGCACGATACGTGTGATTAGAACCATGTAATTTTCGAATGCCTGAAGGAAAGGGGTCTTCTGAGAACTTATCAACCGTGTCCAAAATTCTTATAATCACATTGCTTGGCAGTTTTCGAAGTTCTTTTGTTGCAGAACTCTTCCAAACAACCTTATATGAGACCATCTCTCTTCAATTCATTAACTAATTCGTCATGAGAAATGGTTCCTTCATTGCGCCGTTCAGCTACAATCGCCAAATCTTGTAGATCGGACAGAAGCTCTTCGAAAGATTCAATTGGAAGGATGACAGCGGTTTTTTTGCCGTCTTCATTTGTTATATATTGAGCTTGGAGTTCTTTCAAAGTTAACATATGGCCTTCTCGTCGAGGCTGGATGTAATTTCGTTTGCATTCTACCATGGATCAAGAGACAATTAGCGTACGCCGCTTCCACAATAAGGGCACTCCGCGTTGGAAGTGTCCAGCCACTCGACCTCGTCGGCACGGATAGGGCCGCCACACGATGGGCAATGGATCGGGAGTTGGGGACGGCTGACGGCTTTCTCAGAGGGTTGGTACGCTTCGGGCATTTCTGGCAAGGTGTCTTTAATCCATTGCTCAAATTCTTTAGCTATCTCAGGGTGACCCCATTGCTCAAGTTCCTCCACAACGCGTTCTCCTGTTTTGTGGAGATGCCCCCAGCGCTGCGAATCGGCAAAAATGTTTAATCCCTGTCGCAAAAGATCACTACCTTTTTCGGTGTTGCCCGCAAGGACATTGGCCCGCCCGGCCTGAAGATAGAGCCGGGGAGCTTGGCGCAGGATGCCGCGATCGTGAGCAGCGCGCGCCAAACGTTCGAAGATTTCAGCCGCATTGGCGTAATTGCCATTTTCCATCGAGCGATGAGCGCGCTGTAAGGCGCGTCGCGCCCGATTGTGCTCGGGTGGTGGTCCCATAGGGCGACGGCGTCGCATCGGAACCCCGGGACGTCTTCTACGGCGCATAGTTATTCTCCTAGTACGATTGGGCGGGCGAATATGAGATATCCGGTATGGGCGATCATACGGTTTTCTGGGCGCAATTTCTTGGAAATTGGATTGAAATAACGCAATAATATTTCACAAACTTCGACAAATTTAAAGTGCTTGATTTCCAAGGCTCGCAGCAACAACCCCACCTGATTCGTGGTTGGGAGCAGGCTGCCAAAGAATCCACCCGGCTTGAGCGCTTGACGGACCTGATCCAAGTAATCCTCGGGATTGGGCAAGTCTAAGAAAAGGGCGTCCACCCCGCTCTCGTCGAAGCCCTGTTCAATATCGCGCTGCTTGAACGAAACACGTTCGGACAGACCAACCTGAGCAATATTTTCACGGGCAACTTTCTGGTTGTCCTCGCGGGCTTCGTAGCTGTAGACATGCCCATCAGGACCGACGGAGTGAGCTAGTGCGATCGTGAACCCACCTGATCCTGAGCCCGCCTCGATCACCCGCTGCCCAGGTCCGATGGCCATGTTCACCATGATGAAGCCGATGTCCTTGGGGTACATGATGGTGGTTGCACGGCGCAAGTTGAGCAGCAGTTCGTTCAAATTGGGTTGCAGTACCAGGAATTTCTTTCCCAGATGGCTTAGGATTTGCCGGCCCCACAGCTTGCCGATCAGGTCATCGTGCTCGATTATGCCATGGTGAGTCTGCACCCGCCCACCTGGTGTCAGCTGCACAATCAAGGTCTTATCGCGCGGGCCAATGATTTGGGCGATATCGCCAGCTTGAGCGAAGGTTGAGACAGGTTGATCTGACATTCTGATTTTCAAAGTGATCGATGAGCGGTGAGCAGAATCGGCTCGCTGGCCTACGGTTCTAAATGCTTCTTGAAGAAGTCTGTGATGGTGTTGTAACAAGTTACCCGATTCTCGAACTTGAGCACATCATGGCCCTCGTTTTCGAACATCAGGTATTCGATCTCTTTGCCGATTGAGCGTAGATGCTCGACGAGATCGTGAGACTCACGTTCGACGACACGCGGGTCATTTTTGCCTTGGATGACCAACATTGGCGCTCCCAGGTTTTCAATGTGCGTGCGCGGTGAACGCTCCAGAAGATCTGCGCGCTCTTCGGGGATATCAGGGTCCCCAATGACGATCTTAAAGTAGGGTTTCCAGGTTTCGGGGATGCGTTCGCCGAAGGTGATCAGATCGTAGGGCCCGAACATATCACAAGATGCCGTCCAGAGTTCGGGGTGGCGCGCGGCCAAGGTGAGGGTCATATAGCCCCCATAGGAGCGGCCGACAACTGCCGCTCTGGACGTGTCAAGGCGCGAATCTTTGGGCAGGAATTCCGTCATGGCGTGGACATGATCGAGACGGTCATCACCGCCCCAGTCACGATCGACTTTCCTGGTGTATTCCAAACCGTACCCTGTGGAGCCGCGCACGTTAGGTACGAACACGGCAAACCCATTCAGGGTTAGGAACTGGATCAGGGGCATGGAGAACCAGGCAAAGTCGGGGCGCTCCTGACTTTGCGGCCCACCGTGGATGTAGTAGATCAGCGGGCGCGGACCCTCGAACCCGAGGGTTTCCGCGGGCATATACAAACGCGCGGACACGCGCAGCCCGTCAAAACTGGTGTAAGAGGCATCCTGCCCGGGGGAGAGTAAATCATCGGGGATGGCTAAAATCTTCTCATTGGTTTGTCTCGAAATTAATTGCCGATCCGCACCCTCGATCAGATAGATCTGGGTAGGGGAGGTTGCCGTGGAAAATGACAGGGCGAAGGAGTCGCTGGTTTTTTCCCAGCCGATATGCTCCAGAACGCCGTTAGAAATCTCTCCTTGACCCACCAGAACGTTATCGATGCTGAATTCGAGCGTGTCTTCATCAAAGGAGCCTTCGTAAACCCAATCTGCTCCATCGATATTGAATTTAACCAGATAACGATTCGCATCCAAGTGATCGATACCGCTGAATTCACCCATGCCTTTATGTACTATTCCATGGATGGGAACGGGTTTGATACCCTCGGGATTATCAAGATCAAAATAGGCCAAGCCCCCAGTATCTTCGAACAGGGATGTTCCGAGCAACAAACCGGCTTCGTTGCGCACAAATTGGACATCCCCTATGGCGTTGGGGGGATATTCGCCGTCGGGTTGACGCTCGTCAATGGGCGTGCCGAAAATGACCTCGACCGCTCCGGGATGCTCAGCATTCCAAAGCGATAAAACATGATCTCCAATGGTGTAGCCTTCTAAGATCGCGACTTTGTTGTGATTTTTGTTGACCCCATCGACATATGCGCCGTACACGCTGCTGGTAAGTTTTGTGAGGGCACCTGTCTCGAGATTCAACTGGATGGCTGTGAAAGTAGGGTCGTTGTGTGAGGCAGCCCGCAGATAGATCAGGTTTTCTTGAGGAAATGCTTTGGTGCAGAAGAAACGATGATCGTCAAACATCTCGCGGATTGCAGGTTTGGGGTAGCCACCCTCCATTGGGATCAGCATTGGTTTGTAATCCTCGTTCCCATCTTGGTCGATCATCACCAGGATCTTATTGAGTTTGGGGAAAACTTTGTAAAGATTGCCTTCCAGCAGGTGGGGATTTTGTAAGGCGATCTCGGGGGGCAGTAGCGGTTCGGGCACACTACCGCCTTTGTCCATGGCGTACAAACTCAGATGACCGCTGAGGTTGCTGACGAAATAGATGCGCTCCCCAATCAGTTCAGGGACCAGGAAGAGACGTGCTGAGAGAAATGATTCGATTCTGTACATTAGAATTCCTTTTTATTGCATACGAAAACAGCTTAGCAACAGACGGGATGATTTAATACTTACTCTTCGCCAATATCCACCAGACTCAACCAATAGCCAATACCTAAGAACAGAATACATCCCAAAATGGCGGTTCCAAGATAAAGCGGACCAAGGCTGAAGAATTCCACCCCCCAAAAAATTCCTAGGGCGTGGCCGCCCCAAAAACCGATCCAAGCCGAGAATATGTAGAGCAATAATCGGCCGGGTCCGCCACCACGCCAGATGTGGAAGATGGCGCCGAGCAGACTAGAGATCAAGAAGCCGATGAATAAGCTAGGAACGGTCATAAGAGTAGTATATCATTTTGCCTGTGATAGTTTATGGTTGAATTCTCTCAAGCCTCATAACCAGGAATGGTGCTCAACTCACTGATGAAATAATCCTTGTCTTCCTTTTTCTCGATTCCATCCGCGGCATCTTTGGCCAGGCGAATGTACCCTGGGGCTTTGGCGACATCGCCAGAAATTTGGGAGGCGCGCGCCAGCGCCTCGTATGCAAAGGCTAAATCGAAATCGCCGAAGTCATGCTTTTCGCATAGATCCAGACAACTTTTTGCGTACCTAAAAGACATCACGCCAAATCCCAGTACGGCATAGACGCGCGAAATCTGCCAATCGCCGCGGGCGAAATTCAGGGGCGTTCCAACTTGGCCCCAGTGATAACGCGAAGCGTGGGCCAGGTGGATCATCTCAAAATTATCTGCTTTGGAGCGATCTGGTTTGTCTAGAAGAGTCCAGGCGCTGTTGAAACAATGCACGGCAAACTCACGGTGCAATTCTTCTCTGGTGAATTTCTTTTTTTCTGACATTGTTTTCTCCTTATTTATTCGATAATACCCCCTCCCAGGCAAACGTCGCCGTCGTAGATGACCGCGGCTTGCCCTGGAGTGATATCACGTAAGGAATGGTCGAATTCGATGTGGAACTTCGCCTCATCTTGGGGAGTTACCAGACCCCACGCCAGTTGGGCCTTATAGCGGATTTTTATCTGCGCCCGGAAAGGCTCCTCAGGTGCTATACCAGAAATCCAATTGACTTTTTTGGCGATGAGTTGGTTGCTCCTCAAAGACTCCGTCGAGCCGACGATGAGGGCGTTTTTCTCAGTGTCCTTGTGGATCACATAGAGAGGTTGTGGAGCAGCGATGCCTAAACCTCTTCGCTGCCCGATAGTGTAAAAGGCCAGGCCACGATGTTGGCCCAATTTTTGACCATCGGGACTCAGCATAGGACCTGGTTTGATGAGCTCTGGAACATTGCGATCCAAGAACTCCGTATAGGTGCCATTCCCAAGGAAACACAGGTCCTGGCTGTCGGATCGTTCTGCGACGGGTAGCTCGAATTTCCGTGCCAGATCGCGCACCTGCGGCTTAGTGTAGTCGCCCAAAGGGAACAGCGCGTGTTTCAGTTGTTCTTGTTTTAGCACATGCAGCACGTACGATTGGTCTTTTTGGTCGTCGATGGCTTTTAGTAATTTAATTCGATGACTCTCTCCGGACCACTGACGGCTGACCGCGGTCTGCTGTCCCCCGTCAGTTGTCATCAAACGTGCGTAATGCCCCGTTGCCATATAATCCGCTCCCAATGCTATGGCGCGCTTCAACAAAAACTCCCAGCGGATTACCCGGTTGCAGACCAGGCAGGGGTTGGGCGTGATCCCCTCCGTGTACCCATCGATGAAGTACTGGACAACATTCTCGCGGAAGACATCCTTGGCGTCAATGGCATAGAAAGGAATCTCAAGTTGGGCGGCCATGCGACGTGCCAGGTTCATGGCGTCGATAGTGCAGCAGCGGTTCTCTGCCTCGCTGCCGGGCTCGCTCCACAAACGCAACATCATACCGATGACGTTGTAGCCCTGTTCTTTCAGCAAGGCTGCAGCGACCGAGCTATCTACCCCGCCAGACATGGCGACTACCACTGTTGTCTTATTCATAAAAAAATAACCACAGATAAATGGAATGAATTAGATTTGATCGTGCGATTACTTCCAATCATCATGGGGCACAATACGTTTGACCTGCACTTTAGGGTGTCCAAAGTTGATGGGTAGACAAATGGGTAGCCTTGTTGCCCGTAGATAATTCAAGCATTGGGCTGCATGGATATCAGTTAAATCTTTTGTTGTCTTTAACTCGATCAGCACCTTGGCCTCTACAAATAAATCTGCATAATACTGCCCTACGCTAATTTTGTCATAGATCACTTCGACAGGGTGCTGCTGCAACACAGAAAGCCCAGATTTGCGAAGTTCATGAACCATAGCGTTTTCATATACTTTCTCTAGAAACCCGATCCCCAAAGTATTGCTAACCGCATATGCACAACCAATTATGGTATGCGTGAGCTCATTGATATCTTTCTCCATTTACCCCTCCATCTGTTTTCATCTTATTCATCTGTGGCTAATTTGTCGATTCCTCTCGATCAATGTGGGAAGAATATTTAATAACCTGTCCACCTCTGCCGGGGTGGTGTCTTTGCCGACGGTGGCGCGCAGGGAGCCGAGGGCCCACTCAGGGGATAGGCCCAGGCTGGTGAGTACATCGGAGGGTTCGGGGTTGCCGGTCTTGCAGGCTGAGCCCGAGGAGCAGGCGAAGCCTTCTACATCAAGCATCATCAGGAGAGAGTTGCCATCGACTCCTTCGAATGCAAAGCTGGCATGGTTGGGGAGGCGCTCGGAGGGGTGGCCGGTGAGCACTGAGTTGGGAATCTCTTCCAATAATTGTCCGATAATCTTGTTGCGCATAGCCAGAAAACTTGCAGTCTGGGTTTCGTGCTCTTCTTGGGCGAGACGCAAAGCCTCTGCCATACCCACGATCAAGGGAGTATTTTGAGTTCCAGCGCGGCGGCCTAGCTCTTGCGATCCGCCAGTTTGGCTGGGATGTAGTTGCGTGCCCTCACGGACGAATAGGGCACCGACTCCTTTGGGTCCGTAGAATTTGTGTGCACCTATGGCTAGCAGGTCAACGTTGAGCTCCTGAACATCGACGGGCAAATGCGCCGCGCCTTGGACAGAGTCTGTGTGAAAAGGGACGCCTTTTGCACGGCAAACTGCACCAATTTCAGCAATTGGGTTGAGGGTGCCGATTTCATTGTTGGCATGGATGATCGAGACTATGGCAGTGTCTGGGCGCAAGTGTTCGGCAACCGTTTCAGGGCTGACCATGCCATACTCATCGATTGGCAAAAATTCCACACTGAAACCGAACAAATCAGCCAGTTGTTGAGCGGTGTGTGAAACTGCATGGTGCTCCACAGGGCTGATCAGGATGTGATTCGCGGCGCGTTCTTGGCGAGCAGCCCAGGCCGCGCCGCGCAAGGCTAAGTTGTCGCTCTCCGAGCCGCATGAAGTAAACACAACTTCATGCGGTTGACAATTAAGGGCTTTGGCGATGGTTTCGCGAGCGCTCTCGATGGCGGCCTCTGCCTTTTGACCGTAGAAATGTGTGGAGGATGGATTGCCAAAGTGATGGCCAAAAAAAGGCAGC
Source organism: uncultured Anaerolineales bacterium (assembly GCA_964438295.1). Taxonomy (GTDB): domain Bacteria; phylum Chloroflexota; class Anaerolineae; order Anaerolineales; family UBA11858; genus NIOZ-UU35. The sequence continues at coordinate 25,365 of CAYTKR010000041.1, forward strand.
ATTGCATCGACAACGCGTGGATCGACGGGCGTGGAGGCAGCATAATCGAGATAAATTTTGTCTGAAATCATGATCGCCGATTATAGCATGATCATCCGTCACCCTGTACATCGCCAACCTGTTCACAAACAGCTTTCTTAGAGTCCAGCTTTTTGTTATGCTGAACCGCCGAAGGCGCCCTTCTGGCGAGTGAAGCATCTAACGCAGCGCAAACTTGCTTTGCTAGACCCTTCCGCCTTTGGCGTCGCCTCAGGGTGACAATTTCTTGGTAAAAAATCTAAACTATCGCGACTTTATGAATGCCGTGCCTGTTCACAATCCAAATTCTAATCTCCAACCTCCAACCTCCAAAACAATAGCCCTTTGATATAATACCTGGGCTATCATATGAAAAATCTCTCTGGAGGACTGATGTCTCATACAATCAAATTTGGAACCGATGGTTGGCGAGGGAAAATCGCTGAGGATTACACATTCGCCAATGTGCGGCGTTGCGCGCAAGGCTTCGCGTCTTATCTAATTAAGCAGGGTCACCAAGGGAAGTGGGTCGTGGTCGGGCACGATAAACGCTTCCAGGGCGAGAACTTCGCGGCCGCGGTGGCTGAGGTTCTCGCCGGGAATGGGTTGCGAGTCTATCTTACAGATGGGGCTTCCCCAACACCGGTGATCTCGTATTCAGTGGTTGCTCGCAAGGCCGTGGGGGCTGTCAATGTGACTGCCTCGCACAACCCCTATCACGATAACGGTTTCAAGGTACGCGATGAAAATGGCGGCGCGATTCCCCCGGAAGGCTTGAAAGAAATCGAGAGCTTTATTCCTGACACCGAAGCTGAAGCCAAGATGCTTGAGCTAAAAGAAGCACGTCGGCAAGGCTTTGTCAGCTATTTTGACCCTGACCCCGACTATATCGCCCATATCAAAACCCTGGTAGATCTGGAGCCGATCAAGGAAGCTGGGCTCAAGATCCTAATTGAACCAATGTGGGGCAATGGCGCTGGCTGGTTCCCCAAATTGTTAGCCGGTGGCAAAACCGAGGTCATTGAGATCCATAACACCCGGCACCCCCTCTTTCCTGAGATGAGCCGCCCAGAACCGATCCCGCCCAATGTGGATGTCGGGTTGCAGGCAACCATTGATCATGGTGCTGATGTTCTGCTAATCAACGATGGCGACGCCGATCGGGTTGGCTTTGGCGATGAAAACGGCCAATTCATCAACCAATTGCGTGCCTATGGCTTGCTGGCGTATTACTTGTTGGAGGTGCGCGGCGAGCGTGGCCCCATCGTCAAGACCATCTCCACAACCAAGATGCTCAATAAGCTGGCCGAGATCTACGGTGTGGATGTGCACGAAACTGGCGTGGGCTTTAAATTCGTTGCCCCCAAGATGCTTGAAACGGATGCCATGATCGGAGGGGAAGAATCGGGCGGGTATGCTTTCCGCGGCAACGTCCCTGAGCGAGACGGCATCCTGGCGGGCTTGTATTTTCTGGATATGATGGTCAAGCTAGAGCGCAAGCCATCTGAGCTACTCGACCTGCTCTTCAGTAAGGTCGGCGCGCATCATTACGACCGCATCGATACGCCCTTCAAGGGTGAGCGTCAGGAAAAGATCGACCGTATCCTGAATGCCAACCCTGAGACCATCGGCGGCTTGAAGGTCGAGGGTCTGCTGACCATCGATGGGTACCAGTTCCAGCTCGAGGATAATGGCTGGTTGCTGATCCGTTTTTCAGGGACCGAGCCGATCATCCGCGTCTACTGCGAGACCACCCACGAGGACAAAGTTCAGGCCATTCTCCAGGATGGTTTGAAGATTGCTGGAATATCGTAGCGTCAGGGCGTCCAACGTCTTGACGTCATGACGGATTACCGTGCTGACTGATACTCACTGCCATTTGTATTTTGATCAATACGATAAGGATCGGGATGCCGTACTCACTCGGGCGTGGGAGGCGGGTGTTGAGCGCATCCTGGTTCCGGGCATTGACCTGGCATCTAGCGCTGTAGCGGTTGAGTTGGCTGAGGCGTACCCCCAGGTGTATGCTGCCGTGGGGGTACATCCCAATTCTGCCACCACCTGGGACGCGGGTACGCTCGACGAACTGGCGCACTTCGCCGCGCATCCCAAGGTAGTTGCCATTGGCGAGATCGGTTTGGATTATTACCGTGATCGAGCGCCGCGAGGGATTCAAAAGCGCGTCTTTCGAGACCAGATCGAACTTGCAGGACGACAAAATCTCCCCATCATTATTCACACGCGTAATTCCAACCCGAACGACCGGGCTTGTTTTGCCGATATCGTCGAGATCATCACGGAAATGCGAGATGATCTATTAAATGAACATCCAGGCGTATTTCATTCCTTCTTGGAAAGCGAGCCAGAAGCGCTGCAGGCGCTGGATCTCGGGTTTTACGTCGGCATAACTGGACCAGTGACCTTCAAAAATGCGCATGAGTTGCGGAATGTGGTTGCGTCAGCCCCCCTCGAAAAAATGCTTATCGAGACGGATGGGCCCTTCTTAACTCCGCACCCCTATCGCGGAAAACGTAATGAGCCCGCTCATGTGTATTATGTTTCGGAGAAGATCGCCCAATTGCGCGGCCAGTCGCCTCGCTCCATAGCGGAGATCACCAGCCAAAATGCCGCAACACTTTTCCATTGGAGAAATTCGGATTGAGCACTCGTTTTTTTAGTTTGGTAGAAAAAGGCATTCGAGATGTGGAAGAGCTGATGCGCGCCCAGGTCGATGCGCATCATCCAGATCTGCATACGGTTGTCGAACACTTAGTATCCTCAGGCGGGAAACGAGTCCGTCCGGCGGTGACGTTGCTTACCGGAAGGATGTTTGGCGCTGACCCCAAGCGCTTGATCATCCTGGCAGCATCCATTGAGATGCTGCACACTGCCACCCTGGTACACGATGACCTGATCGATGGTTCTTTATTGCGGCGGGGCATTCCAACTGTCAATGCCCAATGGTCCCCTGCTGCGACGGTTTTGGCGGGGGATTATATTTTCGCCCGAGCCGCTAAGATGGCCGCTCAAACCGACTCCGTCGACGTGATGCAAAGCTTTGCAGAAGCCCTGGCGACGATTGTCGACGGTGAGATCACCCAGATGTTCACCAGCCGTGGAATTGCCAGCCGAGAGGATTATTACCAGCGCATTTATGCCAAAACGGCTTCGATGTTTGTGTTAGCTACCAAGTCAGCGGCTTTGATCAGCGGGAGTGACGAGAATACAGTCGAAGCCATGAGGATCTTTGGCTATGAGATCGGGATGGCCTTTCAGATTGTCGACGACATTTTGGATTTCACCGGTGAGCAGGAAGCCGTGGGAAAACCCGTCGCCAGCGATTTGCGCCAGGGATTGGTGACCCTGCCGGCGATCTACTACCGTGAGGGCAATCCCGATGATGAAGATATGAAAGCGGTCCTAAGTGGGGAATTTGCTGACGAAGAACGCATTCTTCGTTTGGTGGCTTCGATTCGAGGAAGTGGGTCTATTCAGCAGGCTTTCGAAGAAGCGCGCGGCTACGTTGAGCGAGGTCTGAAATACCTTGAGGGGATGCCGGAGAGCGTGGAGAGAGATGCGTTGTACGAGTTGGGGGAGTATATTGTCGATAGGCAAGTCTGAAATCTAAACTGTGTCACTTCTGCGCCACTTTCATAGAGAATCAAAAAGAGCCTGCGTGTAGTCAGGCTCTTTTCTCTGGTAGGGCGGGTGGGGGTCGAACCCACACGGTATTACTACCGAGGGATTTTAAGTCCCTTGCGTCTGCCAATTCCGCCACCGCCCCACAGGATTAATTCTACACCGAGTTGGGGAGAGGTCAAGGGAGTTGCGCAAAAAAGAATACAGTGGATCGGAATAATCACCGCAGAACCCCCGCCGGATGTGGCTCCATTGGCATCTCTCGTAAGTGCGTTGGGATAATATCTACGATCCTCGACCCCCATATAATATACGTTGACCTGACTCGCTCACTGTGGTAAAAATGCGCTCTGTTGAAACAAATCAATAATCTACGCCTAATGTTGCCGCACCAAATGCGGTGGCAGCGGAGGACCCATTTTTGGGGCGAATCGTCCGAAGGACGTAGGGCCAGCTTCTCCGGCCCGAGCCCGTCAGCTAACCCCGTCGGCGTTGGAGAAGGTCACCTAGTCAAGTATAGGTGCCCTTTTTTTCTGCAGTGCAGAGCTCGAGGGGCGCCGCCAATTCGGAGGCAAATATGTTTAATCATTGGATTGTAATGCAAGTAGCAAAAGAACATCAGGCTGACCTGATGCGCGAGGCTGAGCAGGCTCGCCGTGGTCAACCTCTCAAGAAAAAAGACAAACGTTCCTCACTCGCTAAAAATTTGCGAATGATGGTTATGTCCTTGTCCTTGTAGAACTGAGAAAATCGAAAAAGGTCTCAGCGCCCGCTTACAAGAAGCTGAGACCTTTTTGATTCTGAGATAAAAAATCCCCAACACTCATGCAGTGTCGGGGATTTTAAATGTAAACAATCTACTGTTAGTCGCCTGAACCAGCCAGAGTATCCGGGACGGGCTTCTTGCTTTGCATGATCGCCCAAACCAAACCCGCCAGTAGCGCCAGGACGGCAAACCAGCCACCCCAGCCCAGGTCTTTATAGGTCACCACAATGGGAGCTACGATCAGTGCCACTAAGTTGGCTACTTTGATCATCGGGTTGAGAGCTGGGCCAGCTGTATCTTTGAAGGGGTCACCAACCGTGTCGCCGACCACGCCAGCCTTATGACGTTCGGAACCTTTGCCCAGGTTGTTGGCCGGGTCTTGGGGTTCATCTTCGATCATCTTCTTGGCGTTATCCCAAGCGCCGCCAGCATTGTTCATGTAAACAGCCAGCAACTGCCCGGAGAGGATCAGGCCTGCTAAGAAGCCACCTAGAGCTTCCACTTGCAGCACCAGACCCACGATGATGGGAGAGAGCACGCCGATGAGGGCCAGAGGTACCAGTTCTTTCTGGGCTGCTTCTGTGGAAATTGTTACAGCCTTCTCATAATCTGGCTTGACCTTGCCCTCCAACACGCCGAGCTTAAATTGGCGGCGGACTTCCTCGATGATCAGCGAGGCCGCCCGGCTAACAGCTTGAATGGCAAAGGAAGAGAACAACCACGGGATAGCGCCACCGATCAACAATCCCACAAATACTGCCGGCATCGAGACACGGATACCGTTGGCCAGCGCGGTGGGGTCAACGCGACCCACATCGGTGATGAAGGAGCCGAACAGCGAGACTGCGGCGATGACGGCCGAGCCGATGGCGATACCTTTTGTGACAGCCTTGGTGGTGTTGCCTACGGCGTCCATGTCTGCCATGATCTTCTGGGCTTTCTTGGTTTCTTCGTCCTCGAGCTCATTCCAGGCCATCTCGCCGATGCCGGCGGCATTGTCCGAAATGGGGCCGAAGGAGTCCATGGCCACGTTATTGCCGGTCAGGGTCAGCATACCGATGCCGGTCATGGCCACGCCGTAGAGAACGTAAGTGAACTGTTCAATGGGATCAGATGAAACGCCGCCGTAGATCACGATCGAAGAGAATATCGTCACCGCGATCACCAGGATCGACCACACGGATGATTCAAAACCAACCGAAGTGCCTGAGAGGATTAAAGTAGCGGGTCCTGTGTCCGCAGATTTCTTGATCTCCTTGACAGGCGCACCGTGCGAGCCGGTGAAGTAATCAGTCAGGCGGTCGATCAGGATCGCAAGTAAGACGCCAGCTGTGGTGGTCAGGAAGGGTCGCCACCAGCCGCCGTTGACATCAGCCATGTAGAAGAAGGCTACAATACCGAACAACACGGTTGAGATCGCTGCCGAGGTCAGGAAGCCGCTGAAGATGGACTTCATGGCGTCGCCGCCCTCTTCGGCATCGCTCTTGACCAGGTAAGTCCCAATGATGGAAGCCAGCACGCCAATACCGCGTACCAGCAAGGGGTAGATAATCCACTCCAGGTGGCCGGTCAGTGCGGTCAGCGCCACACCTAGGATCAAGCTGGAAACGATGGTCACCTCGTAGGATTCGAAGATATCCGCGGCCATACCGGCGCAGTCACCGACGTTGTCGCCGACCAGGTCAGCCACAACGGCAGGGTTACGGGGGTCATCCTCGGGGATGCCCGCTTCGACCTTGCCGACCAGGTCTGCACCCACATCAGCTGCCTTGGTGAAGATTCCGCCACCCACACGCATGAACAGGGCTAGTAACGTACCGCCGAATCCGAATCCCAGAAGGGCGTCGGGAGCAGCGACCCCGAAGATCATGAAGATTACAGTGCCACCAAACAGCCCCAGCCCATCCGTGAGCATGCCAGTGATGGTTCCAGCGCGGTAGGCAATTCGCAGGGAATCACTAAAGGAACGCCGGGATGCAGCCGTCACTCGCACATTGCCCTGAACGGCCATGCGCATGCCGATCTGCCCGACCATCAATGAGAATCCAGCACCCATCGCAAAGGCCACGGCACGCCCGATGCCGATGATCCAGCGCACCTGACCAGTCTCAGCTTCTGTGAGATGCTCAGCGCATTCCAGGGCAGCCTGATAGCTTTCGCCCTTTATGGCCATGCAATACCACTCCGAAGCCTCGGGGGTGGGCTTGACGATGAAGACCGAGGCAAACAACGCCAAGGTCAGGATCAAGATCAGGGGCCAAATCGATTTCAACTGCCGCCTGAGATAGGCGTCAGCGCCCTCGCGGATCGCATTCCAGACCTCTTGCATCTTCTCGTCGCCTTTGTCTTCGCGTAAGATTTGCGCACGCAAAAAGATAGCGTACAGCAGGCCTAGGATGGCCGTAATCAGTACGCTCCAAATCGCGACGAGTTCAAATGGTTCAAGTCCAAGTCCGAACATAAAGAATATCCTCCAACCTTTCTTTGTATTAATAGGATGATTGTAAGGTGGCTGGATTGTACAAGTCGGATTCTGATGTGTCAAGTTTAGCTCCAAAGTGTGGAACCGTTTCCGTGAAGACCCATTTATATTCAGTTTTTAATTGCTGAGGGATCAGAATAATGTTAATTCCTTAGTAAGTTTGCTTCACCAGTTGTTGTCGATAGTTAAATCCAATACATTACGGGATCCCATGAAAAAATGTCTGTACTGGGAATTCCCATGGTGATACCTTCAATTCTGCCAACTTCTACGGAGTGCCGACAAATATACTATTTTTTATTTACTCCTTTGTTGGTAAAATACCGCCTCTGCAAACCAGATCAATATCAGCAGAGCTCTAGATAGGTTCTTGAATTCGTACCAATATCGACAGCAAAAAAGAAGTTCATATTCCATAGATCGCACTACTTGCATGATATAAAACATTTATGATCGACGAACCATTATTATCATCCATTGAAGATATCGATGGTCTACCCGGTGATCACAGTAGAGATGTATCGCCCATAGCCCGACTGTTAGAAATTGGGCGTGAGAATGGTTATGTGACCATCGATGAGATCCTAAGCTTCTACCCCGGCGCTGAACAAGATGTCAGCCAGATCGAAGAAGCCTTCGCAGCCTTGTTGAGTGCCGGTATTCCCTATGTAGATGATGACAAGGTCGAGGAGCCAACGGACAAAGATCTGGAGGCGGAAGAAGTCGAGCTCGAGGAGGAAGATGAGCTTCAGATCGACAGTAATTTCCTCGCCAATATCGATACCAGTGATACCATCGGGCTCTACATCAAAGAAGTTGGCCGAGTTCCATTATTGAAAGCTGATGAAGAAGTCGCTCTGGCCCAGCGCATCGAACGCGGGCGTGACGCCAGCGCCAAACTAGCCAAAGGCGATGTCAACAAGAATGACGAACGTTTCGTTCTTCAACAGCTCATCCGCGATGGTTGGGCGGCCAGGGAGCACCTGATCACAGCCAATTCACGCCTGGTGATCAGTGTGGCGAAGAAGTACATGGGCCGGGGGGTACCATTTTTAGATTTGATCCAGGAAGGCAATATCGGCCTGATCCGGGCGGCAAAGAAATTCGATTATCATCGTGGGTACAAATTCAGCACCTATGCGACTTGGTGGATCCGCCAGGCCGTGACGCGCGCGATTGCAGATCAGGGGCGCACAATCCGATTGCCGGTGCATATGGGCGACCAGATTAATAAGCTGCTGCGTATCCGTCACCAACTGACCCAGGAATTGGGGCGCGAGCCGGGTGTAGAAGAGTTGGCGATGCATTTGGAAGTATCACCTGATAAAGTGCAATATATGATGCGCGTGGCTCGACGGCCTCTCTCCCTTGAGATGCCTACGGATGATGAAGCGGACTCCGTTTTGGGTGATTTCATCCCCGATGATGATTCCCCGCCTCCTGACGATAAGGCCATTCAAAATTTACTCAAAGAACATCTTTCGATCGTGCTCGATAACTTACCCCCGCGCGAGGTGCGCGTTCTCCAACTGCGCTATGGACTTCAGGACGGTCAGCTCTATACCTTAGAAGAGGTTGGCCGCAAAATGGGGGTGACCCGCGAGCGCGTGCGCCAGATCGAGGCGCAGGCCTTAAGTCGCCTGCGCAATCCGGCTATTCAAGAGAAACTGAGCGAGTATCTTGACTGAACCAGACCCTTAGGGTTTTCAAAACCCTAAGGGTCTATTAAAAAAATGATGAAAGTCCAAATCTACACTATGCAATCTGTTGACGAAGCCCTGGCAGTGATCGCCCAGGGTGTTGACCATATTGGCATCACACCTAGTGATATCGGCTTGCCTGGTGAGGTGGATTTTGATACTGCGCGCGCGATTGTCGACGCAGCCCATGCTGTGGTCGGCGAAGCAGCGATCTGCGTCGCTTTGTCAGTAGAGTCAGATTTGGGAGCTATCGAGGCAATGGTTCAGGCTGTCCAACCAGATATCTTGCATTTGTGCGGATTGGAGAATACACTCATGCCCGATGCTGTTCGTGAACTGAGAACGAATCTGCCAAACATTCCAATTATGCAAGCAATATCCGTTGCTGGGCCAAAATCAATAGATGTTGCATTGTCGTACCAGAATGTAGCAGAATATCTCATCTTGGACACTCAAGCCCAAGATATCGCTGGCATCGGTGCTTCGGGGGAAACTCATGATTGGAATATCAGCCGAGAAATCGTCCGCCAGGTTTCGATTCCCGTAATCCTGGCTGGGGGTTTGTCACCAGAAAACGTAGCTCAGGCAATCCGTGAGGTGAATGCCTGGGGTGTAGATTCGCTCACCCATACTAACAATTTTCTACCTAACGGTGGATTTCAAAAAGACCTGGACCGAGTCAGAAATTTTGTGCGCGCAGCCAAAAGGGATGCTGCTCGTTAATGCTTTCACCAAACGTAGTGGTCATCGGAGATGCCAATGTCGATATGGTCATTCGATTGCCGAACCGCACCACAGCTTCGCCAGACCTGTCACAGTCTGAACCTCAGTTACATGGTGGCGGATCCGCGGCCAATGTGGCCGTAGCCCTGGCAAGGCTTGGGGTGAATGTGAATTTTATAGGTACGGTTGGGGATGATGGCTATGGTCGCTGGGTGAGAGAAGATTTCGAGCGTGAGGGCGTGAACACACAGGCCTTATATCCTGTTTCTGATGTGTTTACACCGATGGTCATGGCGTTGATAGAGCCCGATGGAGAGCGTCTCGTTGTGATATGGCCGCCTGAAAATGGTGCTCATTTGCATCTTCAATCCTTTCAATTTGATGAAAATCTGATATCTTCCGCATCCTGGCTACATACCTCGGGCATCTGTTTGCGAGGTTCGCCGGCTCGGGAGGCAATTTTGTATGCCATGGAATTGGCACGTAATGCAGGTCTAACTGTTTCGCTTGATCTCAACCTAAGGGTGGAAGTTTGGGGGTTTGATACCGAGACTCGCAAGATTTTTGAGCGAGCAATCGAGCTTTCGGATGTTATTTTTGGGAGCGCGGCGGAAGAAATCATGATCATTGCAGATGCGAATAGTGTCGAAGTAGGCGCGCAAAAGATTAGTAAAGGAATACGCACGGTGATCGCCAGGCAAGGGGAAGATGGTGCCCTGGTTGCTACGCCGCAGGAAATGTTTCATGTGCCTGCATTTGAGGTGCAGGTTGTGGATACGCTTGGGGCTGGGGATGCTTTTGATGGTGGATATATCGCTGCGAAACTGCGAGGAACTGACGTGAGGGAGGCCATCAGGTGGGGACATGCAGCCGCGGCAATCAAGATTGGACGTGCCGGGGCACGTGGGTTGGCTTCTTTGGAAGAATTGAAGCAATTATTATCACAGCGCTGATATAATAATTATGCTGTGAGTAAGGGTCTATGGGGATCGTCGTGGAACTATCCAATTTGGGGGTGTGGGGTGCAGCTGCGGAGATCCCTAGCGAACCGTGAATAATGTTCATGTGAGGAGGAAATCATGTCGAAATTCAGTACATTTAAAGATGATGCCAATGCAAAAGAATTTTCGTTGGGAACGGTGATCTTCGAGCAAGGAGAACCAGGTGACGTGATGTATATCGTTGTCGAAGGAGAGATCGAAATCCGGCTGAAAAGTAATACGATCAACACCATCGGCGCTGGTGAAATCTTTGGCGAAATGGCGTTACTGGACGATTCTCCACGGAGTGCCTCGGCATACGCAATTAGCGACTGTACATTGGTATCGATTGATCAAACGCGGTTTAAGACTCTGATATGTGAAGATCCCGATTTTGCCCTCCAGGTTATGCGCGTTATGTCTGAACGATTGCGGAATGTGACCAAATTATCGTTTATTGAGAAGCTCCGAAATCTCAACCCGGCCATCTTGAAGCAGTTGTATCCAGACGAATAGTTCAACAATTTCTCACTCGCGACAGATACCATATTAAAGAGGCTGGATGGGGTGCGCAGCATCCCATCCAGCCTCTTTTTGCTTATCGTGACACAACTTATTCGAATGCCGTTGATTGAATGGAATGCACCCTCACGCTCAACACCCGGAATTGCTCCATTTCTTCGACAACAAAGCGGTACCCACCATAGGATATCGAATCACCTGGTTTGGGAAATGTACCGAGCTCAGCTAATATAAATCCACCTATCGTGTTGTAGGCTCTGCGATGGTCAAATTCTAGTTCCAGTAGCTCTGCGACGTCAGAAATGGGTTCATTTCCAACAATATACCATTCACCCTCACTGCTCTGTTCCGAGAGTTCCGTGATCGGGCTATGCTCATCCTCGATCTCACCGACAATCACTTCTAGGATGTTCTCTAAGGTTAATAATCCTTCGGTACCGCCATATTCGTCCAAGATTATCGCCATCTGCTGTCCGGAGCGCGTAAGCATAGTGAATGCTTTTGGCAAGGGCACATTTTCGGGGATAAAAACTACCGGACGGAGATGATCCCTCAAATGATCATCGGGGTCAGCCCAAATTAGATCTTTGATATGGACATACCCCTGGATGTGGTCGCTATCTTGATGGATTACCGGATAGCGCGAAAAGCCGTGCTGCTTTGCGATTTCAAGAGCACCCTCTATCGATGTCCCTGTTTTGATCGATCTGATCTCCGTGCGAGGTGTCATTTCATCTTTTGTTGACCGATCAGCGTAGTCAATTACTCGTTCGATCATGCGTTCCTGGATCGGCAAAAGCATGCCTTCAGCAGCACTACGACGGACAAGAACTTCGATTTCTTCAGGACTGAGGATCTCATTGCTAGATTCGTCGCCGCCAAGAAAATCCATGACAAAATCCGCAGATTTTATCAGAATTCTGACGGGTAGCTTAAAGAACCTTGCCAGGAATTCCAAAAAACGTACCACCGACATCGCAAATTGCTCTGGGCTCCGCAATGCCAACCGTTTCGGAACCAACTCGCCGAACAGAAGAGATGCAAATGAAATCATCGCCACGACGAGACCTAATGCAATTTGCTCAGCATAAGGCTGCAAATTTGGAATGCGTGCAATTTGAGGCCCTAACCACCGGGCTGCCTCAACTCCACCAACAGCAGAAGCCAGGGTCCCAACTAGGGTGATCCCGACTTGTACCGTGGCCAGGAATTCCGCTGGATTTTCGCGCAAACGCAGTGCAGCAGATGCACGGGTATCGCCGCGGTTTGCTTTTGTTTGCAATCGAGATTGCTTGGCAGATACGACGGCCATTTCAGCAGCGGCAAAAAAGCCGTTGGCCAAAATCAAAAACGCTATTAAGAGAAAATCTGAGTACATAGTGCTTCTATTTCACCATAAAAATGAATTTGAGGGAGTGAGATTTTGTATGTTTTTTTAATTTATGTCATTGCGAGGATGTGTGGCCGATGAAGCAATCTCCAGACAGGGATTCAGATTGTTTTGCATCGCTCGCTATGACATAAGTTTCAGTTATTTGCGAAACAGACTGGTTTATACACTGTAAATTATGTGTCTAAAATTTTTGCTTTTTGAGATTTGGCCGGTCTCCTGACCGACCCGGAGTGACTCGGTCGGGAGACCGGTCACAGCAAAATATGCACATATTTTGTTTACACAGGTTTTGCGGTGAAACCAGTCAGTATTATTTTAGGACACAAACCGCAAAACACTTAATTGTCTAGAGTTCTTTCAAGTATTAACATGCCATCACTGCCATAGATGTCCGTAGGAATTTTTTGCAGCAGCGAATATTGATCAATGAAGCGCGCGTCTTTGAGCAGCCCTTCCCTGCCATAGGCTTCGAGAATTATGATGAAATCTGGTTTATGGTCGTAGATCAAGTCAGGGGGGACGGCATAGTTGATGGTATAAAAAGCTTCGTCCAGGGGGTAATAATCCAGAGTTTGGGGGGAGTTCAACCCCACGGTGTCGAGGATATGGGTGGGAGTGTAGTAGCCCAAGACTCCCACATCGCCAGCGGCTAATATAGGGAGAGGGGAATCCGGTTTCTCACCAATCTCTTGGGTCAAAATATCGGCAGCTTGACGGTAGATGTTTTCGAGTTTGAACCAGGCCATCGTTGGAGCGGGTCGGGTGGGGCCATGATCGGGGGACAGGGTCCACCCTTTGATGGTCAGTGCCAGAGG
>CAYTKR010000042.1:0-36579 GCA_964438295.1 uncultured Anaerolineales bacterium
ACAAGCCTTCCCTTCGATAAAATGCAACTGGAGCAGAGCTCCAGTTGCATTTTTTATTCTAAGAATGTTGACGACTATATAGCTCTGCGGTACTATAATAGCTCCACGGTACTACTTAGACGAGTTCATCCGTGCAGCTATGAAATACCTGAGATGCTTTCAACTGGTGCTATTGGGAATAATCTTTTTGAACTTGGGAACTACCCCGGTTCATATCCCGATCACTGGGCATCCACAAGTTGAGGGTAGGACAGAATCTCAAATACCAAATATATCGATTTTCACAAAGACGGTCCTCAATGGAGATGCCCATACCATTCGGGGGGTATATGCCTCAGGCGTGATGGCCTTTCGTGTCATTCAACAGCCTGAAAATAAGTGGGAGTATGTCTCAGCGATGGGGCGAGTGGTAACTCAATTTATGCCAGCAACGCATACAGGTGTGATCGGTCTTCTTGCACATAATTTCAAGGCCGGAGGAACATTCTTCGATCTTGATACAGGCCAAGTTATCTATATCGTATATGGAGATGGTCGCACCCAGAGCTATATCGTTGATGAGATATTCCAATATCAAGCCCTGAAGCCTGATAACCCCTATAGCGATCTGATCAACCTAAAAACCAAAGAGCGGTTTTCTTCCTCGCAAGTGTATAATCTGCATTTTACCGGAACAAATCAAGTCACTTTTCAAACCTGCATTGTTCATGATAATAAACTAACATGGGGGCGGCTATTTGTCACCGCTACATACCTGGAAACAAACTCCCCTATCAAGGTTCAATATCCATTCCACTGGGAAATGATTCTCTAAGAGTCCCTTTGAGGTTTCCAATGGTGAACTCCAGATTTGGGGGTAAGGGGGCGTGTGAAGCATGCCCCCTTACTCCCAAATTTGCAAACTCTCACGGCGATTCCTAAAATCCTAACGATATTGATAAATCGACACAATATTATTCATGTATAATGAGATCCATTAGGACAAGCATAATAATGCTCGCTTGCTGAACCTTATAAAGTCATTCGATAAAGGCAAACCTGGCGAAAGCCAGGGACGCAAAGCTATGGGTCTAAAGTCATCCCCAAAGATGACCATGATCGCCAGGCCGCCGAAAATGATCTGATTGTCGTATTTTATGTTTTCTGTGCAGCCTGGTAATCGCCAGGCTGTTTTCGTTTTATTGACCATTAACAACCTACTTTTCGATAAGGGCAAACCCGGCGAAAGCCGGGGACGCAAAGCCATGGGTCTAAAGTCATCCCCAAAGATGACCATGATCGCCAGGCCGCCAAAAGTATTCAGATTTAGGAATATTCAATTTACTGCGTTATATGGCCCCTTTTCGAAATCAGGAGCCGATAGATGTACACAGATAGAATATTCTCAAATAATCAGAAATGGGTGGTCGTGGTCATTGGCCTGTTCGCCCTGCTAAGTTATTTTGTTTTTCATCCCACACGCTATATCCCTGTCACCGGCAAAACGCAAATTGAAGGCAATACAGAATTCCAGCTTCCAGAATTCGACATCTTTACCAACGCGGTGACTAACGGAGATGCCAATGCGGTGCGCGGGGTCTATGCACCGGGGGTGCTGGCATTGCGAGTTCTCCAACAACCTAAAGGTGATTATACGTATGTTACTTCGATGGCTGGTGTGGTCACCCAATTCATGCCCGCCGCTACCACTGGGGTGACCGGGCTGGTGGCCCATAATTACCTGGCTGGCGAGAAATTCTCCCTGCTCGAAATCGGTCAGTTCGTCGATATCGTTTATGGGGATGGCAGCGTGAAACGCTATCTCATAGATGATGCTTTCCGCTATCAGGCCCTAGACCCCGATAACCCGTACAGCGATTTCATCGAACTGGAAAGCAAGCAACATTTTACTTCCACAGAAGTGTATAACATGCATTATCGATCTACAGACCAGGTTACCTTCCAAACCTGTATATCAAATGGCGATAGCCTTGAATGGGGCAGGCTCTTTGTAATTGCAGTTCCCCTGGAGACAAATTAAATTTCAGGGTTTTGCCTCATGCTAGGGCACGCGAATAAAAGATCCAGCAGCATTTAAATGTTGGGATTTTCTTTTGAAAACGTCAAGTCTATTCAAATTCTATCCCTTGAGCCAAGGGAAGGTCTTTGGAATAATTGATCGTATTGGTCTGTCGGCGCATGTACTGTCGCCAGGCATCAGACCCAGATTCACGCCCACCGCCGGTCTCTTTCTCTCCCCCAAACGCCCCGCCAATCTCCGCACCCGAAGTTCCGATATTTACGTTAGCTATCCCGCAATCAGACCCCTCAGCCGAGAGGAACATCTCCATCTTGCGCATGCTATCGGTGAAGATGGCGCTGGAAAGTCCTTGGGGAACGCCATTATGGATTTCGATAGCCTGATCCAAATCATCATACTCCATCAGATATAAGATCGGTGCGAAAGTTTCTTCTTTTACGATCTCTGTTTGCTGAGGCATTTTGATAATCGTCGGCTCGACATAATTGGGACCCATCTCGGGGAGCGTCTTGCCTCCGTATATGACTTCTCCCCCATCAGCCTGGGCTTTCTCTACGGCATCCAGCATGGTTTGAACCGACTTAAGTACAACCAATGGTCCGACCAGGGTATCATCATCCAATGGATTCCCTATTCGCAATTGTTGGTAAGCACCGACCAGTTTCTTTTCCAATGCGGGCACAATATTCTTGTGAACAATGACTCGCCTAGTCGACGTACAGCGCTGACCGGCAGTGCCTACAGCGCCAAACAGGATCCCACGCGTGGCCATCTCGAGATCAGCATCTTCCGTGACGATGATGGCGTTGTTGCCGCCCAGCTCGAGGATGGTGCGACCAAATCGCCGGGCTACCGTCTCAGAAACATGTCGCCCAACCATTGTGGACCCCGTGAATGATACCAATGGAATCCGTCCATCGTTGATGATCAACTCACCGATATCAGCCCCCGATCCATTAATTATGCTGAACACACCGGTTACACCATGATCGGCCATCACTCGGTTGGCAATATTTTGCAAAGCAATTGAGCACAAAGGAGCCAGTTCAGAAGGCTTCCACAATGCGGTATCACCACAAACCGCGGCGATGGCTGCATTCCACGCCCAGACCGCAACTGGAAAATTAAAAGCTGTGATCACACCAATCAAACCCAAGGGATGCCACTGCTCGTACATGCGATGCCCTGGCCGCTCTGAATGCATGGTCAAACCGTAAAGTTGTCGAGAAAGCCCCACCGCGAAATCACAGATATCGATCATTTCTTGCACTTCCCCATGGCCTTCGGTTCTGATCTTGCCCATTTCGAGAGTCACCAGATCGCCAAGGGGTTCTTTTAATTCACGCAAGGCATTTCCCAGATCGCGTACCAAGGCCCCTCGTTTGGGTGCCGGGATTGTTCGCCAGGTCTTAAACGATTCTTGACCGGCTCGGACAACTTTCTCATACGCCGATGGAGTGACCTGCACAACACTGGCAATGCCTTCCCCAGTACTGGGATTATAGGAAACGATTTGTTTGCCCTTGGGATCGTCGATCCAACCATCCGGGCCCGTACACGCCCCGGGATTAACTTCCCCAATGCCAAGCTTTTCGAGTAAAGACTTCATACCGCCAAACCTCCTCAGGATTAGATAGCCGCTATTATAACTGACGAGGTGTGGGATTGATTCTATACCCCAAACGTCTATGCTCATCACCGTGAAAGTTGGCAGATGAACATGCGATTTATGCTACAATAACGACATCAGGGCAATTTTTTGAAAACAGGAGTGAATATGGCGCTGCAGGGCAAGGGTTTCTATATCTGGAAGATCAAGGATTGCGAAGGTGGTGATGCCAATCGAATTGCCAGCGTGGCAATAGCGGCCGGGCTGAGCCATGTGCTCATCAAGATCGCTGACGGCATATATACCTACAACTATGATTGGAACAGCCGCACAGACTTAGTGCCTCCTGTAGCTAACGCTTTGCGAGCCCAGGGCATTCAGGTTTGGGGCTGGCACTATGTCTATGGGGATGATCCAGCCAAAGAGGCAAAAATCGCCATTCAGCGTGTCAATGGTCTCAACCTAGATGGCTACGTTATCGATGCTGAACACCAATACAAAGAACCTGGCAAAGCCACAGCGGCAAAAACCTTTATGCGCGATCTACGCAATGGCATCAACAGCCATGTGCCAGTAGCGTTATCATCGTACCGTTTTCCATCCTTACACCCCATCCCATGGAATGAATTCTTAGAAAAATGCGACTACAATATGCCCCAAGTCTACTGGATGGGAGCACACAACCCTGGATCGCAATTAGCCAGAACTTTGGATGAGTTTGCCAGCTTGAAGTACAAACCGCCAATTATCCCCACGGGGGCTGCATTCACGGAACACGGCTGGACGCCGACCACGCAAGATGTGCAGGAATTCCTGGTCAGCGCCCGTTCCTTCAACCTCAGCGCGGCTAATTTCTGGGAGTGGTGGAATGCACGTGAAGTACTGACTCCCAAACACCAGATTTGGAACGTAATTGCCGAGTATGATTGGGCAGGGGGCGGCACACAAGATATCACCGGGAAATATATTGAAGCCCTCAACAAGCGCGACCACCGATTAGTCGCTGAGTTTTATACAGATAATGCCGTCCATGTCACTGCAGCTCGCACCATTGTCGGCAAACCTCGTATCCGGGCGTGGTATGAAACGTTCTTCTCGAACCTGATGCCCAATGGCGTATTCACGCTGACTGGTTATTCAGGCTCCGGAAACTCTCGCCATCTCACCTGGACAGCTCGTTCGAGCGCCGGAAATGTCAATGATGGCAACGATACCTTTGGGCTGCTCGAGGGCAAAATTGCCTACCATTATCTGCATTACACGCTTTCGAAGGGACACTAAACCACCCTATCCCTGATTTCAAGAAACAGAGAGAGTGGCTCGCATCATGAGCCACTCTCTCTGTTTCTTTATTTCGATTTCTGCTGGGGACGCGGCACATCCCAGGGAACGGTCATCCTCAATATCTGATCCCCCGAACGAACTTCATGGACGGTTTTCCCTTTTACAGCCACGCGGGTTTGCACTGGTGCATCCCCCAAAGTTACCATTTTGGCAGCATATTTTTTCAAATGGAGAGCAACTTGCTTGGTTTTCGTGCCGATCACGCATCCTACGAGAGTTTTACCAGCGGGAAGCTTCCAGGCAATCACCCCTTTTCCGTAACGGCCTTGGATAGGGAAATCTTCTTGTTTGACCCGTTTGGCACGTCCGTCGGAGGCTACCAGAAGCACTTCACCGCGCTGAGGGATCAATTCTGCTCCTACAACCTCTTCATCCACCCCCAATTTGATCCCCATCACACCCGCGGCCACCAGACCCATGGGTCGTACATCCTCTTCAGTAAAGCGGATCGCCATTCCACTCGCCGCTGCTAACAAGACATCCTTCTCACCATCACTGAGCTGAAGCCAGCCCAAACGATCCCCCTCATTGACCCTGACCATGGTAAAGGGCGTTGCAGCGGGACCAGGCAATTCCTCGGCAGCTGTCTTTTTAACCATGCCTTGTCTGGTAACCGAAATTACAAACCATCCTTCAGCCAATTGATCCTTAGCGGGTAAAGCTAATATTGCAGCGATCTTTTCTTTGTCACTCAATGGAGAAACCTGATGGAAGGGCATCCCGTTATCTGGCTTATCTGATTCTGGGAGCGAGAGCACCGGCAAGGAAGCGGCCTGGCCTGTTTCAGTGACCAGGTATAGAGTATCGCGCGTATTAGCCCTGATCAACAGATCAGGCGCAGCGCTGCCGCTGATGCGCGGTCGGGCATCTTTCATCGTGCGGGAGACGAGACCTTTGGGCGTCACCGATACCCAGATCGTCTTATCCGGAGCCAGGCTGCTCAGCCGCACGGGGATATCTTCTGTATCACCTTCGACAGAAATGATCTGTGTACGCCGTGGGTCGCCATAGTCTTCTTTAACCGCCTGCAGTTCGTCCGCGATGACCTTACGCATTTTGGTGGGGGATTTGAGCAGCGCGACTAATGCACGGATCTTGGCTTTGACCACTTTATGCTCTCGTTCGATCTTCTGACGCTCCAGGGCTGCCAGCCGTCGCAGGGGCATATCCAAGATTGCGAGAGCTTGTTCATCACTTAGTTTGAAGCGCTTACGAAGATTCTGTTTGGCGGTATCCACTCGCCGAGATTTGCGGATGATGCTGATGATTTCATCCAAATTAGCCAGGGCAATCATCAAACCAGTGAGGATATGCTCACGCTTGCGGGCGCGTTCTAACTCGAACTCACTGCGGCGTTTGATGATCTCTAAGCGGTGATTCAGATAAACTCTCAAGGCCTGCTTCAAATTGAGCAAGCGTGGCTCCCCTTCTACCAAAGCCAGCATGATCAGACTAAAGGTCGTGCGCATGCTGCTGTACTTATAGAGATCTTCCAGCACCCCTTCTGGATCGGCAGTTTTGGTCAATTCGATCACCACGCGCACGCCCTGGCGATCTGATTCGTCCCTCAGGTCGGCGATGCCTTCGATCTTCTCATCGCGCGCCAGGGTGGCGATACGTTCCAACAGCGTGGTCTTGTTGACCATATAGGGGATTTCGGTCACTACGATGCGATGGCGGCCGCGGCTCATTTCCTCGATATGGGCCCTAGCCCGCACTCGAATACGTCCCCGGCCGGAGCCATAGGCTTTCTGCAAGCCCCCATTTTCTGCCTGATCGATCACAATGCCGCCTGTTGGGAAATCTGGTCCTTTAATGAATTTCATCAGATCTTCCACGCTAATATCATCAAGGCGCTTCCAGTTCTCCAGCATATGGGTCAAGGCATCCATCACTTCGCCCAGGTTGTGCGGGGGAACGCTGGTTGACATGCCCACCGCGATACCGGTGATTCCATTGACCAATAAATTGGGCAAAGCTGCCGGGAGCACATTTGGCTCGTTCAAGGTGTCATCAAAATTGGTCGAAAAATCGACCGTAGCTTTGTCGATGTCCGATAGCATGTGTGTGGCCAGAGGTGCCATGCGGGCCTCGGTGTAGCGCATTGCTGCAGGCGAATCCCCGTCCATACTGCCAAAGTTGCCCTGCCCGTCCACCAGTTGATAGCGCATGGAAAAATCCTGCGCCATGCGGGCCATGGCATCATACACAGCCATATCTCCATGGGGATGGTATTTACCCAGCACTTCCCCCACAATGCGGGCAGATTTTTTGTAACTCGTGTCGGGTCGGATACCCATATCGTGCATGGCGTACAGGATACGGCGGTGCACAGGTTTGAGGCCATCACGCGCATCAGGCAATGCACGCGAGACAATTACGCTCATGGCATAGTCCAGATAGGACTGCTGCATCTCTTCATCGATATCAATCTTGCGAATTAAGCCAATCTCCATGGAACGCTCCAAAAATATTGGGTTTGAGTAAACCACCTTAGGAATGTTCAATTTGTGGGAGCAATAAACGTTTAAAATCTCGCCACATGCCACCAAAAGCATTATTGAAACATTTGTGCAGTATTATAACATGGCAAAAAAAATCCCCTCTCACTGATATCGTGGGAGGGGATTCGATCATCGTTGAAAACCCCTAATCTGCAGAGGGCTCTGCATCGGCCTCCAAGGCCAATTCTTCTGAACCTTCGCCGTCCCCTTCTTCGGCGAGAGCTGCGACGGGAAGCTCATCATATGACTCTGGTTCAGGCATTTGCGGGGCGAACGGCCCTTCTTCGAATCCTGTTCCAGCTGGAATGAGCTTTCCGATGATCACGTTTTCCTTCAAACCATACAACGGATCTTCACTGCCACCTGCAGCAGCGCGTGTCAACACGCGGATAGTGTGCTGGAAGGAGGCTGCAGAGAGGAATGACTCAGTACTCAAGGAAGCCTTGGTTATACCCAAGAGAACTTCACGATATTTACCTGGACGTTTTCCTTCAGCCAAGAGTACTTCATTACCTTTCAACAACTCGAGACGGTTGACCATATCGCCAGGCAGGAATTCACTATCGCCAGGGTTGCTGACGATCACTCGCGACATCATCTTGCGGATGATCACTTCGAAATGTTTGTCATGGATATTCTGGCCCTGGGAGCGATATACATTCTGAACCTCGGAGAGCAGATACATCTGTGTAGCTTCGCGACCCTGAATGCGCAATAGGTCATGAGTATTGAGTGAGCCCTCCGTCAGAGGTTGACCTGGCTCGACACGATCGCCATTTCCAACCATTAGGCGGGCATTTGTGGGGATTTCGTATTCCTCTTCATCACGGATCTCCCTGGAGACGATCACATGCCCGTCTTCAATACGCACACGCCCATCGTGGTCGGCGACCAGTGTATTTTCTTTGTCTTTCTTATGAGCGACAACCACGTCACCCTTGGAAACCTCGTCCTCGTCTGCGACCATGGCTTCCCAGCCACGGGCTATCTTGTAGGAATTGCTGGTCATCTCGCTGTGAACCACATGCACAATGCGTAGATCGTCATACTTTTCAGATTGCTCGACCTGGACAACACCTGCGATCTCACTGACCACAGCTTCACCTTTGGGGTTCTTGCGGGCCTCGAAGATTTCCTCAACACGCGGAAGACCGGTAGTGATATCCGTACCGGCAGCAACACCACCGGTATGGAAAGTTCGCAGGGTCAATTGGGTGCCTGGCTCACCAATGGATTGAGCGGCAACGATCCCAACTGCTGATCCAATATCGACAATCTGCCCACGCCCCAGATCCGTGCCGTAGCACTTGACGCAAGCACCATTTTCCAGCTCGCAGGTCAGCGGTGAGAAGACTTTCATTTCTTCTACACCCGCGTTTGCAATCTGGCGAGTCTCTTCACGGTCGATCAAATCACCAACTTCGAGGATGATTTCGCCCGTATTGGGATCAACAATGCGCTCAGCTGAGAATCGGCTGTAAAGACGGCTACCCATCGATTGACCGGCCACGTCATCAGACTTGCGGATGATGATACCGTTTGTAGTTCCACAGTCTTCGGCATTGATGATGATATCTTGAGAGACATCTACCAGACGGCGAGTGAGATAGCCAGCGTCGGCGGTACGAAGGGCGGTGTCGGCCAAACCCTTACGAGCACCATGAGAAGAGAGGAAATATTCCAGAGATGTCAATCCTTCACGGAAATTCGAACGGATGGGCATGGGAATGATGCGCCCAGAGGGGTCAGCCATCAAACCACGCATCCCTGCCAACTGGGAAAGCTGGCCAAAGCCACCTTTTGTGGCACCAGAATCTGCCATAGTTGCCAGGTCGCCGTGCGGATCCATGAACTCGCGAACAGCATCTCCAACCACCGAGGTGGTGTTCTGCCAGATTTCGATCACACGTTCATTCTGCTCCTGATCCGTCAGCAAACCACGTCGGAAGTTGCGTTGCACTTTCTCCACTTCCTGGAGGGCGTTGCCAATGATCTCTTCCTTGTTCGGTGGAATGGTGATATCGGCAACGGCAATTGTGAAGCCAGAAACAGTGGCATACCGGAAGCCAATATCCTTGATATTGTCTGCAGTGCGCACGGTCTCATCTTCACCACACACCTCATAAACATCTGCGATCAAATCTTTGATGCCGCCCTTCTCCAGAGTTTCATTTACAAAGCGAACCTTCTCGGGCAGTACCCGGTTGAATAGCACACGACCAACAGTGGTATCGATCAGGCGCAATTCCGGCTCTTGCATCCAGCTACCATCTTCATCGTACCAAGTCTGCGTTGAGAGCTTGATCTCTGTGGGTACTTCGACCTGATCGAGTTGATAGGCCATTTCGACTTCATCAAACGACGAGAAAATTCGACCGTCGCCAATGTGCTCGCGGTTATCTGTTTTGGTCAGGTAGTATACGCCCAAAACCATATCTTTAGACGGGCTGACGATGGGCTCACCGCTGGCAGGTTTGAGCAAGTTCTTGCTCGATAACATCAATTGCCGCGCTTCAGTGACCGCTTTTTCAGATAGAGGTACGTGCACCGCCATTTGATCGCCATCAAAGTCAGCGTTGAAGGCTGTGCAGACCAGAGGGTGGAGTTGGATCGCCTTACCTTCGATTAGAATAGGTTCGAAGGCTTGAATACCTAAGCGATGTAGCGTTGGGGCGCGGTTCAACAACACCGGGCGTTCCCGGATGGCTTCTTCCAAAGCTTCCCAGACTTCTGGGCGGCCGCGCTCGATCAAGCGCTTGGCGCCCTTGACATTGGTGGCATAACCATTGTTGACCAATCGAGAGATCACAAAGGGGCGATAGAGCTCTAGGGCCATAGTTTTTGGCAAACCACATTGGTGGATCTTGAGCTTCGGCCCAGCAACGATCACAGAGCGGCCGGAATAGTCTACGCGTTTACCCAGTAGGTTACGGCGGAAGCGGCCTTTCTTGCCTTTGAGCATATCGCTGAGCGATTTCAATTCGCGGCGTCCTCTTCGAGAGCGCGCTTTACCGCGCTGTGAGTTATCTACCAGGGAATCAACAGCTTCCTGGAGCATGCGCTTCTCATTGCGCACGATCACGTCAGGTGCACCAAGTTCAAGCAAGCGCTTGAGCCGATTATTACGGTTGATCA
This sequence comes from uncultured Anaerolineales bacterium, assembly GCA_964438295.1. Taxonomy (GTDB): domain Bacteria; phylum Chloroflexota; class Anaerolineae; order Anaerolineales; family UBA11858; genus NIOZ-UU35. Next base: position 10,613 of record CAYTKR010000042.1, read on the forward strand.
CCCGGCGATAGAGGTCATTCAAGTCTGAGGTAGCAAAACGGCCGCCATCCAACTGCACCATAGGGCGTAGGTCGGGGGGGATAACTGGCAATATCACCATGATCATCCATTCTGGCTTATTGCCAGATTGGCGGAAGGCCTCAGCAATCTTCAAGCGCCGTGTGGCTAACCTGCGCTTCTGCTTGCTGCCAGAGGTTCGCAAAGTGTGTCGCAATTCTTCCGTAAGGGTATCCAGATCCAAACGTTTGAGGATATCAAGGATCGCCTCAGCACCCATGTCAGCCTGAAATACCTGGCCCCAGCGGGATTTCAATTCCCGATAGCGCAGTTCGCCCATAAAGGTCAGGGGCTGCAAATCCATGAGTTCATCGCGCAAACGACGATACTCTCCACGAGAGGCCGCGATCTCGCCTTCAAGATCTTCACGCATCTCAGCGAGCTTCTGCTCTGACTCGGCCCGGACACGCGCCATATCTAACTTGAGATGCTCTATCTCGCGTTGGCGTTGATCCTTGAGCTCTGTCTCGATCTCCTCGAGCCGCTCCTTAACCACTTGCTGAACGCTGCCCAGGTGTTGGTTGCTGACAGTATCACCTGCTTCGACGATAACAATATCAGTGCCTGGGAATGTGATCGCTCGTCGGGTGGATTTACCGTTCTTCTCCTGCAAATCCATTTCCAATTGCTGACCCTTCTTCATAACCGGGTCTAATTCGGCAGCGATCTTCTCATCATAATTAGCCTTGACCTCTTCTAATTTCTGATTCAGAGATTCCACCATCTCATCGCGCTCTAATTGAATGGTGTCAAGCTGAGAGTTGGTTTCCTCTTTGATATCGCTATCCCCCCCGGCGTATTCCTCTTCGAGGCGTTTCAACGCTCTCTCACGTGCATCCTCATCGACGTATGTAACAACATACTGAGCGAAATAGAGAACGCGATCAAGATTGCGCCGGGAAATATCGAGCAACAATCCAAGGTGTGACGGCAATCGTCTGGCGTACCAAATATGAGCGACAGGTGCTGCTAACTCAATATGACCCATACGTTCGCGACGCACGGATGACTTGGTTACTTCTACACCACACTTATCGCAGACAATGCCCTTATAACGGACATTCTTATACTTGCCGCAATAACACTGCCAATCACGCTGAGGGCCAAAGATGGCTTCACAGAACAAACCGTCTTTCTCTGGCCGTAACCGTCTATAATTGATGGTTTCGGGTTTGAGAACCTCACCATAAGACCAGCTACGAATCGTCTCTGGTGATGCTAACCCAATTCGTAGTGATTTGAGCCCCTTAGTTTCCACGCGTGAGCCTCCTGAGAATGATCAAAAATAAATCGAACAAATGTACTTTTAATAAGCCAAACAAAAGCAAGCGCATGAGATTTTCTTACCTCAAGCGCTCGCAGAATTTATCTATTCCAATTTGGACCTTGCATGCGGCCCGTATTATAAAGGAAGGGTAAAAACCGGTCAAGGAGCAAATTCGGAGTTTATTACACCAATTTCATGATTGGATTTGGTAATCATTTTGGCGATGGCGTAGCGGTATCTCGATAAAGAAGACGCTGCCCTCCCCTAATTTACTCTCTAGACCCAAGTTTCCGCCATGGCGTTCGACAATAGATTTCACGATGGCCAAGCCCAGACCGGTACCCCTTTCTCGCTTTGCCTTGCGGTCTGTGCTACGATAAAATTTTTCGAACAAGTAAGGCTGATCCACCGGCGAAATCCCAATACCTGTATCTTCAACAATAAATAGAATCGTGTTACGTCGTGAGTTCGCGCGTACCCACACCTTGCCAGCCTCGGGTGTATATTTAACCGCATTTTCTACCAAATTATGCAAAGCCTGTTGAAGTAATGCTTGGTCAGCTTCGATGAGCGGTGGTAAATCTTTGGGAATATCAGCGCGCAGAATAATCTTCTTCTGTTGAGCTTGTAACTGAAATGAATCAACAACCCACTCGACAATATCTTGAACAGATAACATTTCCAATTGCAGCCCCACTCCAGCCTCGATGCGGCCGAGATCGAGCAAGTTATTTACCAAGCGTGAGATACTCTCAACACCTACGACGATCTTGCGTACATACTCGGTCTGTTGTTCATTGAGTTCACCTACCATCTCTAACATAGTGGCATACCCGCGCATGAGTGTGAGCGGTGATCTCAGGTCGTGGCTTACAGTGGAGACAAATTCTGATTTTAACGCATCAAGTTCCTTAAATTGGGTTACATCTTTCAGGACACATACACGTCCAATATCCTGGCCATCAACGGTGATTGTAGACGCCGTGGCCACAAAGTTGCGCCCCCCTGGAAGATCAACTTCCACAGCTTCCGGAACTTTGCCAGCGAGGCGCAAAAGATCGATCAATGCGGCTTGAGTGATTACTTCTTCAATTGGCTTACCAAGACTGGCGTCCATTCTCAGATCGAGAGCTTGCCATGCTTCAGCATTCATTAGCAACAGGCAATTATTTTGATCTGTTACTAACACTGGATCTGGTGTAGACGCCAGAATAGCGGCCAGGCGTTCGCGCTCAAATTCTGCTGTCATAAACAAGCGCGCATTAGCTGCAGCAAGCGCTGCCTGCCCCCCCAATGTTGTAATAAACTGGATCTCTTCGTCAGAAAAGGTATGAGGCTGAGCATAGGCGATCCATAAGATGCCGTAATACAAACGCTCATGATATAGCGCTACCGCTGCCAGGCTTCCTAAACGAGGTGCACCTTGTTCAAAATTTAGGAGAGGCGTTCGGGCAGGATTTGTCAGCACAATACTACCTTTGTCCTGACTTTTCATCAGAGCGAGGAGCTGCTCATCGAAATAAGAAAAGGCTTCAGTTCCCTCGCCAACTCCGAATCGGGTAGGAACTTCACCATTTGCGCTACCCTCAGGGACGACACTCGCTGCTAGCGCAATACGGGCAGAACTGGCGCCAAAAGAGAGGGCTGATTCAATGATCGGTTGTAATGCCTCAGTTATCTCTAAATTCGCTGCAACACTTTGACTCACTAACAATAAACGATTTAGTTCATCCAAGCGCGCTTTTAAGCTGATCCGCATTTTTTCAAACGCATTTCGCAATCGACCTGCTTCGTCAACGCCTCCTTGTCGAAGTGCCTGTTCAAGCTGTCCTTGGGCAATTCGCTCAGCTTCTCCGGTTAGGGACTTGATCGATGAAGTGATCACACCCAAACTCAGCCGCATCAACACAGCTACAATCCCGACCAAGAGAATTATCAAAACCAGAACTGGCACGGCGGTATCTAAAGCCAATTGCTGGGCTTGGCTAGCGGGGACCATTAAAACCGTTCCCCAAGATCGGCCAACTGTTGGTTGAGTGAACACCAGCAAGCGCGTTCCATCCGGGGCAGATCCATCAGAAATTGTAGCCTCGCTCCCAATTAGAGAAGGATACTGGGAAAACTCCCACTTGGATTCAGATTGATAGAGAATTTCACCATTCTCATTCACAAGGAGACCCACACCCCCAATATCTGCAACACTATTCAGGTTCGTCATAATCGATTGTGAATAGGGATTGCTGTGCAAATCAGTCGTTCCAATGAGAACTCCGGCTACTTGCCCACCTGCTCCAGAAATCGCTGCCAGGAATGTAATTTGGGCTGGATCTCCACCGTCGATGGAGGGTACGGCATAAACTTGAACAGGAACCCCGCCACGAGCCATTTCGATGCCAATTTGTACAGAGGGGGGAGAGTAAATATCTGCAAAATCTCCAGCTGGGAACGCGGCAAGCTGGTTTTCCTGTTGATTGAAAACGAATAACTGTTTGAAAAAGGGTACTGAGCGATAGCTTTCAGCGAGGGTTTCTCGAATCTGAAATGGAGTATCTGCAGCGATATCAAGTTGGGAAGCTATCTGCAACAGCAGATTTTGACCGGTATCAAGGAAATATGGCACCCCGCTTGCGGCAACTTCAGAAGCCGCAGACATTCGGTCTTCGAGCATTCTTTCGGCAGCGTTGCCCGCTATAACCCAATTGCCAATCGCGAACAACATCAGAACAACAATAAATGCAGGGATCAAGTAATATGAAAAGCGCGCCTCTAGGCTTCTTTCGGCCGGTGAAGGCTGCCATGGTTCTGCTCCGCCCCAGGCGGCAGGAAATGCAAACCGAGCTAACTCGACGAATAAGCCTGCAAGCAGAATTGGCACTCCGAGTGCCAAAGTAGTTGGGCCTACGAAAGAAACCGCGTAATCAATTTTTACTTCCAGGGTTCCTTCGACGAAAAATATAGAGCTAACAAAAAATAATATTGGGTAAACCAGAATCAATGGTAATGCCGCTAATAACGGATGACGTAATCCCCTAAACCATGATGTCCGGTATCTCTGTTGGCTAGCAACAGACATTAACAGTGCCAGAGTCGCCAGTTCCAGTGGGGTAAATACAGTATGTGTACCCCAAATTCCGATGAACACTCCAGAGAGAGACGCCAGGCCTACAGCTGCGAGCGGGCCTAAGAAACCAGCCGCTACTACCCAAGGTATTGCCGAAAATAACATCATCGGTAAGCCGCTTGGATCAAATGTAATCGAGGGGAGCGATATTGTATCGGTGAGAGGTAGTTTCAGACCAATAAAAGAACTTGTCAAAGAGGTAATGATCAGCAAAGCAATGAATAGAATCCAATGGTTTGTCTCCCAAGGCTTGCTGTATTCACGCCAATGATAAACCAGATAAACAATTAATGACAACCAAGCAAAAAATCCTAACCATCCCCCAAATCCATCGGGAAAGATAATATGTGACGATTCTTGGAACAGCGAAAATATCAAAGACATAAGATTGTTAGTACTACGGTAATCCTACGCAAATATTATAGCATTACTCATAGCCATTCAATAGTATCTTCGGTCGCCAGAGACAAGTCTGCATAAACACCTCTGCGATGCTCAGGGAGATCCTTTGCCAACAAATAAATGGCCTCATCTGTCATTTTCCGCAAAACCTCACCTTTGGCATGAGAGAATTCAGGTTTGAATCGAAAGGGCTTCCCGAAACATATATGGGCACCTGGCTGATTCCAGCGCTTATCTGTGCGGAATACCGGAAAGCCTACTGTCCCTTCAATAGCGACTGGAACGATCGCGGCGTCCGTTCGAGAAGCAAGATATGCGGCACCATCTCTACCCCTCTGAAGCGCCTCACCACGAGTTCCTTCTGGAGCTACCAATAAGCACTGCCCAGCCTTCAAAACCTCGAGAGCTTTGCGAATAGCTGCCCTGTCGATCTCATCGCGCTTGATGGGAATGACACCCCACAAGCGGGGAAATATCCCAACAAATGGGTAATCATACACTTCCATCTTGGCCAAAGGCACGATATCTCTTCGCGAAACGAATAAAACAACAATGGGATCGACAAAAGCAATATGATTTATGAGGAATATTACCGGACCCTCCTTGGGGACATTTTCCTGCCCGTCCACCCGGTCCAGGCGGACCAACAATGTAAATCCAATCACCTTTAACAGAAATCGTAATAAGAGCCGGACAGGCACCCACGCCCGGTGGTTATATCGTTTCAACTTCTTCCGACTACGTTTTTTGCTCAAAGGGATTTTCCTCCATCTCCAATGAATTGCGGTATACACCCTGGTACTCTGGTGGTAATAGGAGAGCCACTGCTCTCATGATCTCCTCCGTGGCATCCTTGAGTTGTTCGCGGCGACTTCCCTGAGATTTCAAACGAAAGGGTGCTCCAATGGTTAAAGATACTTTTGTGCGTCTCAGTCGCTTCAGATTACTGTAGATACGCCAGTTTTCCGTACCGGTGACAGCAACTGGCAAAACGGGCACATCCGCCTTGAGCGCCAGGTACGCCGCACCACCTGTACCCTCTTCTAGAGATCCTGTGGCGCTCTCTCTGCCTTCTGGCGCTATCGCCACAATGCGACCATCGGATAAACCTTGCAAAGCGGACCGGATTGCCCGGCGATCTGGGCGACCCCGATGGAGCCAGATCGTGCCGTAGGTTTCCATCAGCCAGCCAACGATCGGAAAATTATAAAGTTCGATCTTCCCGAGAATTTCTACCGGAACCGGGGAGACCGCCATACCAACAAGCACATCAGCATCCCCAAGGTGGTTTCCAACAACCAGTAATGGTCCTTCCTCAGGAATGTATTCTCTTCCGAGTACCTCTAACTTGATTGCCAACTTGACGACCAAGCGAACAAGGTTATGAAGAGCCCAACGCGCAAAGCGTCGCTTTGGTGTCAGTTGTGGGAGGCAAACCAACTCTGGACGATAGAGGCGACTCTCCGGTTTAGGTGGATTCGATGACATGATCCGCGTAAATACCGCGATACTCTGGGGGTAATAGCGCTGCGATTTTGGCCATCACCATGTCGGCATTCTCCTGCCGAGCCAGACGTCGAGCCATTCCGCTACTAGTTACACTCGGCAAAGTCATTGGGCGTCCTATGGACATTTCGATTGCAGGCCGCTCTACTCGTAAGGCGCGCTCCAGAAAATCATCTGTACTACCCACAACGCCGACAGGCACAACGGGAACCTGGGCTTTATCCATTAAGTATGCAACTCCGGGTTTCGCCCTGCGCATCCCTGGTTCATGCGATCGCCCACCCTCTGGAGCGATCAAAAGAGGGTAGCCGGAACGCAAAACCGCTAACAAGGTATTCAGAATTTGGCGATCATATTGTCCGCGATGGATGGGGATACCGCCATACAGGCGCACCAACAACCCTTGCCCAGGCCGGTCCCAGACATCTGCCGCCCCGAGGGCCTCAAACGCCACCGGCCAAAAAGCAGTCACAAAGGGGGCCTCAAACAATGAAACATGATTGATGGCGATAATATAGGCGCCAACTTTGGGTACGTTTTCAATACCTGTAACCTTCACCTGGCTAATGAAATAAAAAATTCCCCGAAATAAAGCCCGCAATGGAGGCCTTACGACACGAACATGCCAGGGGGGACGGTACAACTCAGCCATCGACTTCGTCAGGCGCGCTTCCCTCGAGCCAGGTCAATGGTTACTTGCAAGACCTTCGATATGCTCAAACCATCCGAATCGATGGTCACCGCGTCATCTGCCGCGCGCAGAGGGGCGACATCCCGGGTCGAGTCGATCTCATCACGCACCCGCATGGCCTCCAGGATGGATTCTAAGGTCACATCTTTCTCCCCACGAGCTATGCACTCCTCATAGCGCCGGCGAGCGCGTTCTTCGACAGATGCATCTAAATAGATCTTCAGGTCAGCATCCGGCAAAACTACCGTGCCGATATCGCGTCCCACCATGACCACTTGACCACGCAAGCCAATACGCCGCTGTTGGGCTGTAAGTGCTTTGCGCACGCCAGGAAAGGCGGATACAATCGAAACGTTGGCATCGACCTCTGGACGGCGTATCTTCCAGGTAAGGTCATCACCATTCGCCAGGACATCACAAGCTCGGCCATCATCCTTTGAAGGCGGCTGCACGTCGATCTGCACTGTTTCGGATAATTCAGTAATGGCCTGCTCGTCATCCATGGAGAGGTCCTGTTCTAGGGCAATCCAGGTAACTGCCCGGTACATCACACCAGTATCAAAATAAAGAAATTTCAATTCTCTGGCCAAGCGCTCGGCCACAGTCGACTTGCCTGAAGCGGCAGGACCATCGATGGCAATTGTGCTAGGTAAGTTCATACATCTCCAATATTCAATTAAACGATAATCAAAGAAACTCTCTCATCGAACGGTGTGCGTTCTATTCATTCGTCTCTTCTTCGATCTGCTCCACGGGTTCATCCACGGTTCCAACTTCGCCCGGGAAAAGGTCTGACCGGGCCCAAAGCAGAATAGGGGCCGTCTGGACGGGGGCTTTACGGAATATCAACCAATCCACCCAGGCTTCTGGCACAACTCCATCCCAGCCGGGATTCAACTCCCAGATGAAATCTTGTCCACGGTATGCCGCAGACCAGGCCTGTGCTTCACTCCCTAAAGGTGCGATCACAACCGGTGGAAGGATATCGGCATCGACTGCTGTCGCCTGAGCTGTTTTTTGATAATCCCGCAGAACCCAATCTAATGCGGATGATTCAACCAGCGAAACAATATCAACAGCATTCGCATCCCCGGTATGTGTGATGGATAGCTCCCGCAAAGTTTCTACGAATAATTTGGCTTGACCAGTTCGAGGCGTTGGAGCCCATAATTCAGCCGGGCTGCCCGCATGAACCTGGGATGTCCCTACCATGGCAGAAATCCCATACAGGGTCAGAGCGGCGCAAGCGCCAAAAACCGCGCCCGCGCGAGCAATAGCCCAATTCCAACCCAGGGTGACAAATGCAGTGGTCAACCCTGCAAGTGCGATAATTCCTACTACAACCAAGATCCGTAATCTGATTGCTTCGGCGACAGTCAGGTGCAACCCGGCCAAGGTCAACCACGCCAGGGCGAGCAAAACCAATATGGCAGCCGACTGCCCGAGACTGACCGGGTCCTTGGTTCGCTCATCGAAATAGCCGCTGATCCCAATGGCCCCTAAACTCCACAACGGTACCAGAGCCCAGGCCACATCGCCAACCTGTCGTCCGGTGAAAGCCATCGCCAACACCAACCCTGACAAAGCCCACGCTCCTAAACTCCAAACCAGGTTGCGGCGGTACTCCCATTCCCGAACAATGGCGACAATGGCAAAAATCAAGGCCAGTGGTTGGTAAACCACTACGGCCACCATGGTGCGCCCTATTGAAATCCCCGACGGCTTCACCCAGCCCTGAGCAAACGCCGCAATCGAACTGGCCCAGGCTCCGATTCCTGATGGGAATGTAAAAAAGCGGGTTCCAACGATCAGGATTGTGCCCATGGCAAATAGGATCCAAGTCCGAAGGAATCCTGGGGACGCGCTGTTTTGGCTCGAGGTGGGCTCATCGTGTTCGAGAGTTTCTGCTCCCAAAAATCTCCATACTCCCCAGGCAATTGCCATACCTATTAGCCCCAACCAGGTCGACGGTCCGGAGAGAAGCATCAACCCGGTGAATATCCCAGCTCCGGCTGGCTTGCGATCGTATGCTAATGCCAGTGCAACAATTGAAAAACCAATCGCCAGCATGCGCCCGTCGGCCTGGCGAGATAGCGCCACCAGACCAGGATCGAGCGCTAGGCCAAAAGCCAGTATCAAAGCGGCTTTTCTACCAAGCACATGTCGGAAGGCGAAGGGGGTCATTACCAATAGGCTCCCCGCCAATGCAGGCCAGAAGCGAGCCAGGGCATTGCTGCTTCCGAATAAGGAAAATATTGTACTGGTAAGGGCGATGTAAGCCGGTTGCGGAGCGGGGACGATTGACTCTCCTCGGGCCAAATCAAAGGCTTGAATTGCAAGACCCGCCTCGCTTTCAGACAGCGGCGGATCCCCTAAATTTAACAGGCGCACTCCCAGGGCCAAGGCAAATGCCAGCAAATAGATAATGTCTTCGTTCGTGAGTTTTCTCATCTACAATTCCAACATGCTCGACATATACATGTTTCGGAAAACATGGTTTGAAAACGGGTTTCTCCGGATCGTTTGGTATTATATCTCTATTCCCGCCAGGAGACTTCGTAAATCGCTATTTCCCCTTGCTGGAAAGCCAAGGGCAGGTTGCGGATGAACTTGGCTTCAACCAAACCCGTCGGGCACGATTGACTGCCGGAAGCGTACTCGAAGCGCTCTTTGTTTCCTACTACCACATAGCGGATGTCGTATTGATCGATCACTTGTCGGGCTTCTCCCCAACTGGGCGTGCAATACAAGCGCTCAATATCGGCCTTGCGAGAACCCATCTCTTCCGTGCCGCCGCGCCATTGAACTTCGTGGAATTCCCAACCCAGCACAGTCGGGTGCCCGCTGTGTGTAGCCATGCGCGCAAATGTAGTATAGCTACCTCCTACAGCTTCAGCTATCACACCAAGAGGAGCTTCGCTCAGCCAGGCCATGGCCGCGGCCTCATCGGGTGAGCTGCTCTCTAAATAGGCAGTGCCGTCCAACGTCCACTGAGGTGGGTTAAATTCATTGGTCTTGGTCCACAAACCTAAGACTGGATAGATCAGCGACACTCCCAATATCAGGACCATTGCCACGCGGAATACAATCTGCCAGGGCGAGTTGAGACGGTCCCACAAAACGACTGTGGCATATGATGCAACGATCCCCCACAGCAGCCAGGCTAAGAAATAGAACTTAAAAATGGTATTGATGCGATAGCCAAACATATCGCGCAGGTAGACGAATTCAGGAGCTAAGACGAGCAGCCCAGCGATGAGCGTGAGGAGTAAGGCAAACAAGTGCGAGGGGGCGAGGGGATTAGGGCGCGGGGCAGGATGGGATTGACTATTTTGACCTTGTTCGCGTGGCCATATGGAAGCGAGCGCAAAGGTCAACAAAGCCACTAAGGTAAGCAGAGTTCCTGGAACGGTCAAGCGTCGGATGAAGCCCTCTAGAAGCAAAGCGCCCCAACTGGGTGCTGCTAAGGATCCCAAGTAGACACCCGCTGTCGCAGCGATTTCGGGGATCAGGTTGCTCAACGCTTGTAACCCGGCAATGATCCCAGTTATCGACAGGGAAATCAAGTACAAAATGGCGACCAAAATCAAGGTGACTCGCAAACCGCGCTTTAACTCGATTCGATCCGCACCGGAACGAACTTTCAATCGCCACACATAGAGCAAATAGGCAAATATTGGTATCAAGAGCGGCACGAACATCAACCATAGATAAACCCCTCGGGTCACATAAATCACATTGGGCAACGGGCCGCCAGCCTGGGAAGCGAAACCCAGATAGAATGGCAAATAGGCAATAATTCCTGCAATCCCCAGAGAAAGCCCTGTAAAACTAAAATCCCTTATGAGGGAACTTACTGTCCACCGTCCACCATTCTCTGTCCACCGTCTCAAAATATACGCGCCAGCAAACAAGGCCACGTAAAATGGCGCATCCCAGGTGTTGAGGAAGGCCATTCCTCCGAATATTACAGTGCTGACGAGGAATATCTTTGGGCTTATATTCAGGTGTGGCCAAGGCAAGGTAGCGTTGCCGCGATCAAGAAATATGTGCAACGCAAAGGCCATCGCCAAGAATGCAAAGGGCATTGTTAGAACATGGGGGTGAAGGTCGGCGAGCAAGTAGGAGAAGAAGGGAAACTCGCCAATGATGTCACCCTTGTTAGCCCAATTGAAATCGAAATCTTGTAGAATGCGCGAAGACTGCCACCACCACCAATGAGGGAAATTTTCCGCGGGGGGAGGGTCGCTAAACCGCCCCATATCCAACCAAGCCCACACGGGTGAGATCAACGCCCCTGATTCGTCCGTGCGCCAGAAAACGCCGCCTAGGCGCAGGAGGTGTAGCAAGCCGCCCAGGTTGCTGACGATGAGGATAAAGAACGGAGCCAGCAGAGCTGACAATGATGAGCGGGGTGAAAAGGACCGGGAGTGAGATTTGAGCGAGTCAGATTTATTCTCTCTTAAGGCCAACAAATTGTAGAGCAGTCCATACGATCCGATTGCGCTGAGAGCGAAGACCAAGGCGCCGCCCAGGTTGAAAGTAACGCCACCGGAAGCGCCTGCAAGTTTGGCGAGCATAGCAACCAAGACATATCCGAAGTAGTAATAGGAAATGGCGTACCCCGACAGCCAGGGGTCATGAGGCGGAAGGGACGGCGAGCGCAAGATGGAATTAATGAAGGCCAATTCCATCGGTTTTTCGGTTCCAACGATCTCTGGGTTGGCAGCCCGGACGACAGCCCAGCCGACGAAAGCTATCAGGAAGAGGAGTTCGATTGTCACAATCAATCGCCGCTGCGCGTTGAACCAGGCTTTGAACTCACTCCATCCAGTCCGGCGTGCAGACCAGAAAACAAATCCAACCAAAAGCAATAACGCCAGAAGTTCTCCACCGACATTGTTCTGCAACATGCCCAAAGAACCGAGAATCCAGAAAAGATATCCCCATAACAACCACCCCAAGGCGCGGCTGAATGCATAGCCGCGGTCAGCCAAGGTTGGCAACAGAGCAAAGGCCAGCGGGAAAGTCAGCAAACCAAGTAATGTAATGATGAGATACCAGAGAATGAATTCAATCATAGGTTGTTCAGAATTAGCAGTTTCCAGTAACCAGTATGCAGTTGTCAGAACACTGATTACTGGTTACTGATTATTTCATACACTGCCGTCTCGCCATCTCTGAAAACTTCTTCCCAAAATATTCCTTCATACGCAGGAAACTTCTCCAATCCTGGACCTGGATATTTGGCGCGCTCGAATTGGCCTAACACAATATAACTGACATCATAGCGCTCCAGGAATTCCTGCGCCCATTGGATATCTTCTGTACGGTAGAACTCATGCACGCCATCGACGCGTTCGTAAACCCAATCATGAGGAACGATTGTGCGCTGTTGGCGCATGTGCCAGTTCCAACCAACTACACCGGGCAGACCAGTATAGATGGTGTAGCGCGTGCCCCAATGATATTCGACCTGGTTAGCCTCAACGATGACTGGCGATCCAATGACATTGTCTTGCATCCAACGGATAGCATTGTAATCCTCGGCGAGCACCAGTTCTACACCTTCATCGTGATACTTGGCATACTGCATATAGGTCATTCCATCGAGCGTATGAGGCGCATCCATCGCCATGCGATCTTCGATTTTGGCGAAGCTGGCCAGAACAGGGTAGAGAGCTGCGGACGCAACCAGGAAGATAAAAGCAATTTGCCAGGCTAAACGCCTGCCTGGCTTCCAGGTTGGCAGCCCGGATAAAAGCCATCCGAAGGCAGCGGCCGCGCTAACCGAAAGGAAAGTCCAGGCTTGCATATAGAACTTGAAGACCGAATTCATTCGCCCAATATCCCCGATGACATAGACGACCTCGATGGTCAGGGTGAGAACCAGGGAGGTACCAATCAGGAAAAGCACGAAGCGTTTGGCATCTGACATGCTGGGCCTCAGGAGCAAGATCGCAGTCCAAACAGCCAGAGGCAACACAAACCAAATGATGTGCACCCCTCGCCCAATGGGCAGTTGATCCTCACCCACAGCCTCACCAGGCACATTGATCCCCAAAGCAAGGATTATAACCACTACAGCCAGCGTTACGCCCCAGATCAATCCCCTGTAAGGCTCAAGTTTTCGCAGCATGGATACTGGAGTCTTAGCCATCCAATCGACCGTCTCATAAAACATCCACGAAACCACGATGAACAAGAAAAGTCCCCAATGAGTCAAATAATCGGATGTGGGCGTATGCGTTCCCAGCCAGACTTTCAGTTCGCTGTATCCCTGGCTATACCATTGTGAATAGGGCTGGTACGTGCCGTTGGATAACAGCACGAGGAGGATGAGCCCAGCACCCAGTATGGCCAATCGTTTTATATTTCCATAGATCTCTCGGCCTGGTGGCACATCGACTTGCCAATATCGCCAGACGGCATAGCTAAGCGCGATCGCGCCGAAAGGCAAGTAGGTATAGATATCGGAAAGATTGACAGGATACATGGCGCCGATTGCTAGGCCACCAAGCAGCAGACTCAAACCCACTTGCAACACAGAGCGTTTACCATTGCGTCGCCAGGCTTTCCCTAAGACAACCGACAACGCCCAAGCGACCACGATCAAACCAATTGGAAGCGCGATCATATGCGCATGCAAATCTGCATACAAGAAAGTGAAGAAGGGGAATTCTGTAATCGGATTGCCGTGCTCAGCCCCGATCACCCGGCTAGGGTTCCAATACCACTCATCCAGACGGTAAGGCAGGGGAGTTCCAGAAATCGCTTTGAAAAGGCCTTCGATAAACCAGGTGGATTTTTTTAAAATACCGGCTGAGGCAAGCGCCTCTGTAGGTGTTGCCAAGCGTTGATACCCTTGAACGATCATGCGCAATATGCCGAGGTTTCCGAGGACAGTCATCCCTAGAGCCCCACCGAAGGCGATCCAGGATCGCAGACGGAAGGCGGGAGTCTGGAACCGCAACATAATCTCCGGTTTGTCAATTTCTTTCTTCCGTCCGACAAGATTCCAAACGATCGAGAATGCCCCCAAGGCCACCATGGCAAATAACGTCGGCAGGATCAGATTATAGGCAAATGAGGGCACGATACCCAAGAATTTGACCAGCACCGCGACGATCACGAAGCCATAGTAATAATAATTTATGTACCCACCAGCAAACCAGGGATCATAAGGCGGGAACGATGTGCTCTTCAATATGGCATTGAAGTAGGAAAAATCCATGGGCTTCTCACCGCCCTTCCAGGGGTGCCACAGATCGGGGTTCCCCATTCGGATGAGCAAGAAGATCAAGAAAAATAACAGGAACAATCCTTCGATAAGTAAGACGTAACTTCGGCGCTGGCGCCATTCGTTCAGCAATTCATCTTTTTGACGGAGAGCTAAATAGCCATTCAACAGCGCGATCAGTAGAATGGCTATACCAATCGTCAGGCGGTTGAATGGGATCCTCGCCGAACCAGCCAGCCACACCATATAGGAGAGCAGAACAAGCCCAATCGTGCGCGCCAGGGGATATCCGCGATCTTCAAGGCCTGGCATGGCGAAACGCACCAGGGGATATGTGATCAATCCCAACAGGAAGACGCTCAAATACCAGATCGCAGTACCTACGAATTGATTGCGATTATGCAGCGCTTCAGGGTTGAACAAATCAGACCAGGTGCCACCAGCACGCTGCTCTGACAGGCGTTCGGGTGGCAGCATCAGGTTACCTGGGAAGGTATCTGCTTTGCGCGGGGTTACGCGCACTACTTTCGAGAGGTCGACGGATGCAAGGATATTCTCTACCTTTGCGGGATCGAAGTCGGCTGATTTCTGGAATACGAACACCTTGGGATGATCGTAAACCGTGAAGGCTTCCTCGGAGAATTGGTCATTGATGGCAAATGAACCTAACGAAGGTTGGGATTGGAAAACCTGAACCAGGTCGAAGCCTAAATTCCCGTCGAATGCATCTGGTGTAGCGACGGTATAACACCATTCGATACTGCGCTCGATGGGACAGCCCATCAATTGGCGATAATATTCCGAAGTCAGCGGATACCGTTCAGGCACACGCGTGGTAGTTCCCCACTGCCGGCTGGAAGTGATCAGCAAATAATCGGCCTGGGCTAGTGTACTGGTGAAGCGATTCAGTTTCTCTTCGTTATCATCCCAGTACATTTCGAAGTTGAGACCACCCTGGTATATGCCGCCGTAGGGATCATAACCATCCATGCGCAGAGGCAGGCCATCATCCCAGGTGCTCTCGTTGGCAAGGGCAGCACCAGACAGAGCAATTTCCCCCCCTCCATCCAGTTCGATCGTTAGGTAGTAGGTATTTCCTTCGACTACCTCTATAGGTTGATCAAGCACCAGAGAATAACTCTCGCCGCGATAGTCCGACTGGGAGGTGAAGGTCGCAGTAACTTCAGCAGCAGCAACCGGATCACTATTCGGTTGAGACGCGAGCGCGATAGACAGGGTCATCTCTTCATCAGGCAGGACCTGCTGTGCGGATAGCTTCGTCGGCGTGAGGGTCAACAACGTACCCGCAGTCTCAGGTATAAAGGCCAAGGTGACTGATTGTTCGAACCGGACAACGCAATCTGGGGAATTTTGGATGGTCTGCTCGAAGGGGCCATTTGTAGTCTGCATCTGGACTTGTAAAGGTCCGCAGAGATCGACCTCTTCTAATCCGCCGAGAGCTTCAAAACGAAAATAATATGTTTGCGAGGGATCCAGTTCAAAACCTGGATTGAAAGGAATTGAATAATTTTCAAATTGATTTGTGGTCAGATCGTTCGCCGAAAGAATTTGAACTGCCTGGTTATCTTCAGATGCAAGCGATGATGAAACATTCACCAGCAAGCTGCCCATAGTACTGGTATCTAGTACATGGGGCAAATAGATTTCAGCCAAACTACCATCCGATTTTGCCGTGAAGGAAGTCTGATAAGGGCTATCTTCAGTAATCGTCAAGCCTTGAGAGAGCGGTAAGGGCTGTTGGTATGTCCCATCACCTGTGTGTATTTTCAAGGTGATCGGCCCAGGGAAATTCTGAAACATCCAGCGCGAAGCCTCCACACGTGCGTGTGGTTGAGTATAGATACGCGTAAATGCGAAAGCCCATAAAAATGTGGAGACGATTACGAATCCACCTACGAGATATGCAAATCCACGGCGAACATTTGAACGTTTGAATGCTTTGGCGTTTGGACGTGCCATCTCAATCACAAACCAGGCCGCGAAGATCACCAAAGTTGGATAGACCGGCAGTTGGTAGCGCATGGTGCTGTTCCACTGCAAGGATTGCCAGGTGAAGTACAGCGCCGTCCACCCCCACAGCAAGATGTGTTTCTGCCACTCGCCTTTGATGCTGCGCCACCACATCCACAGGAAACCGACCCAGGCCAAGATCCCCAATGGCAAGCCCAATCCCCAGGTGACCAGATTCTGCAGCGAGAACCACACCGGCCTGCGAGCCCATTGCAATGCAGGCGGGAAATCTACATCGCCTGCGGCCTGAGCACGTAAGGAGTTGATATTCTCGATCCACAACGAATTGGGTTTCAAACCAAAGAAGCCTGGCCCAGAAAAGGCATAGGGCTGCATGATCCGGAATGTGAGCAAGCTGACCAAACCAGCCAAAATGACATAGGCAATTACTCGGGTGAGTTCTCGCTCTCTTACCTTGGGGGGAAGCCTCAGCAAATATAGCGCGGCGGCTCCGGGTAGAACAATAGCGACCGGTGCCGCGTTGATCTTGGAGGCCACGGCCATTCCGAGCGCCAAACCAAAGAGAATACATGGCCAAAAAATTGGATGCGACCAGAAACGTGGAGCAGCCCCTTGGGCTTGAGTCTGGCCGGTGTGTACAGAGGATGGCAAGTTGTCATCATCCGCGGACGGTGGTCTGCTATCCGCGGTCATCACTTCTATTGCAAAGTAAACCGCCAAAAAGGTAAAGAAGTTTATGAACGTATCAACCGTGAAGAAATGTGATTGCTGGATGGGCAGGACTGCGAAGGAATAGAAAGCAGCAGCCAGAATCCCAACACGTTGGTCATATAGACGACTGGCGGTCAAGAATACCAACCAGACGACAGCCAGATCGGTCAACGCAGAGAGAGCCCGTCCAACAAGATAAACTTGGCCATAGCCGGTGTTCCCCAGCCATTCGGCCACATACCGGACGATGAAAATGGGTAAAGTGCCGTAAACGAAGAAACCATGGCCGCGGTTATGAGGGTTCAAACTCGATTCGGCCGTGTCAAAGAAATCGCCCAAGCTCTCCACCGGCGTGATACTGGATTCCACCATGGTGAGGAAGCGTTCATCGGGATGCAGGTGCTGCTCTTCATCCCAATCTAGCCCCACCAGTCTCAGGTATGCACCTGAAACCAGTATGTAGGCCATCAAAACGACATATAGCCAGCGGAAGCGAGTTTTCGCGTTGTTCTGGTTCTCTTTCATAAGCAATAATGTTGGCTACTCTTCAACAGGCGGTACAAAATAGATATAGAAATCCTTGCCCTGGATTTCCGAGTCATATAGCTGCATCGATCCTGTTGGATAAAGTTCACGCAGTGTTTCCATCGCCGAAGTGTCTTCTAATTTGAAAAGGAACATCTTAGTCTGGGGTTCTTCCAAAGATTGGGGAAGCTGATCGGGCCAGAGGGCGTAATCTTTCCCTGGAACACCAGCCCTGATGGCTACCAGACGCGTATCCACCCAATGGGGATAAGGCACAACCCAGGCTGTTTCTTCTGTCCCCACAGAGTCAGCAAATTGACGAATAACCGCGCCCAGCTCTGAAGTATTCCAGGAACTCAAGGCGAAGAAATTGCGATATTGCCTGAAGACAAGATCATAATTCTGGGCACTGGACCACGCCAAAAGGAGAATGCCCACACCCCAGGCCATCCGCTTGCCCCAAAGAGGGCTGTTCAGACTCCCTTTGAGGGTGGTCAGCAATCCATCCAGCGCCATCCCTACAATGAGGAATACAGGGATCAAGGCGCCTCCGGATCGATTGAGGGAGGGGTTCTCCCCTGGAAAGGCCAACGACAGGATCGACGGCATCAGCAGCAATGGGATCGATATCAGCAAGAAGGCATCCAACCAACCGCGCTGACGCAGGTAGCGCACAGTTAGCAGCACACATCCTATGAAGAAAAGGGCGGCTGAAACAACTCCCAGGGCTGGTCGATGCGTCACAGAGTGTACCCAGATTTCACCGTTGTCCCAAAAAAACATCGTCAGCGCATCCCACAAGTTACGGAAGAAAATCTGCCAGACAGGGGCAGAAAAAGTAGCTTCCACCTCGGTCATACGGGTTATCATGCGGTAAGAAAAGGCGTCCATGTTCCCCAAAGCGAAACGCAATAAAGGCGTGAAAACGAGCAGGGCGGCAAATACCAGCACGATTAATCCCCACCAAGCCTGTTGACTCTCATCCTTTATGCGGCGATGGACCAAGTACAAGCCAATGGCGGCCAAAACCACAAAGGGTACGAAACGGAACGGGCTATAGCCATGCAAACCTAGCCCTAAGAACAATCCGGCTAAAAGAAAATCATTGCGATTTCCGCGACGTAAACCGCGGATAAGGAAATAGAGCGTCGGCGCGGCAAAGAATGGATAGAGTGTGAATCGCAAGGCCACTCGAGAGATCACATTGGGCCAATAGGCAATCCCGGCAAACGCCATTGCTAGCAATCCCACTCTGCGGTTGGCAATCTCTTTTCCCAAGAGATAGATGAATGGGAGCGTGAACAAACCAGCTAACGCAGTACCGATCTTCAAGCTCAGATAGGACAGGCCCGTCCCGAATACCTTTGCTGCTGCAGCCGTAAGATACATTTGGAACGCTTCACGCCCTGTATTGCGGGTGAAAAAGATACTGTACTCACCATCGAGCACATTGGCGACATCGATCAATTTCTCGGCATGGTCGCTGAACATCTCTGGGGGAACATTCCCTAACTGATAGAACCGGAAGAAAACTGAGAGTGCGAAAATGCACAAGACTAAAAGTGTCCACGAAGAGAATGTAATGCCATCTTGCCTGAAGCTAAAAATGGCTATGCGCAGTCTGTCGGGCCAAGGAATTGCATCCCGTTCGGTCGCCCAAAAAGCATATATGAACAAACCCAGGGAGATCAACCACAAAATGAGATTCAATTGTGTGAATCGGTTGCCCCCAAATGCCAGGAAAGCAAGGAGACCAAATAGTATGCTCCCCACCAAGGGAATCATTCGTACAGAAAGCTGGTCGATTTGAAATTTGACGCTCTCAGCTGTGGGCAATACAAGGTGTCCACGTAGATTTGCCCATAGAATTGCGCCAAAAGCGAGGCAATAAAAAACAATCCCCGCGTTCAGGCTACGATCGGGTGGTTCGAGTGTGCGTTGGGCGAACAAGGCTAAGACGAGGGGCAATACAGCCCACCAGCCTGCCCAATTGACCAATTCGAATGCACTTCTCGTGGTCGAATCCACCGCTTCAGTGTGAGAAGAGGAAATTCCATCAGCGAGTGATATCTCCTGTACGATCTCTTGCAGACCTTCCTGACGCGGCCCGGCATCTGGCAAGGGAATTTCTATAATTTCACCACGCCAGAAAAATATCTTCGATTTAACGTAGTCTAGGACAGAGGGTTCTTCCATACCAAAGGACAATGATACTCGATCTTAGGAGTGGGGGCAAACGGGTGGCGAATAGAAAAAACAGCCAAAGGTGTCAAATCGAGAAGTGTAGAATTGCTTACGATTGACCCATTTTGTTCTTCACTTCTTTCTTGCCAAGTAGAATGTATACGCCCCATTTTCGCTAGCGATTGGTTCATCGTAATACCGCTGTACATAGCGTCGTGTAAGCGATAAATTCCACTCATTGGAGGCGAGAATCCATCGCCCCGTGAGCACTCGGCTGACCCAGGATGGCAGGCCAAGGTAATGGCCCCATTCCAACGTTCGCAATGCCTCAGGGGATAAATAATGCCACCAGCGCTCAATTCGAAAGCCTGCTCTTTCCAAACGCGACTCCCAAACCTCAGGCGGATCACAATGGTGGTGCCGGGAGATGCGGTTGAAGAATGTTCGGTACGCGTCGCCGAGGCGGTTAAATCGAACCTGGTCAAGAAAGCGTCCTACAGAGAGATTCGCCATGAAATTATGGTTCGGTACGCAAAATATGAACGGCGCTTCCGGTTTTACCACCCGCGCTAATTCAGGAAGCACACCCTCAAGATGGGGGATGTGTTCCAATACCGAGTTGCTAACTGCGCTGGCAAAATAGTGATCCGGAAACGGCAGCGCCGCGCCATCAGATTGTGCCAACCCCTGATAAACCTGACGAGTTTCCGCTTCGCACAATGGCCCCCACCAGGGATCGATGCCCACTTCAAGGGGACGTTCGAAAGCGATACTGGCAAAATGCCCGTCTCCACATCCTAAATCCAAGGTCGGCGAGGGCAATTCAAGATTCTCGTAAAAGCGCGCTTCCACGGCTCGTAGGAGAGCGCGGAAGTAAGGCAGCTCGCGCAAGTGTAGCCAAAGGTAGTCCTTGTTTGTAGGTGGTTGGATAAGGGATTTCATTTCAATGGTACAATTACATCACTTCTTAAAATGTGATTACACTTTAGGAGTTCAGCAATGATCAGGACGCAAATTCAACTGACAGAAGAACAACATAAATTTTTACGAGAGAAAGCCGCCGAATATAATGTTTCAATGGCTGAACTCGTGCGGCAAAGTATAGATTTGATGGCTCAAAATCATCAAAAACCAAACCGAGAAGAAATGGTCCGACGTGCCAAGGCTCTAGCTGGAATTGCCACCGACATAGAGGGGGCAACGGATGTTTCTATCAACCATGATAAGTACTTGGTTGAAATCTATGCCGAAATGGATTCCAAAAATGATCTTGATTGATACTTCGGCCATGATTGCCACTTTGTGTAGAGAAGACCAATATCATTCCCAAGCCAAGATTACCTGGTTTGAATTGCTCGAGATGAATGTAAATCTCCATTGCAACAACTATATACTTTTAGAGGCAATCTCCTTAATTCAACGACGCTATGGAATGGAAATCTTGCGTGCATTTCAAAGTGATATGATGCCATTACTCATCATCGAGTGGCTGGGCGTGGAGGAACACCATCAAGCTATGAAGGCAGTCCTACTTGCCAGCCGTCGCCGACTTAGCCTGGTTGATTGTGCCAGCTTTGAAACGATGCAGCGCCTGGGGATTCAAAAAGTATTTTCCTTTGACCAACATTATTCTGAGCAGGGCTTTGAGGTAATCCCGTAAATTAGCGTCAGCAATCCCTGTGGTCTGACTCACGCTAACTCCTCCAGCAACTCGCCATACAACTTTTCATAGGCTTCGGCATTAGTCTGCGGGTCAAAGGTTTTGTTTATCTCATCAATATCGCCCTGATATTCTTCGGGATTGGCGAAAATTCGCAACAAAGCCTCCGCCAGGGCGTCAGCATCCCCAATGGGGACTACTTCACCCATGCCCGTCATGAGTGGGGGTTGGCGAACACCGGGCAACTCAGAAGCAATCGTAGGCACTCCGTTCATCATGGCCTCGATTTGAACTAATCCAAAAGTCTCCGTGGAATTCAAACTGGGGACGACCAAGACATCCAGATTTGAATAGAATGCTGACATTTGGTCGATATTTAGATTTCCCAAGAATTTCCAATGCCCATTCGATTGATACTGCTCAATGGTCGGCAACAGGCGTCTCAGGTAAGCTTCCTCTCCCATGACTTCTTGGTATTGTCCAGCAAAGAGCACTTTGGTATTGGGGAAACTCTCTAAAACATGAGGCAAAGCATCTAAGAGAATTTCAACCCCTTTTTCAGAAGCAAAGCGTGTTGCCATGCCGATCACTGGATGGTGGCCTTCAGAATTGTGCTCTTTGCCAAAGGCATCTTTCGCAGCCTGGCTGGCTTCGGGCAATTCTACTGGGGGTAGGATCAGGCGAACTTTATCCGCAAAGCGGCTCAAGTAAGGGGAATGTGATGCGAAATCCCCGGTATAGGCGCTAATCTTGTGGGTAAACATCGCCGCGATATGATTCATCGCATGGACGACCTGATTGACAAAACGATTGAAGATTCCCGGGGGCAATTTGAGGTCGCAGTGATATGTGATCACAGTAGGTTTGCGCAATAGACGCCCACGCAGCGCAACGCCAGCCGCATCGAATTGCGGTAAATGCAGATGAATGACATCATTCTCCAGGGCAAGCTTCCAGGCCAGGTAGCCGAAAGTGGGCATGATGACCCCTTTACTTACTCGAAATAATACTGGCGCACGGATGATGTGCACGCCATCGACGATCTCATCACGCGGCAAGTCTTTCTCATATTGTGAAGTCAGCACGGTGACTTGATGACCGCGCTTGGCCAGAGTCCGGACCAGGCGCTCAACATAGATCGTTAATCCACTGGTGTGGGGACGGTAGTAGGTGAGAACAGTGAGGATGCGCATTTTATTCTTTACAAGAGGCAAGGAGCAAGTTGTCGATTTCAAATTTGAACTACAAGCTAGTGCATTGTTAAGTTATCTTTGCTGATTTTCCCTCACCCCACCTCCGCTCCGCTACGGTTTCCCCTCTCTCAGTGGGAGAGGGGTTAGGGGTGAGGGTAAGGCAAATTATTATTTTCCAAAAAATACTCTACAATGCACTATGAGTTAGACAAAGTAAAGAGATTTCTGTTGGTGTTTACCCACTCAAACAGGCGGCGGACGCCAGCGTCAACGCTAATTTTTGGCGACCAACCCAGATCTCGCTCGGCTTTGCGAATATCTGACACAAACACGTGCTGATCGCCCGGGCGCCAACCGCTGCGAGTCACAACGATCTTCTTACCCAACAGCTCTTCGAGCAAGGGAGCGAATTCCTTCCAGATCGAGAGCGTGTTCTTGGGTCCTCCCCCGATGTTGTACACCTGACCGGAGGCGACCTTGATGTGTGCAACCGCTGCATCGTAGGCATCGAGAAGATCTTCAATGTAGAGCACATCACGAACCTGCTTACCATCCCCATAGATCGTGATCGGTTTATCCAGCAAGGCTGCGATCACAAACCAGGCTACCCAGCCCTGGTCTTCGATGCCAAACTGGCGCGTCCCATAAATGCAGCTCTGACGGAAGACAACTGTGGGAAGATCATAGATGCGATGGTAATCGCGCACATATTGGTCACCCGTGCCCTTGGAACAGCCATAAGGGGAGTGGAAATCCAACGGCTGAGTTTCGGGAACACCAAAAGGAAGCTGTTTATATTTGTAACTCGTTTCACCCTCTTCAATTTGCGCCTCTTCCATCTCGCCATAAACCTTGTTGGTCGAAGCATATAAAACCATCGGTTTCCTGTTTGAAAAGCGCGCCGCTTCAAGAACGTTGAAGGTACCCAAGGCATTATCCTCAAAGTCGCCGCGCGGATCCATCACCGAGGTCGTCACCGCTACCTGACCAGCCAGGTGCAGGATGATATCCGCATTTTTCGCAGCTCGAATGAGTTTCTCTGCATCCTGAACATCCCCCACAACCAATTGGAATGATCCTTCACCAAACATTGAGCGCAACCATTCAATATTGAGGGGCGCTCCTGCTCGAGAAAGGTTGTCGTACACTGTTACTTGTTCCCCGCGGTCTAATAAGCGCTGAACATAATTCGTTCCAATAAAACCGGCGCCTCCGGTCACGAAATAATGCTTCGACATTGCGTTCTCCTAAGCCATCACCTTTGAATGCTGATGCGTCTTACATTCTGGAAGATTTCCCCTAAGCTAATGCGGCTGATTGCTAATCCGTAGGCTCCAAAAACACCAGTCATTAAGATATACATCAAGTGCAATGTCAGCGCATACGCAAAAGCCATCGAAAAGGAAATCCCGAAGAGTGCCAAGGCGCCTACAATTGCGGCTTCGAATACACCTATGTATCCAGGGGAGGAAGGCAGCGCCACTCCTAGAGCAGATATCCCCTGAGTAGTGAGCGCATGGAGTATGCGCGCATCGGGGTAAAATGCGCGCAAGACCAAATACTGAATGGAAATCGCCATCATCCAACTGACAGCCAGCGAAATCAGTACCCTGGCAAAGCGGCTTGGAGACGTCAAAACTTCCAAGCCTTCCAAAAAGGCATCAAGGCGGTTTTTCCCCAGGCGCAATAATAATGGCCAGCGCGCGCCTAGCCTCTCAAATTTAGCTACCGCCCAAATTCGGTTTCGCGCCAAAAGGTAGAGGATCAGCAAGCCCAAGAACACGATAACCCCAATCAAGATTGCAACCTGTTGGGTATTCGATGAAATCAAAACAAATGGCAAGATCCCCAAAACCAGACCAACGGCTATGATCATGTCAAAGGCGCGTTCGATCAATATTGATGAAAAAACACGCCAAAATCCCAATCCGTCTTTCCCCAACAAATAAGCCCGCCCCAATTCGCCCAACCGGAACGGTAAAACATTGTTGAGCAAATATCCAATATGCATGGTCAGGAATACTCGCCAATAGGATACTGCTTCTTTTAATATCGTCCACCACGCAAAAGCCCGCAGCACATACGAGAGCAGGTAAATCGGTACGGCCAAAAACAGATATTTCCACTCCGCCTGGCGTAATGCATCGAGGACATCTTTCCAATCGAAAAATCGGAACAAGATGACCAACATCAATAAGCTAACGAGGATTCCAGGAACCATCTGCCGGAGGGTCGATTGAGTGGATTTACCTGTTGTTTGATCAGTCATCGCGTAACCGTAGCACCGCCAGGAATGCTTCCTGCGGAATATCTACATTCCCCACACTCTTCATGCGTTTCTTACCCTTCTTCTGTTTTTCAAGCAATTTTCGCTTCCGAGAGACATCACCCCCGTAGCATTTCGCTAGTACGTCCTTGCGCAAGGCCTTTATATTGGCTCGCGAGATCACCCTCCCCCCAGCCGAGGCCTGGATGGGCACTGCGAACAACTGGCGCGGGATTAGATCTTTGAGCTTGGAGACCAATGCCTGGCCTTTGCGATAGGCATCTTCGCGATGGACGATGGCTGCCAGGGCATCGACAGACTCTTTGTTGATCAATATATCCAGTTTAACCAGGTCTTCCGCGCGGTAATCGGCATACTGGTAATCGAGCGAAGCATATCCCCGAGTGCCCGATTTGAGATAATCGAAGAAATCGACGATCAACTCTGAGAGCGGGATTTCGAAATTGAGCTGCACGCGGTTGGGTGTGGGATATTCCTGATCGGTATAGATCCCACGCCGTTGTGTGACCAGTTCCATCACCACACCATAATATTCTGTGGGCGTGAAGATCTGGATCGTCATCCAGGGTTCGCGAATCTCCTCGATCTCTCCAGTATCAGGCAGTTCAGCTGGAGAGTCAATGCGTATGATTTCCCCATCGCTTAAGAGCACTTCGTATTCAACGGAGGGCGCGGTGACGATTATGTCCAAATCGTATTCCCGTTCCAGGCGCTCCTGGATGATCTCCATGTGGAACAAGCCCAGGAATCCACAGCGAAAGCCGAAATTGAGGGCTTGCGAGGTTTCCGGCTCATATACCAGCGCGGCATCGTTGAGCTGCAATTTTGCCAGCGCATCCCTGAGATCCTCGTAATCTTCGCCATCTACAGGGTAAATACCAGCAAAAACCATTGGCTTGGCTTTTTGATACCCAGGCAAAGGCTCATCAGCCGGATTGGAAGCCAGCGTAAAGGTATCACCAACCCGGCATTCGTTGACGCTCTTCAACCCCGTGGCGATATAACCAACTTCTCCGGTTATAAGTTTCTTGGTCACTTGCATTTGGGGAGAAAAAATGCCAATTTCGACAGGCGAGACCGTGGCACCCGTGGCCATCAATCTGAGATTATCACTGGGTAAAAATACACCAT
>CAYTKR010000043.1:0-36541 GCA_964438295.1 uncultured Anaerolineales bacterium
ATAGTTATAGACTGCCCGCGAAAGCTGTCCCACCAGCGCAGAGGAGGGATCCCAGATCAATTGCTCGGGGTGGTAGAGGAAGATCACCAGGATGTAGTCACCCCCGATGGTGTAAATTATACCCGCGTCACCGATCAGGTTGATAATGCCGTTGTTGGTCACCCAGCCGTGTTTATGGGCGATCTGTGTGCCCTCCGGGATGCCCGCCTCTAGGAGGGACGGCATCTTGTTAAGGGTCAGGTAGGCGATCATGGACTTGCATTCTTCCTGATTGATTTCCCCAGCGAACACGGCCGTTAGCGTTCCACCACCCGTTTCGGCGCAGATATACAGGTCTTCCAGCAACATGCCCATATCCGAGGGTGTGGTCTGGTTATAGATATCTGGATTAGTGAAAACGTCGGTCCGTGAATTAGCGGGCGTCTCGAAGATATCCAAGACCGGGGCGCCAAGGAAGAAATGTCCCGCCAGGAAGGTGTTTTCCAAGCCTATGATTTTCATATCCTCAGTAACCACCAGGGGTGCGCGGATAGGGTCGATCTCACGCTGCATAAGCCAGTCGGCGGTCTCGTTGCCCGATTCGATGATCATCTTCTCGATCAGATTGGCGGTCTCGAGGTCAGGGGTCTCTGCAATTTGCCGATAGGTTGATACCAGGATGGGGATCTTGATAATGCTTGCCGTGGTAAACGCCACATCGGGGTCGACGGCGAATTCCGTACCCAACTGACGTGCAAAATGGATCTCCTGGTTGGTCTGTAGATCCATCATGTACAGCCCAGCTATGCCTTCAAACTCTGCCAGATCAATGGTCTGTTTGAGTAGGATTTCCAGGTTTTCGCGCGATGGGCGTGGGGGTAGTGTGCGCTCCAAGGGCAGAGAGACCACGCGCGAGGTTGTGGAGCTCAGCGCACTTTCTATGGGCACGGTAGACCTCTCTACATCGACCGCGGTGCCCAACTCTCCTGGCTGAAAGTCTAGGGATCCCGCTACAGGAATCGGTGCAGTGGGAGGCTGATCGTAGCGGGTGGCAATCTCCTCAGACAGGTAAGCATTGAGTCTAGCTTCAGAAAATGACGAGCGCAGGGGGATATCTGTGGGGTCGGCGTTCCTTCCCCAGAGGTAATCCCAAAAACCTACCCAGAAAGATAATCGTGTGCGCTCCAAATCGGCAGCGGCTAACATGCTTTCTAGGTCAAGTTCGAACCCAACCACGGAGGGATCGAGATGGATTATATTCTCGTTGTAATGCAGTTCTACAGGTAGGTTGTAGACTTCGAGTAAGCGTTGTGCCGTGCCTTGACGGTCCAGACCGCCCACTGGGATCCCGGCGATATTCATCCCAACGGGAAAAACCGCTCGCAGGCGGCTGTAGGAGGCTACCTGGATGGTTGCCAAGATGACGGCAAATAGGATCAAGAAAATCGAGACCCAGCGCAAAAGTGAAAATGATCCTCGAGAACGCATGGGGGGAATTCTATCATAGGGATGTTAAGGTGTAAAATTACCCCGAAAGTAATTATCTTATGCACTGTGCTTCCTTAATGTGATCAAGTAGGATGGGTTCTCCAGGAATTGCAGGGGTGATCCCCCCTACATCTGGATAGTCCCACGGCGTTTCCCAGAGAGCCGTAGAGCGAACATCCATCATGTAGCCAAAGGTAATAGGAGAATATATGCTGCGTTCATTGTTGATCTATTTTTCGACGGCAGAGTGGGCGCGTCGCCTGGTGACGCGCTGGAAAATTGCCTGGCGGGTTGCTTCGCGCTTTGTGGCGGGAGAGAACCCTGAAGATGCAATTCGGGCTATCAAAGCGCTCAATGTCAGGGGCATTTGCGCAACTTTAGATCACTTGGGGGAGAATGTCACCAGTGCAAATGAGGCTCGCCGGGCTACCGATGAGATCCTGCACATCCTCGATGAAATCAATCGGGCTGAAGTACAGTCAGGCATCTCGATCAAACTCAGTCAGATTGGATTGCTTTTGGATGAGGCAGTCTGTGAAGAGAACCTACGGCGGATCGTGGAAAGGGCCCACTCTCAGGTAAATTTTGTGCGTATTGATATGGAGGATTCGCCTGTTACGCAGGTGACCCTGGATTTATTCCGGAAAATGGGAGCGGAAGGGTATGCAGAGACCGTGGGGATTGTGATTCAATCGTACTTATTCCGCAGCGATGAGGATATTCGGCAGTTAATGGAAGAAGGCGCGAAAGTTCGTCTCTGTAAGGGCGCGTATAAGGAGCCTGCTGATATCGCCTATCCTCAGAAGTCTGATGTGGACGCGAGCTTCGACCGGCTGACCAAGATGATGATCGACGGAGCAAACGCCAAGGGATTGCCAAAAGTTTCTGATTGCGGCAGATTCCCTCCGATTCCAGCCATCGCCAGCCATGATGAGGCGCGCATCAATTACGCCAAAGCCTATGCCAAGGAAGTTGGCTTCCCCAAAGAGTCATTGGAATTCCAAATGTTGCATGGAATCCGCAGGGATTTACAGGATCAATTAGCCGAGGAGGGGTATCCGGTGCGGGTTTATGTACCTTATGGTACAGAGTGGTATCCGTACTTCGTGCGCCGGCTGGCAGAGCGGCCAGCCAATTTATGGTTCTTTATATCTAATTTCTTCCGGGGATAAAGGCCAAAAAATAGATCGGGTGTTACTGAACACCCGATCTATTTATAAATCCTATTTGTTGAAGCCGTTATTTTGGGTGAAGCTATCTCCCAATTTGCCGCTTTCCGGCTTTGCGGCGTAGTTTTGGATGCCGATGACTTCGATATTGCAAGATACCCTCACACTGCTGTTGAAGCCATCGGGTAGGTTGGGGATATCGGGGGCGTAATATGATTTGGACTCGTTGATGGGCATATCGAAATCATCGAGTTTTGCCTCAGGGACACCCGTGAAGTGGATCTCACAAAAGCCCGCCTGCCCTGAGATATTCGTAAAGAAGAAGCCGCCTGAGAATATCCCATCGACGTTCCTCATTACCTGGGGAAAATAGAGATCTTTTGTCTCAGTCCCAGCAGGGATAGCGCTGTATGTAGAGCCTTGCCCAATCCGCTCTACGGGGACGAGATTGCCATCATTGTCGTCCGGGATACCGCGGTTATCTTCGTTGACAATGCCGACAATTCTGGCTTCAGGATTACTAGCCTCGACGACGGCGTTGCCAAAGCGTTGGCTGATGGCCAGTCCATCAACAGGGTCAAGCGCGCTGACATCTGGGAGATATAGAAGTAGCGCCGTGCTTGGGTCGATGGTGCCAGATTGATAGACATAAGACTGCCCATCAAAATTAAAGGTGATAGTGACAGTCGTATCTACATCCCCGACATTTTGGATTGTGATACCACTGTTATAGCCGTAGAATCGGCGCACCGCCCGGGGGATATACAATTTAGTCGCGCCGGCGCTGAGGCCATTGTAGCTGTGGAATTGCGAGGTCCCAGCATCGCTGCCAGCATTATAGAAATTAACTACTGCAGCGATCTGTCCTTCGGCTGGACTGGTGGCGGTTACTTTGGCTGCGCCGATAAAAGTCGCTGGCAGCCCGACATTCTCAGTTTGATAGAAAATGGTATTGCTGTGGCTGGGGATTTGGGCTGTTTCGGCTGCCTCTGGAATATCCGTCCCATTGCGGTCTTTATAGGAGACTTGAACAGTCACTGCGCTGTCGCTGGCATTTTGCACGGAAATATACGAGCTCCAACCAGAGTATGCCTTCATCACCTGTGGGGCGTAGATGGTCGAGGCAACTTCGAGTTCATCTAAACCGGAACTGCTGGCAATACGGTAGGGGTTTTCGCTGCTTCCGTTCCCTGCATTCTGCGTATTGACGGTGCAAACGACCGGCTTGAGCGAGCTCACAACTACGGATCCCGAAAAATCATTCGGCACCCCAATGGCCACATCGGACGTGTAATAATTGCGGCTCCCGCCCGGGGAGATTGTATCGTTGTAACTGGCGATCTCTGAACCACCTACTTCGGAATAGAATGACAAAGTGATTTCAGCCGCATTATCAAGATCCAGATTTTGACAAGAAATCGTGCTCGACCAATCACCGAGGGGGCCTTGAGCGCTAACGCTTGATATGAGAATAAACATTAATATGAGACTAAGGAAGAAGCCAATCAGTTTTTTCATAGGAGCAGCCCTCCGGGAATAAATCACCGTCTGCTGAGTAAGTCACAGACGTATTATATCGTTTTTGGGATAAATAAGTCAGATAGAACATAGGGGTTCTCAAGTAGTCGCCTGGACCTTAGCAGATTTTGGGGTATGGGGCTTGCACCGCAAGCCCCATACCCCAAAATCTGTGGTTTACCACGGCATTCTCAAAATCTACGAGAGTACACTTTAGTGATCCTTACTAAGTACATTTTCATAAACTTGCAGTGTAAGGTGCGCATCCGCTTGGTTTTGATAGGTTCGTGCCTGAGCCAATCCGGCTTTGCACAGTTGAGCGCGCAATTTATCCTCGTTGAGGACTTGAGCCATCGCAGTGGCCAGTTTCTGCGGATCTGGTTCATTAAGCAGCAGGGCTGCCTCGCCGGTGACCTCGGGAAGTGCGCCAGTGCGGTTGGCGATCAGCGGTGTACCGCAGGCCATGGCCTCGACGGCCACTAACCCAAATCCTTCATGGAGTGATGTCATCACAGCCAGTTGCGCGCCGCTGTACAGTGCGGGCAGGTCACTATCAGGGACGCGGCCGGTAAAGATAATCCGCTCGGAAAGATTGTGGCGCGCGATGATCCCGGCCAACGATTTGTCAGGACTTTTGGCATATTCTCCCCCCGCGATTACCAGCACACCATCGTATTTAGGCATATCAGACTGGATCAGTTTGGTAAAGGCCTCGATAAGCAATCCCAGGTTATTCTTGCGGTCGATCCTGCCAACGTGCAATATATATTTTCCTGGAAGGCCATACCTGGTTCGGGTTTGAGCGATCAGTTCCTCGGTTGCTGGCTGAAAGCGCGGCTGAATTGAAGGGTAGATCAGTCGAATTTTTCCAGGATCAACCCCAAGGTAGGTCTGAACATCCTGTTTGGTGGTCGTCGAGATCGCAATCACCTGAGCGACTTTCCTCAAGGCATATCTCTGGATCCATCGCCAATACCAGACATCGATTTTGGGTAGCAATTCCGGGAATATCAGGGTAGTCATATCGTAGATTGTCACAACAGTCGGTATCGGCATTCCAAAAGAGGTCAGGTTTTTCGCAAAATGGATCACGTCATAATGGCGCAAATGGATAGGCAAAACCAATTGGGCCCAGGCACGCATCAGAAAGCGGTTTTTTGTCGGTGCAATCAGTTGTTGCAGGTTTCTTGCCACCAGTTGAGGTTCTGGTGCGCTGAGGATTGCCAGGTATTGATTGTCCCGATCGATAGCCAGTAAATTACGCAGCAGGTTGAGGGTGGCTGTGCGCCCGCCACCGTAGTCATGAATGCCCAGGGCCTCGATGGCGATTCTCATCTTTTCAGATTGCCTGCGTTTTTCAAAGAAACATTTTTTGTTGCGATGGCGAAAATGTCATTGCAGAAGATCCATTTTAGGAATGGAAAGCGCGTCAGCTTTTGCATGATCCAACGAACGCGTCGGTTGGATTCGTGTTTATACTCTTGGGTGGATTCCAGCCAGATATGGGGATGGAAGCCGCTACTGCGTAGGGCGCGACCCAGTTTGAGCGGGTCCTGCTCGTTGACGTGCAGTTGCGCGAAGTCCCAGCGTGATCTTGGGTCTCTGGGGAGATCCTGTCCCCGGAGTTTGCCAACCCAGCGGTAGAGCGGATAGCCAAACCGGTAATACCACAAATTGGGCATCGTGTGGATGATCAGACGGCCCTGCGGTTTGAGGGTGCGCTGGACTTCTCGGAGTGTGTTTTGGAGTTCCAAAGGAGTCAGGTGCTCGACGATATCCAGCATGAAGATCGTATCCAAGCTGTCTTCTCCGAAGGGTAATGCCCCAGCATCCGCTTGTTGAAATCCTAGCGTGGGCGTTATGGGTAGATTCGCTGCTAGCTGGAGTGCCGCGCTTGCGTAATCCAGACCCCAGACCATGGCGCCCTCATTCGCGCAGTTCAGGGCGAATTCTCCACGCCCGCAGCCGATATCGAGTACCATTTGCCCTGGTTCCACCTGGGCGATCTCTAAGGGACGGGAGAGACGTCTGGGCAGGCTCTCTCCGCGCGAGGTGTTGTACTCTGCGTATCCATCACACGCAGTCAGGTAGTATTCCTGCGTATAGGCATCGCTGGGAATGCAGTTTTTTGCAGTCCACTTTACTAAAATCCAATTGAAATTTGGCACGAATGGCTTGAGAGCATTCGCCAGTCTACGCGGGAATTTAAATGGCACGCGCTCAGCGACGTGGAAGTCGCGGGGGTTGCGCAGCAGCTTGGGGGTGTAATCGCGGATCTCGAAGCCGCGCCACAAATCTTTGAGCTGCCAGTAGCTTTGTGGGCGAATCTCATAGGCGTTCCCTCCTTGGGCAGCGCGCATATACCAATCTGCCAATTTCTGGGGCAACCATGAGAGCAGGGGCAGGTGATAGTGTTCCTCGATGAGGGCCCAGCGGTTGGGGCCGCTGAAGAAGACCAAACCACCGGGTTTCAGCACCCGCACAATTTCGCGAACAACTTCGTAAGGATGTTCGACATGCTCATAGACCTGAGCAAAGATGATCACGTCAAAATGGTGGTTAGGGAAAGGCAGTTGTGCGCCATCGCCTTGGGTCCAGGATGGGGTCGGGATCTTGTCGAACGAGAGCCCTGGAAATGGAATGGGATCGATGTCCATACCAACGACGAAGCCAAAGCACATGGCCAGCGCTTGGGCGATGACTCCCTCCCGGCAGCCGATGTCGAGGCAGCTCAGTCGGCCCATTTCTTCGCCAATATAATCGCGCAAAATCGCTTTGATCTTGGCTGCCTTGTGCTGGCGGATGGGAAGAGAGTCGCTTTTGCGGTTCATTACATCAATTCCCTCACCCCACCTCCGCTCCGCTTCGGTTTCCCCTCTCCCCGCCAAAGGCGCGCCTCCGGCGTGGGAGAGGGGTCGGGGGTGAGGGCAATTTGCGCTGACATCGAATGGGAATCGCTAATTTATTCAATATCTACCTTTACAATATACCAAGTGTTTTGCGGTTTGTGGCTCGAAATAATACTGACCGGTTTCACAGCAAAACCTGTGTAAATGTCGGTATTTTCTCACAATTTATTTTCCTGTCATGGCCAAAGGCCCGCCTCTGGCGTGAACCCCGCAGGGGTGAAGAATCTCTGCCCCGGTGTAGGCGCGCCCATGCCGAGGGCAGGAGACTCTTCGCTCGCCTTAGGCGTGCCTCCGGCAGCTCAGAGTGACCGCCGGAGGCGTTCAAACACTTTCCGACAAATGCTAATGGGGTCTTCAGTTTGTCTCTTGGTGTAGGATGTCTTTGAATATTTCCGTTAAATTGTACGCGACCGCACCCCAGTTGTGTGTACTGACTACTGCCTGTCTTGCAGCCTGGCCTATTCTCTGGCACAGGCCAGGGTCATCTAGCAACCTTTCCAGGGCTGCCGAATGGGATTGGACGTCATTGGAGGTTACCAGCAGACCATTCTCACCATCCTCGACGACCAGATTGACGCCTCCAATGTCGCTGGCCACAACGGGCAACCCGCAGGCCATGGCTTCGAGCAGCACCGTGGGGAGACCATCCAGGTTGCCATGCTCGTCTTTGACTGAAGGTAAAACGAAGATATCCCCTCGTGAGAGGAACTCGCCGACCTGGTCCCAGGGAATGCGTCCTGGAAATTCAACGCGATTCAACAAACCGCAAGAATTAGCCAAGTCTTCTAATGATTCGCGCAATGGGCCAGCTCCCCCGATCATCAAATCAACATTGTGGTAGTGCGGAGCAAACTCCGCAAAAGCTCGTATGAGTACATCGAAGCCTTTTTTGTAAACCAACCTGCCCAGCGCGACGATGATGATTTTTTCCTCAGAATGTGAACTCTTTGACTTCTTGTAGAGAAATAGATCTGGATCAGCCCCCCAAGCTAATAAGTGACACGCATCAGGTGCACCCAATTTTCTGGCAGCCTGGAAGAGGTCATTGCTGCAAGTGCTGACTGCAGCAGCCTTACGGAAAACCCATCTCGCAACCTGGCGAAAAATGATATTGCTCTGAGCTACGTACATATCCGAGCCGTGCAGGCTGACCACGTAAGGGATCCCGCGAATAGCAGCAACAACCGCTGCAGCCGGGCCATTAGGCAGCACCCAATTAACGTGGATGATCTGAGTATTTTGTGCGCGAGTAACTTGCATTAATTTCAAGAAGGCGCCTAGAAGGTAAAACGGCACCAAAATGTACGCCAGGGGCCGCAGGGAGACATCTCCTTCGAGCGCACGCGCATGGCCCATGATATGGCCGCTCGCCGGCCAGATATAGCGGAAGCGATGGACTTTGACGAGGGGCTGCGTCTCGGTGATCACCTCGGGGTCAAAGGGGGCAACAACCTCCACATGGTGCCCCAATTTGGTTTGGTGCTCTGCAATAGATTGGATGAAAGGCGCGGTTCCATCTCCTGGAAAGCGCGGGTAAGAACTGGTGAGGATTACGATATTCATACCGGGCGTTTTGCCATCAAGGCCCATATCGCCGCTGCAATTAGGATCGTCCCCCCCGCGTAATTGAAGAGGCGCTTTGCGACTGATGAAGCGAGCATTTGACTGGCTGTGATAGCAAACAAGGCATAGGCGGAGGCATTCAAAGTCGCCAAAAAAACAAAGGTAACCGCCAAGATTATAAGTTGCGGGGCAATCGCCTTATCGGAGCTGACAAACTGGGGCAGGAAGGCAAGAAAGAATGCAATCCCCCGGGGATTTAGAGCCGTCACGAGAAAAGTCTTGCTAAAAAACGTCTGGGGTGAAATCTGCGAACCGAGGTTGGTATCTGTGGATGGTGCAGTAGGTGGAAAGAAGAGTTTGATGCCCAGGTAGAGCATGTACAGACCCCCAACCCATTTCAGGATCCCAAACCAAACTGGGGATACAGCCATCAAAGCACCCAGGCCGAGAATAGAGAGCGATATGGATGTTACGTCGCCTGCGGCCACTCCTAAAATTAGAGGTACGCTGGCTCGCCGACCATAGGAGATCGAATAACTGATCACCGTCAGCACCGTTGGGCCGGGTGTAATCACTAACACCACTGTTGGGGCCACGAATCCAAGCCAGAGTTCTATGGGCATAAAGACACTCAAATTAGGGGGAGGGGGTTTGGGTCTGGTTGCTTTCGTGCTTGATCAATGGGAAGAATATTTTTCGCTCGCTACCGACGAAGATCTCATTCTGGGAGGTGTAATGCTCCTGAAATTCGGTGCAGATATCTCCAGGTTCGTCGCAATATCTCTCGTCGTTGCACCAGGCGTTGATCACCCGCGGCCGGCCGCCGTTGATTTCAACATCATCAAAGGTGATATCGATGGCTCTTCCCCAGTAGTAATTATCACCATAAAGCGGTACCTGGACTTGAAAGTGCAGGTGGTGCCCCCAGCTCTGGCCGGTGTTATCGACCACGCCAATGAATTGACCACCCCCGATGAGCTTGCCCTTCACCTTGAGTTCGTCGGGGATGCTGTCCTGCTTCAGGTGCAGGTAGAGTTGATAGGTAACTGGGTCCGTAGTTTCGTCGCGTATGACGACGTAATTGCCCACAGGTTGGTGGTCTGAGCAGGTATACTCGTTGCAGGTGGGCACGGTATCCTTCCACAGCCACATACGCCCTCCCTTGGCAGCGTGAATATCCCATAGTATGCCCCGGGTGGAGAAATCGAAGGAGAAGTGGGCATTTCCGCTGGGGATCCACAGATCATGGCAGGTGCTCTGGGTCAGTCGCCGGGTGACACCTGCCTCCCAGGGCAGTTTATAGCCGCTGAACGCTTCAGTAGGAATATTCGCCGCCTGGATCTGGAATCTGCGCTCCCAGTGCTTCTTGTGCTCTGGGGAAAGTATCTCATCGGGAACCTCTAACAGCGTATCGACCCAACCATTGGTGGTCGGCAGCCAAACCCGCCAATCATTGTCGAATTTTCTCAGCAGCACCAGGCCTGGCTCGATGGGCACGGGTTCATCGGTGTCAGGGTCAATGGGAATCAGCCAGCCCACCGCCGACATTCCGTCGCTGGAAATGTCGATATTCTCGATGTTGGTTTTGGCAATGATGAACGCCAGCGTAGTCGTCTGTTCAAGATCGATGGCCTGTTGGATGGCATTTTCAACCACTGCAATGTCGATCGGGTTGTCAGGCTGTGCGGTGGCAGTTGGGAGTTCAATCGGCCTGGACGTAGGCATCACCTCGGCTCTCAAAGAGCGCACACAAGAAGTTAGGATGAGTGTGAAACCCAGCAAAAGAAGAAAGCGTTTCATGGGGCTGCCTCCAGATCGAGGGAAGTCTCCAGCGACAATATTCCAAGATCATCCAAATTCAGCCTGAGAGGGATAACCAATGCCGCGCCTGGGCCAAGCCGTTTTTTGAATTCAATGCGATCTTTGATCAAACCATCTTGAATGACGTGCGCCAAGAAGGTGAAGGGGGTCTCAGCAGCGCTTAAGCTGACGATTTCGACCAGGTATTCCCCACCATCCGTTTGGGGTGAGAAGACGCTCAAACTTTGCTCCCAACCCATATCGAAGAACGTGCCCCCAGGGACGACGCGCTCCGACTCAGAAAGCGCCTCCTCCTGCGGGTTGAGCAGGCGCAGGGCCACCTGCGCCGATCCCACCACCACTTGCAGGAATTCTCCCTCCGGCATATTGGGGATGACCA
Organism: uncultured Anaerolineales bacterium; assembly: GCA_964438295.1. GTDB lineage: Bacteria > Chloroflexota > Anaerolineae > Anaerolineales > UBA11858 > NIOZ-UU35. The sequence continues at coordinate 10,827 of CAYTKR010000043.1, forward strand.
CCTCGTATGAGCCCGCCCAGCGGGCATGGCCGCGTACCGTGCGCTCGTGGAAATCTTCCCAGGGCAGCTCGGCTGCCAGGCCACTGGGGTTGCTGTTGATCACCCCCGTGGCGTCATACATGTTCTTGGGACGGTTCTCGAAATTGACCTCTGAGACCACGGCTACATGATCGATCTCACCGTCTTCGCTCCAGTCGAAGAAGACGATATCGCCGGGTTGGTAGAGAGCGGCGTGGGGCAGCATTTGGCCGCTATAGGAGAAATAGCGCCACATATCATTGGCGTCGCGGGCGTCCCGCCAGCGGTAGACATGCTCGGGATGCGCCCGGAAATCCTGCTCCAAGGCGAACTGGATGTTGAAATCTGCGCCAAATGTGTAGGCATCTAGCACCAGGTCGGTGCAATATCCCGCCGCATAGCCATGGAAACGACCGCTCTCACCACGCTCGCGGCTGTAGGGCATGCCTAAATCGAGTTTGGCCTCTTCGAGCACTTCTTTATGAAAGGCTTGAATATGAAGTTCCTGGAGGTCCGAATCCATCTGGATTGGGAGGGATTCAGGCTCGAAGGTGAAACCCTCTTTAGTGGGGCTGAGCGAACTACTTTCGGCTTGGATGCCGCTAAGGAAGAAATAACCGTTCCCATCGCTCCGGGTTGACTCTCCACTGTTTACCGTTACCGTCACCAGGGATAATGGGTGCCCTACGCTATCTGTGACCCGGCCACTGAGCACAAACCTTGGCTGGGAGCGCTGGTCAACATCCTGAAAAAGGATCTGCTGGGTGCCATCGATTTCCTGTGAGAAAACCAGGCCGTCTCCCTCACTTGAGGTTGAAATTGCCCCGGCGATGTTCCCTGAAGTGGCGATTTGAGACTGGCCAGATCCCACATCATAGCGTTGGATGTCGGCGCTGCCACTCACTCCAGGGATTGTGGCGGTAAGGTAAAGGCCATCGCTGGAAAGTGTGATCTGGGGCGGCGCAGCCAGGGATTCTGCAGTCGCTGGAAAACTGGTCAGGGTTTGGGTCAGGTAGGTTTCCCTGTCGAAGACCAGGATCTCGAAGAGTTCACCTCCGACCAGGTTTAGTGCGGCTACCACACCTGCGGAGCGTGAAGTGGCGATCTGGTAGATGGTGCGCGGCATGCCATCGACAGGCAGGTTGATGTATTCGATCTGCGCCAGGACGCGGTTGAAGAGATAGAGCTTGGGGTCTTGGGAAATGGCCACCGCCAGGGTATTGGCTTGAGAACTGAAGATCACTGTGCGGCCATCGGGTGTGAGCAGCACCTGCTCACCCGAGAGCCCATCCGCCTGATGCCCGCGGCTGCTGACCGAGGCCCGGAAGGTGTGCCCGGTCAGGCGGTCGCGGATGAATACGTCGGCGACACCGTTGGTGTCGTTGTGAACCAGGTTGCTGGCTTCGGACTGAAAGGCGATATAGCGCCCATCCGCAGAGATGCTGGGCGTCGTCGAAGGTCCATCGCCGCGCTCGCCGCGGTCGTTGACCGAGATGCGCTCGGTGATGCCCGTCAGCCGGTCGTGGGTGTAGATATCGCTCTGGACGATATCATCACCGTGAACCAGATTGCTGGCCGTTGTTTCAAAGACCACCACGCGCCCATCCGCAGAGATCATGGGAAGCTCCGCGGCTGCGTTCGCTTGTTGACCGGTCGTCGAGATGGAAACGCGTTCGGTAATCCCCGTCAAGCGATCGTGGACGAACACGTCAGCGACGGCGTTAATGTCAACAGGGACCAGGTTATCCGCGGCGGAGAGAAAAGCCACGAAGCGCCCATCCCCTGAAACTGTGGGGTGTGTCGACCAGGCATTCCCGAGTACGCCTTCGCTGGAAACGGAGATGATCTCGGATTCAGTGAAAGATTGGGCCGCGGCCGGCGATATTAATGCGGAAATGAATAGTGCGCCGACAATGATTGCCACACTGAAAATAAATCCAAAATACCCTATGGTGGCGTAGCCACCATAGGGTATTTTGGAAATTCCTCCCCTCCCTATATTTTGGGGGAGAGGCCGGGGGTGGGGGTTGATCATATATTCAACCATCGCGCGGCTTCCTGGGGCAGGTTCTCAAGCGGACCTACCCTCTGGGTGCACTGCGGCAAAGAATCGATGAATAAGCGCCCGTAACGTTTGGTGAGCACTCTGCGGTCCAGGATGACGGCGACGCCGCGGTCGGTTTCGGTGCGGATCAAACGACCAAAGCCTTGGCGAAATTCCAGGATGGCCTCGGGGACGTTATATTGGTAGAAGGGCTCGTCGAAGGTTTCGGCGCGTGATGCCACAATGGGATCGGAGGGCACCGCGAAGGGGAGTTTGACGATTACCAAGACCGACAGGGCCTCGCCCGGGATATCGACCCCCTCCCAGAAAGCGCGCGTCCCCAGCAAGACTGCTCGTTCTGCCTCGCGGAAACTCTCTAATAGGGAATGCGGGGAAGCACCTTCCCCCTGCTCGAATACGATAATGCCCTGGTCGGCCAAGGCGGGTGTAATGGCGCGCGAGGTTTGCTGCAATTGTGAATAGGCCGTGAACAGCACCAACGTGCGACCGCCTGTAGTTTTACATAGATGGATCAGGCTGCCTTCGATGGCGCGCTGATGTCCGCTGCGGTCGCTGGGTTCGGGGATGTTGTTGGGGATGTATAGCAAGGTTGCGTTTTCGTAATCAAAGGGGGACCCCAAAGCGAGCTCGTTGGCATCTTCGGCATACAGACGGCCGCGCAGATAATCAAATTCGCCTGCGGTTGTTAGGGTGGCTGAGGTCAAAATGATGGACATCTTTTCGTGCCAAAGATGTTTCTGCACCAGCGGCCCAATATGCAGGGGTGCCGCTTGCAAGGTGATGCCACGTCCGCTAGATTTGACTTCTGCCCAATAGATGCCATCGGGCTGTGGTTCGAAGACCAGCGCCTCGACACTCTCGATCATCTCTTTGAGCCGTTTGTAGACATTGGTGACATCGTGGTAGGTATCCTCCAAGGCGTCGATATCCCCAAAGCCCGCCTCCGAGAGATCCACGATCGCCTGAGAGATTTGTTCCAGTTTTCCGAGCAGAGCTACGGCCGTCTTGTGGGTATCTTCCCAGGCCATTTCGACTTCAAGCCAAGCGGGCTGCACGCGCGTACCAGCCAAGATGCGCACTTGCTGGGAATAAGGTCCAACAGCTTGACCCTCGCGCTGTTCAAAGAGAAAGTGATCGATGGTGTCAAAGAAACCCCGTGTCAGGCTCTCCATCTGGAAAGCGTGGTCGCTGGCGCGTTCTACCATGTGGTTGAACCCGGCATATTCACTGGGGCTGACGCTGTCGTGTAGTAAATTCAAGAGTCTGCCCAAGATCCCTGAAAGTTGGCTGGAGCCGGATCGGTAGCTGCCTACCTCTCTAAGCAAGCGGATGAAATCCGTTTGGGTGACGCGGAAGCTGAGGGCGTTTGTGCTGGCGCTTTCCAGATGGTGTCCCTCGTCAATGATCAGATACTCGTATTCAGGAAGCACCCGATTGCCGGTGGCGACATCGGCTAATAATAAGGCGTGGTTGACGATGATGATGTGCGCGCTCTGGGCGGCCTGGCGGGCGCGGAAAAAGGGACAGGCACCCCCAGTGTGTTTGAGACAATTCTCTGTGGTGCAGCCGTCATCTGAGGCTGACATCTTTGCCCAGGCAGAGCGCTCGATAGGGCCGTTCAGGTTGATATCAACTCGGTCTCCAGTGCCACCCTGGTGCAGCCAGACCATAATTTTGGCCATGACACGCATTTCCTCGGGAGTTTCAGGTCCGCGCTTGCGCATATTTTCCATGCGCCGCGGGCATAAATAATTGGCACGCCCTTTGAGCACCGAGGCGAAGAGATCGATGTCCAGCGCCTCCTGGACATCAGGGATATCTTTGTTGATCAGTTGATCTTGCAGGTTGATGGTATTTGTCGAAATAACCACACGCAGACCATTTTGCATCGACCACAGGGCTGCTGGGATGAGATAGGCGTAGGATTTACCCACACCGGTCCCGGCTTCGACCATCAGATGCTGGCTCTCTGAGAGCGCGTGCGCAACGGAGCGCAGCATTTCGACCTGCTCGGGGCGCTGCTCGAAATGGTCGAAGAATTTGGAAAATTCTCCGCCATATTCAAGTATTGCAGAGACATCCTCGATATCCAGCGCACTAGGATGCTCGACAGGTGCCAGGGGTTCCAACTCCTGATGATGTCCGAAATCGAAGAGTGGCCCAAAGAAGCCTTTCTGAGATTGACGCGCAGGGACCACCTCACGCGATCGAGCGCGTAAGGCCTCGAAAAATACGCCGTAACCGAGCCAGTTCTCCACATCGTCGCCTAAGCGAACGATCTCAGCCAATACGTCGATGGGCAGCTCGAGAGCGGCATCATAGAGCTTGGTGAAAACTCTGTGTGTTACGCGGGCATCGTCCAGCGCGCGATGAGTAGCCGGAAGAGGAATCCCCAGGGCTTGTCCGAGGGCGCCTAATTGATAGCGGCCGGCATTGGGCATCATTACTGCCGCCATTTCATAGGTATCCAGAGGTTCGTTGCCAGTTAAAATTCCATGGGCTCTCAAGAAAGAGAGGTCAAAGCGGACATTGTGCCCGAGCACCGGTGAATCCCCTACGAAGTAAGCCAGATCGTCTAGCACCTCATGAATTGAGGGCGCATTGCGCACCATGGCATCCGTGATGCCCGTAAGGCGAGTGATATGTGCTGGAATTCGCTTTCCTGGGTTGATTAGGCTGTGCCATTCATCCTCGATGCGGTCCCCCTTGAATCGGACAGCGCCAATTTCAGTGATGCCATCAGTATCGGGGTTCAGGCCAGTGGTTTCGATATCTAGGGCGACAATGGTGAAGGTCATGGCAGAATTATACCGGAAAACATAACCGGGGTCGGCAGAGCCGACCCCGGTTATGTTTTCCGAACACGCTAGTATGTTAGGGACTGGTAGTGCGGATATCTTCGATTTTTTCGACGAGGGGCTGGATAGCCTTAGAGAGTTCTTCTTCATCGATCTCGTTGACTTTGAAGGTCACCTTGCTATTCGAGGGGTCGTCGCCCACGGTCACACCCAGGGAGATGAAATTACCGCCCTCTTCGGCGACGGCTTTGGTCAGCGCGGCCAATTGCCCCTTCTTTTCCGGTAACAAGGCCGTCACTCGAACCCCTGTTTCACGCGCCCCCATCAATTCCAGGAAGATCTTGAAGATATCGGTTTCAGTGATCACGCCTACGACGCGGTCTTCCTTCATCACGGGCAACCCACCGACCTTATTGTCAGCCATAATTCGGGCTGCCTCTTCGATGGGAGTATTGACATCAACAGTGAGTACTTCCGGTGTCATCACATCCTCAACGGTGATCTTGCTCAGCAGGTAGTTCATCTCCCAAATACTCAATGCGGTTGCCGGCGAAGGCGAGGCGTTGAGCAAGTCTTTATCGGAGACGATGCCGACCAATTTGCCATCTTTGATGACCGGCGTCCGGCGGATGCGTTCATGCCGCATCAGATTGACCGCCTCAATAATCGGTAAATCTACGGAGATAGTGATGACAGGATGGGACATTCGATCGCCGACTAGCATGATAGCCTCCTAGAGAAATCCATTTGAGTATATGCCGTTTCGCCACCCTTTTCAGTGGTTGGCGTTGCCCTGTGGCCGACATCAGTCGAGATGGTTAGCGGGTGCTTCGAAGCGATAGCCAATTCCGCGCTCCGTGATCAAATATTCTGGTTTGGATGGATCACGCTCCAGCTTACCCCGCAGGTGGCCCAAATAAACCCGCAGGTATTCTGTTTCCTCACCATATTCTGGCCCCCAGACATTTTTTAGGATTGCCTGGTGGGGGAGAACTTTTCCGGCATGTTCCATCAGATATACCAGCAAATTGAATTCGGTAGGGGTGAGCTTGATCTCTTCCCCGCGCACTGTAAGTTCGTGACGCTCGAGGTCTACGGTCACCTCACCTTGGACGAGTTGTCCCTCACGGGTAGGAGGTTCTGTCCAGCGTGAACGCCTTAGAACAGCTTTCACTCTGGCCAGAAGTTCACCCACGCCGAAGGGTTTGGTCAGATAATCATCTGCTCCCAAGTCGAACGCCTTTATTTTGTCGCTTTCTTCATCCAGGGCTGTTAAAATGATGATGGGCACCATCGACCGTTGTCGAATGCGCCGGGTGGTTTCGAGGCCATCCATGCGCGGCATCATCAGATCGAGGATTACCAGGTCGATATTATTGGTGGAGAAGACGGCTATCGCTTCTAAGCCTGTTGAAGCAGAGAGCACGTCATAGCCGCGGATCTCCAAGTTTCGGCGCACGAAATCGCGTAGGGTTTGTTCATCGTCAACAACTAAAACAAGCGGATTAGGCATAAGCGTTATTCTTCACTTCCATAGGATTCCAAATACCTTGGTAAGGTAAATGCAAAACAAGCCCCTGCGTGGCGTCTTTCGATCCAGATTTCGCCGCCGTGAGCCTGGATGAAACCTTTGCTAATGGCCAGGCCCAGGCCAGCACCCGATGTTTTGCGCGAAAGGCCATTATCGATGCGATAGAAGCTATCGAAGATACGTTTGCTCTCCTCGAATGGGATTCCGGGCCCATGGTCCTCGATCGTTACCGTGATCTCGCTATCGGAGCAGGCTGCAGTTACAAAAATGGGGGAAGAATCACCGGAATATTTAACTGCATTTTCAATCAAATTTCGAAGCACAACTTCGATGCGCCGACGATCAACATGTAAGGGCGGTAAGTTTTGCGGAATGTCGACTCTCAAACGCTCACCGGGTTGAGGATTCGAACAATTGGCCGCGTTTTGGATGATCCTGTCTAGTTGACATGGCCGCCGTTCGACGGTCAGGTGGCCAGCCTCCAACCTGGAGAGATCGAGCAATTCGTTGACCAGGATGGTCAACCGATCGGCCTCATTGGAGATGATCGACAAGAATTCCTGTTGTGCCGCATCGTCCCATTCGACATCCTCCGCCAGCAGCGTTGAAGCATACCCTTTGATAGAAGCCAGTGGGGTGCGCAGCTCGTGAGAGACCGTAGAGAGCAAATTCGATTTCATTCGGTCCAGCTCGCGATCTGCGGTGATGTCATATAGCAGTTGGCCCTGACCAATAGGCACACCACTGGCATCGGTGACGTTGAAACTGTGCAGCCTGAGCCATAGATTGCGGCCTTGATGGGGGAACAAGATCTCTACCCCCTGCTCATCCTGGCTTTCAATCGCCAATTGGATGACCTCTCGCGTACGAAGAGGGTCATCTGTTTTTTGAATAAGGTGGTTGAGAATCTCATCGACACTCGAGCCCGTGATCTTGCTGGCAGGCAGCCCCGTCAGGACACTGATACGACGATTGGCGTAAACGATGTTGCCATCAGGTCCTTCGAGGATTAGACCATCGTTGAGGGATTGGATCAATGCCTCTAAGCGCCGGGTCTGTTTTTGAAGTTGCATGTCGCTGCGGGCATACAAAGCGGCGTTCTCGATGGCCATAGCAGCGTGGTTGGCGAAATTGGAAAGCAGATCGATTTCTTGGTCCGAAAACTTATATGGTTCGGGACGCAAAATGATCAGTGCGGAAGGAGGTGCATATTGGGTGTTGAGAGGAATTGCCAGGAGGGAGCGATAGCCTCCTTCACGTGCATCTTCGCGTTGGTTAGCGTAGCTAGGGCTGGATTCCGTATCACTGACCTGGATAGGTTTTCCCTGACGTAATGCTTGGATGGTCAATGAATGCGGTTCGCTGGGGTCGATGGAGATCTGCTCAACATAAGCGTTTGAGAGCCCACGACTGGCCTGTATCCGAAAAACAGAGCGTTGTTCATCAAGAGCGAGGATGGCACTCATTTTCACATCGAGTAAGCGCTCAACCTGCCGCAAAATACGGTTGAGGACGGTTTGTGGGTCAAGAGTAGAGACAACTGCTGCGCTGGTCTCCAGCAGCGTCGAAAGCTCTTGCAGGCGCAATTCGATATCTTGCTCCATGCCCATCAAACTGCGCGCCAGATGACCCATCTGGTCTGGTCGATTAGAGAGTTCGATAAGGATTTTGTTTTGTTGCTCTGTAGTCTCAATATCTTCACCGATCAAGCGACTATAGGCTTCGAGGTCACCCAAGGGTTGGATGATCATGCGTGAGAGAGCAATCCAATAGGAGAAGCCTACGACGATAAAGATGAGCAAGACGACGATAATCCCTTGGAAGAAGGTGCGTGGTGTCTCAAAAGCTCTCGCAGCAGGTCTGCTCACGATCACACCCCATCCAGCACCAGAGACCGGAACAAAGCTGTAAAGGCGTTCAATCCCTTGTTCGTCGAGGCCAATCACTGTATCCACCCGACCCAGCAATAATGGGTCTGTGATGAAGGATTGGTTTTCGGACATGACCGTGAGTAATTTTTCTGGGTCTGGATGGGCGATGATCTGCCTGCTGCCATCGATGATGAGGACTTCGAAGCCTTCCTCAGGATCGTACTCTCGAGAAATTTTGATCAGCGTCTCGCTGAGCGCCTCTAGTTTTATATTGGTGGCCACAACCCCTAAGAAATCGCCCGTACTATTCCAGAGAGGCATAACGGCAGTTGCAACTGCTTGTTGAGTGGTCGGTGAAATCCGGCCTTTTGAAATCAGGGGATTGGATGTAATGATGGCGCGCTGGAAATAATCTCTGAAGGAAAAATCATCTCCAACCGTAGAGCGAGGACCTTCAGGATAATGATAGATCATGAAGCCTTGGGCATTGAGGCGATAAACAAGGTTGACATCCGGACGGGCGCGCAAGATCGTTTCGAACAGCATACTCATGGCTTCGGTATCAAAGACCTTGACAACTTCATAGGTTCCGAGCTCTCGGACAGCTCTCATGGAATTACGCATGGTATCGTCTGTTTCTTGCGCGATGGATCGTGCCAAAGCCAGATCTGCCGCCCGGATGTTTTCTTCCAGCCGACGCTGGGTTCGATTGGCAATCAAAAGTGCCGCGATAGCCACCAACCCTACGAAGAGGATGTACAACGCCATGAGCTTCAACCCCAAATCTTGCTGGGTTGGCAACTTGCTCATTAATTGCTTAAGATCCCACTTTCGTGTGCCGGTTTCCACTTTCGAACCTCCGATATCGAACCGTTTTTCGGCTTCTACGCTTCGCTAAATGCCTTCAGTATCCTGACCACATGTTGGGCGTGTTTGAGATACAAATCTACGCGCATGTTTTCGTTGGGCGCATGGGCATTGGTGCCAGGATATCCGCAGCCAGCGGTTGCCACGGGTTGATTGAGCACGTGCACAAAGGGGTAATTTGGTCCCGAGCCGCCGATCATGGGGACGATCTGCATGGGGGCGCCGTATACCTCTTCGGCTGTATCGACCACAACTTTGATGAAGGGGTCGTCGGGGTCGGTTCGGGCGGCAGGTCCGCCGCCCAGGAATTCGATCTTGACATCAGAAAACCCATTAGCATCCAGATGGGCGCGTAATTGTTCCAGCACCTGCTTGGGTGTTTGGTTAGGAACCAGGCGAAAGTCGACCTTGGCGGAGGCTTTTGCTGGGAGCACTGTCTTGGAGCCTTCACCCTGGTACCCAGAATTCAAACCACAAATGGTGCAGGTTGGTTGGAAAACTTCTGCCAGGCGCAGTTCGACACCGCCACTCAGGTCATGGAGGAAGGAATTGACGCCATAGCGGGTTTTGTACTCATCAGCCGGGTCGGGAAGGGCGGCCAATAATTCTACATCTCGATCAGAATACGACTCGATGGGATCGTAGAAACCTGGTATGAGAATGCGTTCGTTTTCGTCCTTGAGCGTGTTTAACGCCCAAACCAAGCGCCAGGCCGCGTTCGGGAAGATCGAGCCACCCAGGCCTGAATGGATGTCGATCTCGGCAGTTTTGACGGAGAGTTCCACATAGCAGATTCCACGCAGACCCACATACTGCATGGGTACCTCTTCGAAATTGACCCCGCCAAACTCCCAAATGCAGGCATCGGCTGCTAACAGTTCTTGGTTTTTTTCGATGAAATCAGGCAGATGCACGCTGCCAATTTCTTCTTCTCCTTCGATAACGAACTTGATATTGCAGGGCAGTTCTCCCTCTTCAGAAAGCAGGGCGTCGATGGCGAATAACCGGCTGGTGATGTGGCCCTTATCGTCGCTGACACCCCGCGCATACAGCTTGCCATCACGTAGGGTTGGCTCGAAAGCTGGACTGTCCCACAGTTCGAGAGGCTCTGCGGGCTGGACATCGTAGTGATTATAGAATAATAACGTCTTATCGGTGCGTGCCCCCGCCCGCTCGCCGATTACAACCGGCGCGCCGCCAGTAGCCATAATCTCAGCTTTGAAGCCGCGTTTTTCCAGCATCTCTGCGACCATTTGGGCGCATTCTTCCATACCCAAATTTTGAGCGGCGACGCTAGGTTGTGCGCTGAGTGCTGAGAGTTCTTGGATGCTATCGTCGAGGTTCTTTTCTAAATATTTGTCGAAAGGTGCAAATTCGGTCATGGTGGCTCCTAAAGGTTTGTAGGGTAGTGAACGCGGCTCCTGTCAGGGGCCGTGTTCCAAGGTTGAAAAGTTTCCATCCGATAAACAAATGATCTCTTCAAATATTGATTTTAACGTACTCTGGGCATTAGTAAATAATACCGAATCACTGTTCGGCCTTTGCAGAGTAAGTTGTGCTTACCGGTCGAAGAAATGAAGATTTTATTCACCAAGTATCCAGGTCATCGATTGCGCGCCGGCAAATGCAAATAAGCTCATCTTCAAGGTTACGCCGATCAAGACTGCAAGCAAGAATTTAAGCAACGGCATCTTCAATACCCCCGCAGCCACGCCGGCGATATCGAAGGTGGGATTTGGGATGGCCGCCAGGACGAGAATGGCCCAAAAACCATATCTACCCACCCAACCTGACAAGCGTTGGTAAAGAGCAGCTCTTTCGACCACAGCTTGGCCACTGAAACCGGCCAGATATCCTGATATTTCACCGAGCGCTCCCCCTGCACCCGCAGCGATGCCCACGAAAAGCGGGTTGAATACTGCTCCCATAGCGAAGACCACTGCAATTCCTGGCGCAGGCAAGAAGACAGTGGCGTTGGTCAGAAGAGCAATTAAGAAAATGCCGGGATATCCGTAGACAGCGAGTTCCTCAGCCTTGTCACGGACCGAATAGACCAAAACTGTAATAGCGATGACCAAAAAAAGAGCGAGAATGCGCAGGATGGTTAGGCCGTGTTTGCCAAGTTTCATAAGATTCTTTTGACGAGAAACCCGGTTTCTCGTCAATTGATTTTGGGATGAGAAATGCAATTGAGATGCTTATAACCGACATCTCAGATTTCTCGGAAGAAACCGGGTTTCTTAATGGTTATTGGGCAGCAAGCTCTCGATGCGGGCGACGACCATATCCAATGCTACGGTATTGTAGCCCCCTTCAGGGATGATCACATCGGCGTAGCGTTTTGAGGGTTCAACGAAATCGAGATGCATGGGACGAACGGTATCCAAATATTGCTTTATCACACTCTGGGTAGTACGGCCGCGTTCGGCAATATCTCGCTCAAGTCGGCGGATGAAGCGGATATCAGCAGCTGTATCAACAAAGATCTTCATGTCGAAGAGCTTTCGCAACTCGGGCTCGGCAAAGATCAAGATACCTTCGACGATGATCACCGCTTGTGGTTCGACGGGCAGCGTCTGGCTTGTGCGTGTGTGTGTCTTAAAATCATAAATGGGGAGTTGGACGGTCTGCCAGTTTTTGAGATCCTTGACGTGCTGGATGATCAAAGGGGTGTCCAGTGAGTCAGGATGATCGAAATTTATCTTGGCGCGCTGCGATAGAGAAACGTCGCCCAAGTCTCGGTAGTAGGCATCGTGTGCCAGGAATGCGATCTTCTGATTACCAACTTTTTCTAAGACGATATGGGCGACGGTTGTTTTCCCTGATCCAGTGCCACCCGCGATTCCGATCACAATAGGGACAGGTTTTTCGTTCATGGGAAAATTATATCCGATTCAGAATTTTAGAATGGCCTCTTTTAGAAGCGTGCGCCCTTGAGGAGAGTACCAGCATTCGATGAATTGACTTTTCTTCTCTTCAAATTGGGCGCTAATCTGTGTTTTGACCGGGGTAGTGCGGTTCCCTTTGATGATGGCGTAGGCCTGGCTGGGCATATTCCCCAGGCTATTGAGCTTGTCTATCGCTGCAGGTAACACCTGGTCTACGGGCATCACCTGGTCGACCATGCCCAGGCGGAGTAGTTCCTCGGGTGGGTAGAATTCACCCAACTCCAGCACATCTCGCCCTCTCTGGATCCCGATCAGATCTCGCAGGATGCAATCCACAGTAAATGGGACGGGCACACCTAATTTGATCTCATTTAACCCCATAAGTTTGCGGCCTTCAGCGATATAGCGGTAGTCGCAGCACAATGCCAGGATACAGCCTCCTGCGATGGCGTGACCAGGGATGGCCGCCAGGGTGGGTTTAGGAAGAGTGAACAGATCCAAGGCGAATTTATTGAAGGAATCATAGAAGCCTTCGAACTCCTTCGGTGAGAGGTCGAATAGATTGGGGATATCGAATCCGATGGAGAAGAATTTCTCATTGTTTGTGGTGATTATCAAGCCCCTGACATGGGATTCGTCCTGGAAGCGATTGACGGCTTCATGGAGATCTCGCACCATTTGCTGGCTGATGGTGTTGGTGACTCCATTCTCAAGCCGGATGATGCCAAGGGTTTCTAGCGTTTCAACTGAGATCGTCTTCATAGATGTCCTCAATTTTGGGTTCCATTTGGCGAACTTTCTACGGTATCTGCCAATCCGCCAGCACGCACCCAGGCAATGAATTCCTCCAAGGTTGGGAAGATGTAATCTGAGAGCGAGCGCACCACCCAATTCTCTGCCATGGGTGAAATGCTGATTACCGTTTTGCGGTTGTCAAAGGCGCGGATCATCTCCAAGGCAGTGCCCATGCTGGCCACAGGCAGGTAGGCGACCACAATGTCCGAGTCACCAGCTTCTCGGGCCATATCGAGGAGCACCTGACTGGCGCGCTGGTCGTCGTATTCAGGGCTATCAGGAAAGATAGAAAAGGGATCGATGACCTCAGCCTTGGGGTGAACCTCCAGAATCGCCTCACAAATGATGCGGCGGTAATCCTGGTTTGTGATGCCTTTGCTCTTTATCGATCCTTGCATAACTCCGGCAATGAATACGCGCATGTTGCTCTCCTGATTAAAAGTATTAGAACTTACGCAGTTCGGGGGGGAATATCTGGGAATAGGGGGTGGGGGCCGAGCACCTACCCCCTATTCCCAGAAAACCCATCTTCAAGTGCATAACTCCTAAATATAAGTTCCTTGATTGGTATTCTCGCTATACTTTATTATTCATGATAAACGAATGCAGCAAAACTATGCTTGAACTTGTCGTGCTGAAGCAAATGGTCGCAGCCAGGAAAAGGTCAGATAGGTTACCAGATAGAGAGAGGTATACATGACCATAAAGCCGATCTTATCGGCATAGCTGATGGGATGCAGAAGAGGCGAAAGGGTATCTGAAAGGATTTCAGCAGGCTCAAGGAGTAAATCCCAACTGTTCCAGCGCAAAAATCTCCCCAGGTAGACCCCATATCCGCTCAGACCGATTACGATCAGGGCGAATCCCCACCCAGCATAGTGTCCCAGATAATCACGTACCACGCCCTGAACAGCATGCAAGGAGATCACAGCCAGGAATATGCCCGTCCAGGCGGTGATTGCGATCAGGCCAGCATCGTACCAAACGGGGATCGATTGACGCTGAGATACATGGATCAAATCTGTGACGATATAGAACGAGTTCGGCAGGAACACTAGCCAAAATCCCCCGGGAATGATCAGAGCCCACCACCAGCGCGGCCGCAGCCGGTGGATGCCTGTGATGGTCAAGCTGAATAGATAGGGCAACCATGCCAGGAACAAATTCCAGATCAGGTTCTTGAATATGAAATCACGGCTGATGAAGACCCTGCCAAAGTAGAAGAAGAACACCAGAAACGTCCCCAACGCAATTGGATAGAACAAGTTCCGAGAGAGAAACTGATGCAATCTTTTTAGCTGCTTTCTGCCCAAATAGAGCGCCAAAAGAGACATAGCACCCAGCACGCTGAGGATTAAGATGTTTTGCGATACGATATTGAATAATCTTCGGATCAAATTGAGAATCTCTGTCATAACGTTATCCTTGGTATAGGAATAGTATCAGAAATTGGAATACACATTGTATCATTGGCATCGAAAACCCCTGCTTATGCTACAATGCACCTGGCAAATCAAAGCGGGCAAGCGTTATACTAACGCTGAAGAAAAAGAATCGTATGAATCAAGAAAGCCACTGATGGGAATCGAACCCATAACCTATCGCTTACGAAGCGATTGCTCTACCGTTGAGCTACAGTGGCGCGGGCAGGATTATACCAAGCATGTGGGCAAGTGAGCAAGTATGCAAGTGGGCAAGAGTGCAAGTGAGAAAGTTAGATAGGATATAGGTGAACGTTGTGATTTTTTTGGGAGCAATGGTATTAGAGTAATATGCGCATAGCAATGCTTTCATACCATACCTGCCCATTGGCGATCTTGGGCGGGAAAGATACGGGGGGGATGAATGTCTATGTGCGCGAGCTGACCCGTGAATTAGGCGGCATGGGAATCGCCGTTGATGTGTATACTCGCTCCCAAGACGAACACGTCCCTCACGTCTCGCATGATCTGGGGTATGGCAACCGGGTTGTGCATGTGCCCGCTGGCCCAGAAGTTCCATTACCTAAACAGGAGCTTGCCAAGTATATTCCCACGTTTGTTGACAACATTCAAAAATTTGCTGTGAAAAAGAACTTCAAGTACGATCTCATCCACAGTCATTATTGGATGTCGGGAATTGCGGCGCAGGAACTGAAAGCAGGCTGGGGTGTGCCGGTGGTGCACATGTTCCATACCTTGGGATTGATGAAACAGCGCATCGCCCAAAACGAGCAGGAGGCTGAGGGAGATTACCGTCTCGAAGGTGAATATGAGGTCCTGCGCATGGCGGACCGGGTTATTGCGGCTACTATTGCTGAAAAAGCCCAATTGCAATGGCTATATCAGGCTGATACGGACAAAATTGAGATCATCCCTCCTGGTGTGGATACATGTCATTTCTATCCCATTCCCTCCGATGAAGCCAAAGAATATATCGGCATTCCACCGGACAACCAAATGCTGCTATTCGTGGGGCGCATCGAGCCGCTCAAAGGGATCGATACCCTCATCGAAGCGATTGGCCTGATGGCCAGAAAAGGCACCCTTCGTGATCATCGATTGTATTTAGCGATCATTGGCGGTGATCCTCACGCCAAGCGCGCAGAGATGACGGACGAGATGTCCCGCTTACAAACCATGAGCACCAGGAATGGATTGGATGATTTTGTGGCCTTTTTGGGCCGGCGCAGCCAGGAGACCCTGCCTTACTATTACTCAGCTGCGGAGGCAGTGATCATGCCCTCACATTATGAATCCTTTGGAATGGTGGCGTTAGAAGCCATGGCGTGCGGTACCCCGGTGGTGGCTTCACAGGTGGGTGGACTGGCCTTCCTGGTGCAAGATGGAGTCACCGGCTACCACATCAACGTAGGCGATATGGATGCCCTTAGCGAGCGCCTGACAACTTTGCTCGAAGATCGTGAGCTGCACGACAAACTCTCTGGACAGGCAGCCGCCTTCGCGCAGGATTACGCCTGGAGAAATATCGCTAGACAGGTAATTGCATTGTATCAAGATTTGATTCCCATGGCATAGGATAACCAATAACTAAACTGAACGAATCGGATCCCATCTCACTCGGTTCACCGTTGCGGAAGACATACTGGTAATTTAGTACTATAGAAATTCAGTGTGTCTTTTTGTATAGTGATATAGTTTGATTTTTGTCGCCATGAAAATTAACAATATCTTTTGGAGGATTCCGATGAAACGCACTATAGTATCGTTGTTGCTCATTGCAATGCTAACTCTGCTAGCCACCAGTTGTGGTCCTTCGTCTGAAGAAATCGCCACGATGACCGCCTCAGCCTGGACGCTGACCCCTACACTTACCTTTACACCTGAGCCAACCAATACTCCCTCACCAACGCCTACGTCCACACCCACATCCACACCAACACCAATCCCCTTCGATGCCAATGTGATGATCGTTGACGAGGAAGACAACCCCGTTTCGGGTGCAATAATAGATATTGCCGGTGCTTTTCAGACCACTGATGAGAATGGATTGGCATCCTTCAGGGATCTTCCAGGTGAAACGGTGACCCTTTCTATCAGTGCTCCGGGCTATTTCCCCAGTGAAGTTACTGAAACAATCGATCGAGGGCCCAATGAACTTAGTGCAACACTGGGCCTTGATCCTAATGGGTTGCTGGTTATAAATGCCTGTGCTCCTGGTGAAAAACTTCTTTATGTTGATGACTTTCAGGATGGGAGTGCTCAGGAATGGGATGTCTTCGATAACAATTTGCCTGGGTGGTCATTGGAAGGCGATCCAGGAAACCCCGACGACTTAGTGATTGCTGCTCGTGAGGGCGCAAATATGGCCTGGCTGGATCAAGAAACCTACACCTTCAATAATTCCGTCTGGCGATTGAAGTTTAAACATGTGGGTAGCGGCGGGGGTCATGTTAATTTCCGCTGGTACGATATGCCAGATCTTTCTATCCGCTATCTCTTGTCTTTAGATAATGATATGCATCTCGCCAAGTGGATTCCCTCCAATCACTTGGACGTTGGGTTCGTAGGCAATATGGGCTGGGATGAATGGCATTTGCTTGAATACAGTTTTTATGAAGGTACAGTCTCTGTGTATATTGATGGAAAAGAGACGGTTACCTGGATGGATCCTGACCCCTGGGAGGGAGGAACAATCAATTTCGAGCCATATCCAGAAGGGGATTCGGTTTTTTATTATGATGATCTCTCGGTTTGTGAGTTGTCAGCGCCCTTCGAGCCGATCCCGCGCCCAAAGACTGGTCTCAACCTGACAATTAGTGTTGCCGATGTTGAAGGCAATCCCATACCCAATGCCAAGATAAATATTCCGGAGTTGGGTGAACTTGATGAGGCTACTCAGAATACCGACTCATCGGGTTCAGCATCTTGGATAGATCTTCCTGGTGCAAATATCACCCTCAAAGTTGATGCACCCGGATACTTCATCTTAGACGATTCTTTGGTGATCGAGAAGGGTGAAAATTCTGTCAATTTCACACTCGAACGAGACGAATTTGGGAAGCTGCCTTCTGAGGTTTGCCGAGCCGATGAAGATCTAGCCTACGTGCAAGATATCCAGAGTGGCACTATGGCTGGGTGGAGTCAAGTGATGATGAAAATCGAGATGAACGTACCCGGTGTCGCGATCATTCCTGAACCGGAAAACGAGGGCAATCTGATCCTGCATATGTGGGGGTTGAGTGATAACGCCCATAGTGATACGGCTGCATATCAGGACCAATCATTTGGAGATTCTGTGCTGCGCTTTGAAGCTAAGAACTTCGGCCATATGCACCACCATGTCAGATGGCACATTACTGAGGACTGGAATAACGCCTACTATGCCTTTATCTACGGCGGGACTGATGCCGGTGGACGTCTTGATCGGATGATTGACGATAATTTCGTCACAGTTTTCCAATGGAACAAGAATATCAATGATGGCAACTGGCATACGTACGAGTTGGTCAGCTACCAGGGAGATAATCAACTTTGGATCGATGGGAGAATGATGGGCTCTTGGACGGACCCAGACCCCATATCCGAGGGATTCTTTGCTATCGAACAGGACTTTTGGAAGGCAGATTCTTACACGTATTATGACAATTTCGCAGTATGTAATCTAAATGCTCCATTTGTATCAATATTTGCCGAAGAAGAATAGCCAAATTTAACCAAAAGTGAACTCCCCCGTAGATCTCTAGTTTCTACGGGGGAGTTTTTTGTATGAAAGCTATTGCCCAATTCTTTATATTTGAAACTGCCCATCTTTATATAGCAATTCCCCATCGACGCGGATTTCACTGTCTTCTTTCACGTCGCAGATGAAATCCCAGTGGATGCTGGATTTGTTCTGGCTGCCGGTTTCTGGGTAGCCAGCGCCCACAGCCATGTGGAAAGTGCCACCGATCTTTTCATCGAAGAGAATACTCTTGGTGAACTGCTGAATGCCGTAGTTGGTGCCAATCGCGAACTCGCCCAGAAATTTTGCGCCCTCATCGGTCTCGAGTTGTGAGAGCAAATATTCTTCGTTCTTCTCGGCGCTGGCCTTTACGACTTTACCGTCCTTGAATTCCAGGCGCACGCCCTCGACCTCGCGCCCGCTGCGGATTGCGGGATAATTGAACTCCACCCAGCCGTTGGCGGAATCTTCCACGGGCCCAGTGAAGATCTCCCCACTGGGCATATTCTTCTCGCCATCGGAGTTGATGAAGGTGCGATCTTCGATGGACAAGGTCAGGTCGGCGTTGGGGCTTTTTACCGTGACGATCTTCTTGCCCACCAGCCAATCGATGATATTCTGCTGTTCGTCGTGGATGCGCTGCCACTCAGCAATGGGGTCATCTTTGTCGCAGAAGGTGGCCGCATAGACGAAATCCTCATAGTCCCGCAGGCTCATATCGGCTTCTTGAGCATAAGCCGGGCAGGGGAACTGGGTGCCCACCCAGCGCAACTCCTTAGCCGCAGAACGGCGCATATAGGTTTCGGTGAGGTCGCGATGAGCCACCGCCCTAATGCGTTCTTTCTCGGGGTCGGTACCAGTCAGGGCGCGGGTGTTGGATGTGCCACGGATTGCCATGAGCACATCGGCCTCATCATAGAGCATTTTATTAACAGGGGAAACCCAGTTGAGTTGTTCCTCACTGGCCTCCGACATGAAGGCTTCGTTAAGGTCGTCGCTGGACAGTTGCACAGAGGTGTTGCCGCCAGCTTTGACGACGTGTCGAACGACCTCTGAAACCAGGGGTTCGGCGATCACATCGCCGCGTACCAAAACCCAGTCACCGGGTTTGATCTTCACAGAATAATTTACCAATAATTTGGCTAATTTTACTAATCGGGGGTCAGCCATAGATTTTCTCCTTGATGTTTTCACAAGACCGACGGATTATACCACCCGCGTGCGGTTTGTGTGACAGAGCTGATGTTGGCTCTCTAGGGCAGCTTCGGTGCTGAAAGTTTGAGTGTTCTGACTCGCCCTCACCCCAACCCCTCTCCCACTGGGAGAGGGACAGACCGCAGCGCAGCTAAGGTCAGGGTGAGGGTGAACATCAATCAATGTGAACGACATGATTTTTCAAACCATCTGCGCCGGTTGTGCACTAGGAATTGCCGGGGCGACCCCTATATCTGGATATTCCCACGGCGTTTCCCAGAGACCCCTTTTGTTACTGCCGACTGCCTATCGGTATCCTCTTAGGGTATACTATCTCGCGAATATTGGTGTTCAATGTAGTAGTGGAGAAACTGATCTTATGAGTAAACGGAGCGAGCATCTAAGCAAGCGTCTGCGAAGTTCGGCCACAAGATCCAAAGATTTCTTTGACGCGCTGAATCCCCATCAGTGGGATGTGGAAATCTACACTGAAGGAGCCTCCTGGACGATTAGCCAGATCATGGCCCATTTTGTGATGGCTGAAAGCAGCATGTTGCGACTGGTCGAGAGAATAGTTGAGACAGGCGAGGGTTCGCCTGAGAATTTTGATCTAGATTCCTATAACGAATACAATGCTGGAAAGCTCGAGGGAGTATCCCCAGTCGAAATGATGGATAAGTTTCTAGCTGCTAGAGAGGACACCATCCAGAAAGTATCCCAATTCAGCGACGAAGACCTCGAAAAAACTGGCCGCCACCCCTGGTTGGGTATGGCGCGGATCGAAGATATCGTCAAACTGATGTACCGTCACAATCAAATTCACCAGCGTGAAATCCGCGAAACGTTGGAACGTTTAAACGGTTGAACGTTCTAACTCGCTCACGAGTTATATGACAAATTTTCGAAATCTCCTCCAAATATCCCGGCCTTTGCTATTGTTGGATGCGACGCTCTTGTATACCCTCGGCGTTGGCATTGCCCGCTATTTAGGCGCAACCATGGATGCAAATAGTTTCGCACTGGGCTTAGCCTGGTTGATCAGCTTGCAGCTAAGCGCACATACCTTGTATGCCTATTTCGCTGATCTGCGGGAGGCACCCAATGAAACCCAATCCGGAGAGCAGCGATTGGTTCGAGATATCCCCCTTTGGGTTGGTATTACCGCGCTGACCCTGACGACGTCTTTCAGTGTTCTCTTGATCCGCTCTGGCTCAGCGTCTGTTGGAACGTTTATTGTCATGGCGCTGATTGCCCTGGGTGCATTTGCCTCCGCGCTGCCGCCGTTCCGCCTGGCGGATAGCATCTATCGCGGTTTGGTCCCTTCAATCGTGCTGGCGAATTTCGTGCCTGCCTTGGCCTTTATGTTGCAAGGTGGGAGCCTTCATAGACTGGTCTCGATGAGTACATTCCCTCTGACCCTGTTGCACTATGCCATGTTATTGGTTTTCGAATTCCAGGTCTATGGCCAGGATCTCAAACATGATCGCCCGATGCTCTTGGTCCGTCTGGGTTGGCAACGAGGAATGCGTCTGATCAACCTGCTGGTTCTCTCGTCTTTCCTGTTATTGGGCGTAGCCTTGTTGTTAGGCTTGCCCAACGACATTGCCATGCCAGCCTTTTTGGCTTTGCCATTAGGCCTCTTCCTGATCTGGTATTTAACGCGCATTGCAGCTGGAGCCAAGCCGCACTGGCGCGCCCTCAATTTGACCGCAATCCTGACCTATGGCATCACCGTCTATCTGCTGACCTTTTCTTATTGGACTCATTAGAAGCCTAGATCCATCTATCGAACAAATCAAATTTTGGCGCATGAAGCGTTCTTAGCACGTTTGATGCCTCAAAATTTGGAGATGTCTTTATGCCTGAATTCTTGACTCTTCTCCCTCCGGCCGACGCCCTCCAGAAGTTACTCGATAATATTCAAGCAGATCTTGTTCCCGAGCTAGTTGAGACGGAACGCGCTTTGGGGCGGGTGCTGGTTTCCCCAGTGACTGCTCCACATCCCTTGCCTGAATTCGCGCGCACCACTGTAGATGGTTACGCCGTAAAGGCAGCCGACACCTTTGGGGCGAGCGAGAGTCTGCCGGTCTATTTGGAGCTGATGGGCGAGGTCCCCATGGGTGCGGCGCCTGCGATTTTCCTCTCGAAAGGCAAGTGCTTGCTGATCCACACCGGTGGGATGCTGCCGATAGGCGCTGACGCCGTGGTGATGCTTGAATACACCCAATCCGCGCGTTCCAATGAAATGGAAATTCTGCGGGCTGTCGCTGTCGGAGAAAACGTCATCGAGATTGGGGAAGACGTCCAAGGCGGCCAAGAAGTCATTCCCCAGGGAACACGTTTGCGCCCCGCAGAAATTGGCGGTTTGATGGCCCTGGGCTTCACCGAAGTGACCGTGGCCCGTAAGCCCAAGGTGGGCATTCTCTCTAGTGGGGACGAAGTCATTCATCCCAGCCAGAAACCATCTCCCGGGCAGGTGCGCGATATCAATGCCTACACCTTGAGCAGCACGGTTGAAAATGCCGGTGGGGAGCCTGTGCATTATGGCATCATCCCAGACACCTACCCAGAGATGTACGCCGCGGCTGAGTGTGCCAAAGCTGAATGCGATCTAGTCGTGGTCACAGCTGGATCATCAGCCAGCACGCGTGACTTGACTTCGCAGATCCTGGACGAACTGGGCAAACCTGGCGTATTGGTGCATGGCGTCAATACCCGCCCAGGAAAGCCGACCATCCTGGCAGTCTGCGATAGCGTCCCGATGATTGGGCTGCCAGGCAACCCAGTTAGCGCGCTGGTCAACACTTACTTGTTCGTCGCCCCGACGATCAAAGCCCTCCAGGGGGAGAAAACCACTCGACCGCAGGCGCGTATGCAAGCGACGTTGACCATTAATTTGCCCTCCCAGGCCGGACGTGAGGATTGGGTTCCGGTGCAATTGTTACGGCCCTCTACTATCTCCCTTGGGGGGGAGGGTGAGGGCTGGCGTGCTGAGCCCATTTTCGGCAAGAGCAATCTGATCTTCACGCTCTCGCGCGCCGATGGATTGCTCAAGATCCCTGCTGATGCGACGGGGCTCTCAGCGGGAGAGTTAGTGGAAGTGTTCCTTTTTGATTGAATTTGCTCCATGTATGGGTTGGATATGAAATTGACACTCGAGGTACTATTCAACGAGTACACCATTTGTCAGCTTCCTCCTGATGCACCAATCCCATATGACGCATGGGCGCAAGGCGGTGATCTTACCGCGTTCATTAACACACCCGATGAGCTTACCCTGGTCTGCCAGAGCGACCGTATCCCCGCAGATGTTCGCAACGAGCCAGGCTGGCGGGCCATCAAAGTTGCCGGTCCGCTGGAGTTCTCCATGGTGGGCGTGCTGGCATCCCTGGCGAGCACGCTGGCAAAGGCGGGTGTCAGCATATTCGTCCTCTCCACATTCGACACGGATTATCTATTGGTCAAAGCGGCCCATGTAGCGGAGGCTATTCAGGCCTTCCAGGCAGCCGGTCATCAAATCGAGCATCGATGAAAAAAAACATCCTGGTTTTCGGGTTTTTCCTGCTTCTGACGTCCGCTTGCACCCTACAAGCACCTCCATCTGAGGAACGGGATGTGCTGACTCCCTTTGGGGTGAATCCAACGCTTGAGGTATCGGCTACCCCCACAGAGGTAAAAAGCACAGCCACCTCAACCCAGGTACCCACCTCAACCCAGGTACCCACTTCAACATTAACATCTGCTCCCACTTTCACACCAACACCGTTTTACACTCCCACGGCCACTTTGGTGAACCATTCCCCAGGCGAACTGGTGGCACCCATACTTCTGTATTATCGCATTGCTGAAAGCGATCCGCCGAGCCGATATTCTGTTTCGTCCAATGAGTTTCGAGCGCAGATGAATTACTTGCGTGAGAAAGGGTACAACGCTATCACCATCTCCGAGTTTACCCTGGTGCTGATCAATGGGGGGCAATTGCCTGCCAATCCGGTGGTGATCTCTTTCGATGGTGGCGATGAAAGCATCTACGAACAGGCATTCCCGATCTTGCAGGAGATGGGTTTTGTCGGGGTGCTATATTTGACGGGCAACCGTTTGCATTCGGATGGATTTCTCTCGCCTGAGCAAATTTCTGAGATGACGGCCCTGGGTTGGCAGGTCGGGAGCCAGGGGATGACCCATCAAGACCTGACCACCCTGCCAGAAGAGAGCTTGCGAGGCGAATTGCTGCAATCACGCCTCGCTTTCGAAGAAGCGCTAGAGGTCCGGGTGACAACCTTTGCCTATCCGTTTGGCGCTATGAACGGGGGGATCGCTGACAAATTGGTGGAATTTGGTTATTACAGCGCAGTGGGCCTGGGGGAATCGTCTCGACACACCTGGGGGACGATCTATTATCTCAGTCGGATCGAAGTTCAGGGGACTTACACAATAGACGATTTCTCCACTCGCCTGCCGTGACCTTTGTCACTTTTCCTTGCTTACGCTCTTCGGTATACTGATACTTTAAGAACCGAATCTCTGGGGACTACCCCAGAAGTTCCCCCGAAAACTTAGGTAAAACATTCAAATATTGAGATATGGAAGGGAACATGGAAACCTTTTTTGAATCCCTTGGCATCCATTATCAGCCCAATATCATCACAACCATTGGACTTCTACTTGCGGCGACATTTCTTGGTAGCAAAATTTTTCAGCGATTAGGACTCCCTCAGGTGGTGGGTTTTATCATTATGGGGATGTTATTGGGGAATTCGTTTCTAAATCTAATCCCACTAGAATTGACCAAAGAACTTACATTTATCAGTGAAATTGCTCTGGGGTTGATCGGTTTCGATATGGGCAGTCACCTGAGAATTGATGAATTAAGAAAGAAGGGACGATCGATCTTGTTTTTCTTGTTATTTGAGTCGGTTGTGACGTTTCTTCTTGTTACCGGGGGCATCTATCTGATCACGAATTCATTACATATTGCTTTGATCTTTGGAGCAATTTCAGCCGCTACCGACCCCGCAGCAACCGTTGATGTCCTGGCCGAATATGATGCGAAAGGCCCCCTAACTACCAGCCTTATTGCTGTCGTAGGCCTAGATGATGCATTTTCTTTATTGTTGTACTTCTTTGCCGCTTCCTATGCCGAAAGCCTGATGACAGGATCTGGAGTCCCCTCATTAATCCAAATGATTGAACATCCGGTTATTGAGATCGGAGGTTCATTGATCGTTGGTATTGCAGCGGGTTCAATTCTGAATTTGATTTTGAAGCAAATGAAGAGTATGCACGACTCTATGGCCGTGTCTGTCGGATTTGTCCTACTCTGCGTTGGCATCTCTGGAGCTATGGGATTTTCATTAATATTGACAACCATGGTCATGGGCTTTGTAGTAATCAATTTCGATGAGGAGCATGGGAGATGTATTCGCTTTACAATTGAGCAAGCTGGACCCGTTATCTATGTTCTTTTCTTTGCTCTAGTAGGCGCACTCTTCCAGGTTGATTTGTTGCCAACCATGGGATTTTTGGGTGTTGCCTATGTAATTCTCCGTAGCGTTGGAAAATATTCGGGTGCTTGGATAGGGGGAAATGTGGGGAAAGCAGAACCTCAGGTTAAGAATAACCTCGGATTAGGCTTGTTATCTCAAGCTGGTGTAGCCATTGGGCTGGCAATTGCTTCGAGCACGCGGTTTGGTGCTTTAGGGCAAGAAGGCGTAGAATTGGGGACATTGATTATTTGTGTAATTACAGCCACTACCTTCATTGTGCAAATATTTGGTCCTATTGGTGTGAAGTTTGCTATTACGCGGGCTGGAGAAGTGGGAATGGCAAGGGTGGGTGACAGTGGCTGGCATTCAGAAGGCTGCCCTGATGAGTGTGAGTAAAAAAATGGGTGCGTGCTAGCGCAAAGCGCTAGCACGCACCCATTTTTTTTTGAAATCGATTAAACGAATAATCTCTTCTGAAACCAAAAGGCCACGTTGACCAGCGCGATCAAGACGGGCACTTCGACCAGGGGGCCAATCACAGCCGCGAAGGCCATGCCAGAGTCGATGCCAAAGACGGCCACGGCCACCGCGATAGCTAACTCAAAGTTGTTGCTAGCCGCGGTGAATGAAAGCGTGGTGGTCTTTTCATACCCGGCATCGATCTTGCGCCCCATCCAGAAGCTGACCAGGAACATGAGCACGAAGTAGATCACCAGCGGGATGGCAATGCGCACCACATCCAGGGGGATCTGCACTATCAGGTCGCCCTTCAGGCTAAACATCACAACAATAGTGAAGAGCAGGGCGATCAACGTGATGGGGCTGATCTTGGGGATAAACTGCTGGTGGTACCAATCTTTCCCTTTTGCTTTGATCAACACAAAGCGCGTGATCATGCCAGCCAGGAAGGGAATTCCCAGATAGATGAAAACACTTTTGGCGATTTCAGCAATGGTAATTTCGACAATGCTGCCTTGTAACCCAAAGAGAGGCGGCAGCTTGGTTATAAATATCCAGGCGTAGAGGCTGTAGAACAGTA